>CAJAWH010000067.1 GCA_903945605.1 uncultured Methylococcaceae bacterium | reverse complement strand
TGCGCCGGGTGTTTATGTCAACAGCAAAAAAATCGGTTCTATTGGGCTAAGGATTAAAAATCATTGCAGCTACCACGGTTTAAGCCTTAATAATCAAATGGACTTGCAGCCTTTTTTGGGGATTAACCCATGCGGCTATGCCGGGCTGGAAGTCACGCAATTGGCGGATTTGGGGGTTAGGATAAACAATACCGAACTCGCCGACCGTATCATCCACACTATCATTACGACAATACAGCCATGAGTTATCAAGCCCCTTCCCGAGCAACCCCAGATTCCCATCAGCGCAGTGCCGAAAAATTGGCACGTATTCCCATTAAAGTTGAACAACCACAAACAGCATTACGTAAGCCGGATTGGATACGGGTAAAACTGGGGGCTAATGACGAAGTCACCCGCATTAAGCAGCTATTGCGCGAACACAGCTTACATACGGTCTGTGAAGAAGCAGCCTGTCCCAATTTGGGCGAATGTTTCAGTCATGGTACGGCCACTTTTATGATTATGGGTGACTTATGTACCCGCCGCTGCCCATTTTGCGATGTTGCCCACGGTAAACCGCTGCCCTTAGACAGCAACGAACCGCAACATCTTGCCGAAGCCATAAAAACCTTGGCTTTAAAATATGTAGTGATCACCTCGGTTGACCGTGATGATTTGCGTGACGGCGGGGCCGGCCATTTTGCAGAATGCATAAAACGAACCCGTGAACTGTCACCGGCTACAAAAATTGAAATTTTAGTGCCTGACTTTCGGGGACGCCTGGATAAAGCAGTCACCATTCTGGCTGAACAGCCGTGTGATGTGTTCAACCATAATCTGGAAACTGTCCCTCGGCTATACCCACAAGCCAGGCCGGGAGCTGATTACCAAAGTTCACTGAATTTGTTGCAGCGTTTCCAACAGGCGCAGCCCGAGGTGCCGACAAAGTCAGGCCTGATGCTAGGCATTGGCGAAACCGCTGAAGAAGTCCACCAAGTTATGAAAGATTTGCTGGCACACGGCTGTTCAATGCTGACACTAGGGCAATATTTGCAACCCAGCAAAGCGCATTTGCCTGTGCAGTGTTATGTGACTCCGGAAGAATTTACCCGATACGGTGTAATTGCCCAACAATTGGGTTTCAAGCAAGTTGCCAGTGCGCCGATGGTGCGGTCTTCCTACCATGCCGATTTGCAGGCGGAAAAGCTGCTCAGTGATTGAACCTGATAATAATGGGGCGACCGCTTTGCTGTTTGTCTACGGGACTTTACGAAAACAGCACCTAAGCCAATACCACCGGGCGTTTGCTAAGGATTGGCAATGGCTTTGCAAGGGTTATTTGTGTGGCAAATTATATGAAGCAGGCGGCTATCCGGGTGCTGTACTTTCAGAAAATGCGAATGATCGGGTGCTGGGTGAGATTTACGCAATCAATGATAGTGCAGCTACATTCAGGCGCTTGGATACGTATGAGGAGTGTACGGACAGCTTTCCAAAACCTCATGAATATATCCGCACGCAGCACCTTGTTTATGGGCAAAATGGTCAGGCCATGATGGCTTGGGTTTATCTTTACAATTGGGACACCAATCCTTTGACGCACATCCCATCCGGTGATTATTTGGCTTAGGCTACAGTTTATGGGCTTATCATCCCTGCATGGCACAAAATTAACAGCCCGCTACTGGATAGACGATATCGACGCGTTTTGTCATGTCCGGTGAAATGACCACCCGATTTTGTGTTAATCTACCGCATTGGTTTTTTCTGGAATTTACCTAGTCAGTTATGCGAACTCGCGTTAAAATTTGCGGTTTTACCCGTACCCAAGATGCGTTAAATGCGGCTCGCCTAGGGGTTGATGCCATTGGCTTGGTGTTTTATCCGCCTAGTCCACGCCATATAGAAATTAGCACGGCAATGGGGATTGTTGGCGCATTGCCTGCATTTACCACAGTGGTCGGTTTGTTTGTTGATGCACAAGCCGCCGAGATATATGAGGTGATGGCGAATGTGCCTATAGATTGCCTACAATTTCACGGCGATGAAACGCCCGACTATTGCCGTAGCTTTGGCAAGCGCTATATCAAGGCAGTCAGGATGCAAGCCGGTGTTGATGTGCATCAGCTTGCACAAGACTACTACGATGCCGATGGTTTGTTGCTGGATGCCTACCATGCCCATGCCAAAGGGGGGAGCGGCGTGCGTTTTGATTGGGATTTAATCCCGAATGACTGTCGCTTGCCCATCATTCTGGCAGGTGGATTGGACTGCGGCAATGCCAAGGCGGCCATCACAGCGGTCAGGCCATACGCGCTGGATGTCAGTAGTGGCGTAGAAGCCAGTAAAGGTATTAAAGACACGCAAAAAATGCGTGCGTTTATAATGGAAGTTATGCAAGAGGATACGATAACACTATGACAGAAAATTACACCATGCCGGATGTACGCGGACATTTTGGCCCTTACGGCGGCATGTTTGTTGCCGAAACGTTGATACCGCCCATTCAAGAACTCAATGCTGCCTACCAACACTATTTGGGTGATGCTGATTTTATCGCCGAGCTTGACAAAGACTTGCAATATTATGTGGGTCGTCCCTCGCCACTATACCATGCCGAACGCTGGAGCCGCGAATTGGGGGGGGCGCAAATTTACTTGAAACGCGAAGATTTGAACCACACCGGTTCGCACAAAATCAATAACACTGTGGGTCAGGCATTGTTGGCCAAGCGTATGGGCAAAACCCGTATTATTGCAGAGACAGGCGCCGGCCAGCACGGCGTGGCAACCGCCACAGTGGCTGCACGTCTGGGGTTGGAATGCGTGGTTTACATGGGGGCTGTTGATGTTGCGAGGCAATCGCTAAACGTGTATCGTATGAAACTGTTGGGTGCAACCGTGGTAGCTGTTGAATCCGGTTCAAAAACATTGAAAGATGCATTGAATGAGGCTTTGCGGGATTGGGTGACCAACGTTGACAACACCTTCTATATCATTGGCACAGTGGCTGGCCCCCACCCTTATCCAGCCATGGTGCGTGATTTTCAAGCCATTATTGGGCGTGAAGCCAAACAGCAATGCTTGGAGGCGACCGGCAAATTACCCGATGCTTTGGTGGCTTGTGTGGGTGGTGGCTCAAACGCCATTGGGCTTTTCCACCCCTTTATTGATGATGCCCAAGTAGCCCTGTACGGCGTTGAGGCGGCAGGTGACGGTATCGAAACGGGGCGACATTCCGCGCCTTTGTCGGCCGGTCGTCCCGGTGTGCTGCATGGCAACCGCACTTATCTTATGGCGGATGACGATGGTGAAATTATTGAAACCCATTCAATTTCCGCTGGCTTGGATTATCCCGGCGTAGGCCCCGAACACGCTTGGCTGAAAGATACAGGGCGTGCCCAGTATGTCAGCATCACCGACAACGAAGCCTTAGAAGGCTTTTACGCACTGACCCGCATGGAAGGCATCATACCCGCGTTGGAATCCAGCCATGCTATGGCTTACACCATGAAACTCGCGCCTACCCTGCAACCAGAGCAAACCATTATTGTTAACTTATCCGGTCGCGGCGACAAGGACATGCAAACTATGGCAAAACGTGAAGGAATAGAATTGTGAGCCGATTAGCCACTACCTTTGAAGCTTTGGCCAAATCAGGCAGCAAAGCACTGATCCCGTTCATTACGGCGGGCGACCCTTATCCCGAGTTCACCGTGCCGCTGATGCATGCGATGGTTACAGCAGGTGTGGACATCATTGAATTGGGCGTGCCTTTTTCTGATCCTATGGCTGATGGCCCAGTGATCCAGCGTGCCAGCGAACGTGCTTTAGGACACAAAATGAGCCTGCGTCGAACCTTGTCGCTGGCTATGGAATTCCGCCGCACCAACCCAACAACCCCTTTAGTGTTAATGGGCTATTTGAACCCTATCGAGGCGATGGGTTATGAAGAGTTTGCCAATGCGGCGCAGCGTGCCGGCATTGATGGGGTTTTGACGGTTGATTTGCCGCCTGAAGAAGGCGCACATTGCGCTGAGCTGTTGAAGGCGCGTGATATTGACCCGATCTTCTTGTTGGCACCGAACAGCAGTGTTGTGCGTATCCAGAAAATGGATACTGTGGGCAGCGGCTACTTGTACTACGTTTCGTTGAAAGGCGTGACAGGGGCGGGGCATTTGGATATTGCCAGTGTGCAAACGAAAGTTGCGGAATTACGCGCTCATACCGGATTGCCGGTGGCTGTTGGTTTTGGCGTTAAAGATGCCGCTACCGCCAAAACTATTGCCGATTTGGCTGATGGTGTGGTGGTTGGCAGTGCTTTGATCAGTAAAATTGAAGGGAATCTCGATAGCCCGGAACAGGCCAAACAAGAAATTATAGAGTTGTTAGCTTCCATGCGCTTGGCGATGGACACCTTTGGAGCTTAAAAATGAGTTGGTTAGAAAAACTACGCCCTGCTTTTATCAAAACCGAAGCCTCCATGAAAAAGGCAACAGTGCCAGAAGGCTTGTGGAGCAAGTGCAGCCAATGCAATGCCATTTTGTATAATTCCGAGCTGGAAAAAAATTACAGTGTTTGCCCTAAATGTAGCCACCACATGCGCATTTCAGCCCGGGCAAGGCTTGATATGTTCTTGGACGAGGGTACGCGTACAGAAATAGGCAAAAATATCAGGCCTGTTGACCCTCTGAAATTCAAAGACATAAAAAAATATAAGGACAGGTTGGCAGCGGCACAAAAGCAAACCAAAGAAACTGATGCCTTAGTGGTCATGAAAGGCCAATTGAAAGGCCAAGATGTGGTGGTTGCGGCATTTGATTTCAATTTTATGGGCGGGTCGATGGGTTCGGTTGTGGGTGAACGTTTTGTGCGCGGCGTCAATAAAAGCTTGGAGTTGGGTGTTCCGTATCTGGTATTTAGTGCCAGCGGTGGTGCCAGAATGCAAGAATCCTTGTTTTCATTGTTCCAAATGGCCAAAACCAGTGCGGCACTGACCAAGCTGTCCGATAACGGCATCCCGTTCATTTCCATTATGACTGATCCGACCATGGGTGGCGTATCTGCCAGTTTGGCTATGCTGGGCGATATTAATGTTGCCGAACCCAATGCGCTGATAGGCTTTGCCGGCCCACGCGTGATAGAACAAACGGTGCGTGAAAAATTGCCGGAAGGCTTCCAACGCAGTGAGTTCTTGCAGGAACATGGGGCTATTGACATGATTATTGACCGGCGCGACATGCGTGATAAGATCGCCGAAATACTGGCCATGATGACTTCAGCCAATAAACCAGCGGTGGTTGTTACAACTCAAGAAGCTGTCGAGACGGTAGGTGAAGAATTGTTGGTGTCCAACTAAACGATGCATTTTGACTCAATACAAGGCTGGCTGAGTTGGCAAGAGACTTTGCACCCGTTGGCCATTGATTTGGGATTGGATAGGGTCGAAAGCGTTTATTCGGCCCTTAATCCATGCCACAGTAAACCGGTGACCATCACTGTCGCCGGCACTAATGGAAAAGGCTCATGTGTAGCCTATTTGGAGTCAATCTATTGCCAACAAGGCTACCGCGTAGGCGCATATACATCACCGCATATCCTTAGATACAACGAGCGGATAAAAATTAACGGTCAGCTTGTCACGGATGAAATGATCTGCGAAGCTTTTGAGCGCATTGAGTCGGTACGCGGCGAGATTTCATTAAGCTATTTTGAATTTGGCACTTTGGCGGCCTTGGATATCTTCAACCGGGCTGCTTTGGATATCCAAATACTGGAAGTTGGCTTGGGGGGCCGTTTGGATGCGGTCAATATTGTCGATGCCGATGTCGCCATTATTTCCAGCATAGGCATTGACCATGTCAACTGGCTAGGCACTAACCGCGACTCAATTGGCAGGGAAAAATCCGGCATATTTAGAAGCCATATACCAGCCATAATTGGTGAGCCTGATCCGCCACAATCTATTATCGATTGTGTCGCAGAGACCCAGGCAAGAGCCTTTTTTATAGATAAGGATTTTAGCTACAGTCAAAATGACCAAGGCTGGCAATGGCATTGCCAAGGGCATAGTGTTATGGGCTTACCGTCCCCCGCATTGTCAGGTCGGCATCAATACCGCAATGCAGCAAGTGTGTTGACGGCTATAGATCAATTACAAGCCCGGTTGCCAGTCACTATCAGTGCCATTAAACAAGGCTTGGTAAACACCTCATTGGCAGGGCGCTTTCAATTGTTTGAGGGTGATGTTGCCGTTTTGTTGGATGTCGGACACAACCCTGAGGCAGTGGCCACTTTGGCGGAACACTTAAAAAGCCATTTTCAAAACCGAAAAATACACGCTATTTTTTCGATGATGAAGGACAAGGATATTGCAGGTGTTGTGGAAACTATTAATCCACTCGTTGAGGACTGGTATTTTGTTCCGCTTAATAATCCAAGGGCAGTGTCCGAACAGGCCATGCGTGATATTTTTTTACAAACCGCTACGCTAAAGGTATTCTTTGGCTTCGATGGTTTTGCCGATGCGTTTCGGGCGGCAAAAAGACGGGCGCAGCTTGGGGAGCTTCTGTTGGTTTTCGGCTCTTTCTTTCTCATATCTGAATGTTTGAGTGATTTCGAACAAGGTGGTTTGTTAAAATGAATCAAGAACTTAGCCAACAAGTAGTGGCAGCCGTAGTGATAACGGCATTGGCGGCCATTTTTATCCCAATGTTATTTGATGACCCCATCGATAACAGCGGGCAAATGGTCAGCCAATTGCCCATACCTAATAACCCGGCCAACGTAGTGGAAGTTAACGATTCCCTGCCAGACAAATCAGATGATGTGGTGACCCCTTATTTAGCTGATCAGAACCAGCTGTCAAGGCTTGATAAGGGACTTCAAACTGAGCCATTACCCAGTTCAGGCGATAGGCTTGATCGGCGTGTGCGCGACGATGAAAACACCAGCAAGGCGGCACTTGACACTGGGGTAGTTGATGAAACGGATCCATTTGACACTGCAGACCCCTTCATGTCGCAACACTCAGACCAGAAAAGAAATACGACTAACGACAAATTGGGCAACAGTGCCGAGGCGGGCGCGAAAAAACACGGCGATCAGCTGAAGGCCAAGTCAAAAGCATTCCCCGCCGAGAATTACGCGGCGAAAGATGCCGCGTTGGAAAAACCTCCTGCCACGAAAACCAAGATAGCTTCTGGCTCTTCGCGTTGGTATATTCAGGCGGGCAGCTTCAGTAAAAAAGAAAATGCTTTGGCACTGCTGGAAACATTAAAAAATCAAAGCCTCCCGGTGGCAATGGAAAACAAAAACTCATTATATCGGCTTAAAGTGGGCGAACATCTTGATAAAAAACAGGCATTGCTCTTGAAACAAAAATTGGATCAGTTAAACGTTCAAAATATGCTTTTACCGGAGTGATTACGGCTTAGCTGAATGCCGCGTGGTTTCTGTTGGACAAAGAGTTTTTTCAGAGTGATCCCTTGGTTATGTAGGGATACTTGGCATCTCAAAACAGTCCGGTTTAGCCGCTAGGATAGCAGTTGTTACTGGTGCACCAAGGTGTTATGCCCGCTAATTTAAGGTTGTTTCCCATCAGCTTGTCCAAGTTTTCCGACGTTGTCGCCTGGATGCGCGGCAAACGGTTGCCTCTTTTGTAAGCTACTATTATCACTATTTTCCTTCTGAATTGGCATTGTTGCCCATTTTCGTTAACAACTATCATTAACAGGTCAATTAACCGATGTGCGGTATAGCTGCTATTGTTTCCCATCAGACAGTCAACCAAGAACTCTACGATGCACTGACCGTCTTGCAGCATAGAGGACAAGATGCGGCCGGCATTGTCACTTGTGAAAACGGACGCCTGCATTTACGCAAGGATACTGGGCTGACCCGTGATGTGTTCACCAATGCACAAATGATGAAGCTGCGCGGCAACATGGGTATTGCCCATGTGCGTTACCCAACTGCTGGCTGCACCAGTTCGGCAGAAGCGCAACCTTTTTATGTAAACTCGCCTTTTGGGTTGACCTTGGCGCACAATGGCAATTTAACGAATACTGAAGAACTTAAAGAAGCACTGTTTATTCAAGATTTGCGCCACATCAATACTGATTCTGACTCAGAGGTGTTATTGAACGTCTTTGCCCACGAACTGCAAAGTTTGGGCAAGCTGCATTTAAGTGTCGATGATGTTTTTGAAGCGGTCAAAGGGGTGCATCGGCGTTGTCGGGGTGCTTATGCAGTGGTGGTGATGATTGCCGGTTTTGGAATATTGGGTTTCCGCGATCCGCACGGCATCCGGCCCGTGGTGTTCGGGCAACGCGACAGCAAAGAGGGCCATGAATTCATGATTGCTTCAGAAAGCGTTGCTTTGGATGTTTTGGGATTCAATCTTATCCGTGACATCGCGCCGGGGGAAGCCATATTTATCGAAGAATCCGGGGTTTTGCATAGCCAGCAATGTAGCGATAGCCCCGATCTTTGCCCATGCATTTTCGAATACGTGTATTTTGCTCGTCCAGATTCCATCATAGACAATATATCGGTTTACAAAGCCCGCCTCCGTATGGGTACAAAACTGGCGGAAAAGGTGCTCAGGATATGGCCTGACCATGATATTGACGTGGTTATCCCGATACCCGACACCAGCCGCACCGCCGCGTTGCAAATGGCCAATATCCTCGGCGTGAAATTTCGTGAAGGCTTTATGAAAAACCGCTACATAGGGCGCACTTTCATTATGCCGGGGCAAAAAATGCGCGAAAAATCAGTGCGTCAAAAACTCAATGCCATTGGTCTGGAATTTGAAGGTAAAAATGTGCTGTTAGTTGATGATTCTGTGGTTAGAGGCACAACATCTGAACAAATTATACAAATGGCACGGGATAAGGGGGCCAAAAAAGTCTACTTCGCTTCCGCCGCACCGCCAGTGCGCTACCCTAATGTATATGGCATCGACATGCCTGCTGCAAACGAATTGATTGCCCATGAGCGCACTGAACAAGAAGTCTGCACTGCGATTGGTGCCGACCGGTTGATCTACCAAGACTTGGACGATTTAATTGCAGCGGTGGGTAAGGGCAACCCCGAGATACGCCATTTTGACACCTCATGCTTCAGCCAACACTACATAACAGGTGATGTGGACGCCGATTATCTTGAGCGGATAGAAGCATTACGCAACGATAGCGCGCAAAATACCCGCAATTCGGAAAGCTTTATCATTGAAATGCAAAACTGCGATTGATTTTAGCGAGATAGTTGCCATTACCTTTGGATTCATCCGGCAACACTTAAGCATTTGACACGCCATTATGAGCAATAACATGACAGACACTGATTGGAACACTTATTTACCGGAAACCCAAGCGATCAGGGCAGGGCATCGACGCACCCAAGAGGGCGAACATAGTGTGCCTATCTTCACCACCTCCAGCTATGTATTTAACAGTGCGGAAGAAGCTGCCCTGCGATTTACCGGGAAAATTCCGGGCAATATCTATTCCCGATTCACCAATCCAACTGTCGATGCTTTTCAGCAACGCCTAGCGATGATGGAGCAGGGTGAACGCTGTTTGGCCTTTGCCTCTGGCATGGCAGCCATTATGGCAGTGGCCATAGGCTTGCTGAAGGCCGGCGATCATGTGCTTTGCTCGCGGGGGGTGTTTGGCAACACCGTATTGCTGTTCCAAAACTACTTGGGGAAATTCGGCGTAACAACAGATTTTGTCGATTTGATTGACGTAGCGGCTTGGCAGGCCGCCATTAAACCGAACACCCGCTTTTTGTTTCTGGAAACACCCTCCAACCCGCTGACCGAAATTGCCGATATTAAGGTATTGGCTGATATTGCCCATGCACACGGTTGCTTGTTGATAGTGGACAATTGTTTTTGCACACCTATTTTGCAAAAGCCGCTCGACTTAGGTGCTGATATCGTCGTCCATTCCGCCACCAAATACATTGACGGTCAAGGCCGTTGCTTGGGCGGAGCGGTAGTGGCCAGTAATGATATTATAGAACAGCATATATACCCTTATTTGCGTACTGGTGGTGCCACCCTAAGCCCTTTTAACGCTTGGATATTTTTATCAGGCTTGGAAACCTTGGCTATCCGCATGAAAGCGCACTGCGACAATGCGTTTGCCTTGGCCCAATGGTTGGAGCAGCAAAACAACGTTGCCAAAGTCCACTATCCTGGGTTGGGTTCTCATGAACAACATGAGCTGGCGAAACGCCAGCAAAGCCACTTTGGCGGCATTGTCAGTTTTGAGTTGGCTGGTGGCAAGGAATCCGCTTGGCGGTTAATTGATGCGACAGAAATGATCTCCATCACTGCCAACTTGGGGGACAGCAAGACCACCATCACCCATCCTGCCACTACCACACACGGTAGATTATCGTCGGAAGCCCGACAAATGGCGGGTATTAAAGACGGCTTGATACGGATATCGGTGGGGCTAGAAAATATCGAAGACATTAAAAAGGATATTGCCAAAGGCTTGCTTGGTTAAGCCACATACCCCTTCATCATTTTATGCCGACCAGTAGTGACCTTGGCGCGGCCTATTTAACCGAAGCCAGTGCCCCGTTGGAAGTGTTTAAACGAACCGTTTTTCCTGCCCAAGCCAGCTATTTGCAATTATTTGATAATAAAGGCGAGGGGTTGAAAGATTGTGTGGCGGAAGCGCTTTATTATTTTTTTACTAACCAACATAAAAAAATAAAATCACTACATATCAACTCGGTTAGAAAATATTTTTTCCATTCTTTCATTGCCTTGCATAGGCAGCCGGTTTTTCCGGCCATGCCAGCCCTGTTGGCTCCCATGGAAGCCATTAAGCATCCTGCCTTAGTGGCCTATGCCCCTTATATTAAACGGCTGATTGCCCGTTGTTCGTCTGAAAATCTGGCCATGGATTTGGCCGAAAAAGCCATTCATAACCAACTCAGCCTGCCTAGTCCCTTTTCAGGTGAATTGGCCTATTGCCATGAAAGTTATGAGGTCGGTATGGGGCTGAATTGTCTGCGGTTTACCGATGGCAATAGCTCTTTTTTCTTAATGCAGCGCATTTCCTCGGCAGACGGCATTTATTTTCCACTGGAAAATATTGTTATCGGTTTCGGTTACTTACAAAGTCGTCATATCAGGCAATTGCAGCAAAAACTACTTACGGATTTTGCAAAAAATATCGTCTATGCCAGTTCCGCCAATCTGTTTTATGGCATTATTGTATCTCATGTCAGACCGGGCCACTTCTACTATGACATATGGCCTATTCTGCTGGAAATATACCGTAACAACTTAATATACCGGCAAATACCACGGATAGTGGCACGTACCAACCATGATTATTTGGACTTGGGCGGTATTTTGCAAACACCTGGCTATGTTGTGTTGGACAGTAAAGAAATTGACAAACAAACATTAAAAAACAATCGGTTTGCGGTTCATATCGGTTTGCACCGGCCGTTGTCGCAAAATAAATACCGGTACGAAATGGCCGATACTTTTTTAGTGGATAAAATCATGTCCGCCCCTAGTGCAGAAGCGGTGCAATTGGCCGGTCAACTTGCATCCTGCTACCCTTTGGTTTGGATAGGCGTGGAAGGACAAAAACGTTGCTGGTTGGAACAGGTTGAAGGCTACGCCCATATATTGAACCAACTCAATGGTAAATATCCTAAGCTAGGCGTGGTATTCGATGGCTGGACGCTGCCCCTGACGCCCTCCATCCGATCAAAAATAGAAGCCAGAAAAGATCACTTTATCGTTGATAAAATTATTAATCGGCTAAACCCCGCCATCAAAAGCTATTCTGTTGTTGGCAAAACCACTGATACCAAGCTGTATGTCGGCAATAAAATTGATTTTTTCATCACCAACTTTTCATCGGGTTCATTGCATGTGTCGCGTCTATTAGGGAAGCCGGGGTTTTGCCATGCCAGCAACAAATTGGCCGCCTTGTCGATAAAAAAAGAATTGCAAATCCATCCCAATAACCATGTTTATTTATTGCCCCAACACTATGTCCAAGACCAGCACTTGGACGATAGGCCAGACAAACACATGGCATTGCCATCATTCCAATCCAGCGATGAATTGGGTTTCACCAGTTATTCAATAGATAAAATTTCTTTTTATCAATTTATAGAAGATAAATTGCCTAAAGTGCTGGCAAATGCCATGCCTACTAGACAAAGGATATTTTTGGACATACCATGGACTGTCCATAGTACGCTTAGGCACTATGTGCAACAGGCGGCCTTGGGTAAATGCCTATTAGTTTTTCCGGCGATGAACGGTGCGGGTCTGCACAATGCTGTTAATTTTAGCCCGATTTATTTGCAAAGAAAATTACTGTATGGTAATTATTTCTTTGGTTGCCATAACCTGTTAAAACGTGAGCAAGCCCATTATCTGGTTTGGCTTGCGGCCCCATTGCAGCGTTGTTACCGCCATGCTTGCCAATTTGCAGACAATGCGGCGCTGCACGGACAGTCTGATGACATCAATGACATCCTGGCGGCAGGGCATATATTGCTTGATAATTGTTATGTGCGGCGCATTTCAGGTATTGATGCCCCGTTTGGTCAATGCAACGAGGCTATGCTTAATCAAGCGATCGCTAATTTGACCGAGCATTTTATGTTTATCGGTATAGAAGAACAGCCTGAACTGAGTTTGGATCGCCTATGCCAACAGCTCGATTTGGACCGTTCGCTGTTTCCCGAAAGATTGCCAAAACTAACCTGCACCGATACGGGTATACCCGATGAAGTTGAAAAAAAACTAAGCCAGCTCAATGAATATGACCTGAAGCTTTATGCGGCGGCTTTAAAGCTTGTCGGATTGGATGATGTTTAGTGCCGCCTACGGCAAAACCATATCCACAAACCTGCGCCGAACAATAGCACCGGCATAATAATTAAAAAGCCAAAAGCCATTGCCCCCAAAGCCAGCCCACTTAGTTGCAGGCTTTTATCGGTGCTGGTTTTGGCGGGGATACCGATAAATTGGTCATCATGAATTAACCAATTGACCATTCTAAAACCCATATCCAAATTGCCCACATTACCCAAATAGGCATTGGCAAGAAAATCGCCGTCCCCTACCACTAAGATGCGCTGCTGCTTGCTGCCCACAGTGCGGGTCAATGCGTAAGCAAACGGCAAAGGGCCTTGTTGTTCGCCGTTCTCATAGTCAAAGCCTATTTTGCCTTTGATTTCACCCACTTCAGTCCATGATTTTGCGGTGCTGAAAAAAATGCCGTTGGCTGTAAAAGGGGAAGGGGTGGCAATCGCCAATGCCGCTGCTTTGGGATAAAGCGTGATAGTTTTAAAATCTTGAGTAATGGGATGCCCGACATATTCCGTGGCAATAATAAAACTTGGATCGGTCACGCCATACAGGGCGTAATTGTTGTCCACCAATGTGCCACGGTATTGCTTAATCCCTACTAAGCCCATTATGTCAGCCATTGCGGTATTGCCGGGATCGGTCAATAGCAACAAATTGCCGCCGTGTTCGATATACGCCTTAATAAGTGCTTTTTCGCCCGCCATTAAAGACACAGACGGGGCGGCAATCACTAATAATGATGAGTTGTCGGGAATGCCATGCATAGTCGCCAAATTGACAGTCAGTACTTGGATGTTGCGGCGGGACAATTCTTTACTGAAGGCACTTAAATTGAAATTGCCGCTGTCTGCAGCTGAGCGTTCGCCATGGCCTGTCAAGCAGGTTATCCAGCGCTGCTTGGCATGGGCCAATTGTAACAAGGTATTGGTTAAGGTGGATTCATCAATAAAATTGATCTTTTCGACCCGCCCTTGGTAGCTGATGGTGATCATACCTTCTGCCCCCATTTGCAATTCGCGGATTTTGTCCGGTTCGGCATCAGGATCGACAAATGCCAGCGTCATATTGGGTTTAAAGCGGCTATAACGGTCTATTAGTTGGGCAATCTGTTGGCGCGTGGCTTTGCCTTTTTTGATATAAACCGTGACTTCCACATTGTCCGGCAGGGATTGCAGCAATTTTTGCGTAGCGGGCGATAAGGTGTTGGCGGCATTTTGGGTCATGTCCGTTTCGAAAGGATATTGATTGCTTAACCACGCCAAGCCAAAGAATACCAATAATCCTGCCAAGGTCACGCCTATTCTGGATAAATGGTCCATTATTTTAAGCACCTATGTTCAAGATGGCGCACACTCAGCCAAATAAAACTGGCGATAAACAACACAAAATAACCCACATCCACACTACTGAACAAACCGGTTTGAAGTGCCTGGAAATGGCGCAGCAAAGACACATACTCCAGTACAGGGCTACGTTCATTTTGCAATACCCCCGTCCAATTTAATAGCCATAACAACAATAAAAAGCCTACTGTGCCTGTTGCGGCAATACTGGCGTGTTGTCCTGCCAAGCAGGACAGGTATAGTCCGCAAGCGGCAAAGCTTGCCAACAACAAAGATAAAGCCAAGCTGTTGGCGGCCAGTTTGCCCAAGTCCAAATCGCCACCGATCAACAACGTAAGCGGCATCAAGCTTACCAATAAGACGATCAGCAATAATAACCCCAACAGGCCAAAATATTTGCCCAGCACAATGTCCAGTGTGGATACGGGGGCTGACAATAATAATGCCAGTGTCTTGTGCTTGCGTTCTTCGGCAACCAAACGCATGGTCAACAGCGGGGTCACTAACAATAAGATAATGCCTGCATTGCCAAACAGCGGCGGTACGATAATATCAGTCAACCCCGGTGCGCCTTCTAAATTGGCCAACTTAGGTTGCAGGGTAAGGAAGGTTTCCACTTGGGTAAGGAACAAATAAGCCAAGAGCAGTTGTAAGATGGCCAGCAGCGACCAAGCCAATGGCGATAAGAACAAGGTTTTAAATTCGCGGCTGGCGATGGTGGCAATCATCTTCATAGTATGAAGTTTAGTGTCATAATAAAGTTCCTAGGAGATATATTTATTTGATCAAATTCACTACCATCCCGTCGGCAAATTAAAAAACTTAGCCAAAATTGATAAAGTGACGCCTCTTTGATGTGGGTATTCGGCATAAAGTGATTGATACCGTACAGATCCATATTTATTCCGTAATGCTTTAAAATTTTCAATCATATCCTTAGGGCAGCTAATCTCTTTGGTCGAGTCAAACATGTAACGTTTGCTTTCAACGCCTGTCAATAAGCTTAAATAGCTTTGGTTCAAGACAATTGAATTTTTGTTGAAGCAGAGCAAATAGGGGCCTGTGTGTGATGATAGCCCTTGGATAGGTTCAATAATGCCAAGTATGTCTCCTGACTCCAAAAAACCGTCTCTATCAACTATCAGATAATTGACTTTTTGTTCTCTCATAAATTGATCGCCACGGTTTTGCATCATGTAATCATAATAGGTACGTGACCCCACTAAACCTTCAGTGTGCAGGAATTTGTAATCGTTACCAAGAAAAAATCCAAAAGAGCCTGCCCTGTCACCCATAGCAAAGTATGTTCCTTTAGCATAGTTTTTCTTTATAAAATCGGCGAGTTGTAAATTTTTTATACCAAAAGTTTCGCCTTTGTTGTTAAAGTAACTGGAGTAATGACCCAAAAATTGCCAGGTAGATATGGCGACAGGAAAACTAATATACAATATACATAAAGCAGGTGGCGACAAAATTAGATATAAAAAAATTTTTGTTGGTTTTTGTTTTATTATATTTTCAAATGAATCAGTTAAAAACAATATAGCATGCATGAAAGAAAAATAAAATATCATCATGGCAGGCCAACCATACCAATGCCATGATGGCCAACCTGATAAGGTGGAATAATATGTACAAATTGCAATATTAGCAATGATAAGAATTATCAATTCATTTTTAAACTGAAAAGTGATGTTTTGCCTAAACAATAGTCTAATTGCTGATACAGCAATTAAAAGAAACAACGCATTTTTTAAGTTTGGAGATAAAAAGTAAAATGATATGAGGAATAAATTTTCTCCAGCAATATTCCCGACAGCCTTGGAAAGTCCGGAAACTGGAACTGGGGCGGAAAAAATTTTATAATTTATAAATAGATATATTGTTATTACCGGAATTATAATAAAATAATGTCTAAAATTGCATTCTTTTTTAAAAAACAAATGGAAGCAATCCCGCGCCACGACAAGTGCTAGTGCATCAAGTCTGGATAAGAATATAAGTGAAGCTAGTCCACCTCTAGCTTTCCAATCTTGTGTTTTAAAAAATATTAAGATAAAAACAGGAAGCATAGTTGTTTCCATACCATATAAGGTAATGGCTTGGCTTAATAGGGCGGTTACAATTGCTGGGAATGCAAAGCCGTAGTACTTTTTGGAGGTATATGCAAAAGCACCAGTAAAAAAAATGATAGACTGACAATCTGAATTAATAGTGATGTTTCAGATGTGCCAAATAAAAATCCAGTCGTTGATAATATCAATAGCCACAATGGCTGATATCCATTCGTCGAAAAAGGCGGCAGAAAAGTACTGCTTCCGTGATCGGCAATGTTACGTGCTATTCCTAAGTAATAATAAGCATCATCAAAAATCAACTCAACCCAATTTCTTTGTTCACCAAATATAATTAATCCTAAGCGTGCTAGATAAGTTGCTGTTAGAATAATAATAAAAATAATATCAATTGCTTGAATTAATTTAATTGATATTTTATTGTTATTTGATTTTTCATTCATTTGGGTATTGCCAGTTAATAATTGAATCATTTGTTATATAATTAAATTTGCACAACTATGTTTAAATGGTAAAACCGTACCGATTAGCCTGCATAATGTATAGTTTGGCGGTTAATTCGTGACCCTTATAAAAATATCTTCTATCGACTGCTTGATTGGGGTTATTTCCTGTAAGCCCCAGCCAGCGGCAATAATGGTTTCGGCAATGGCGGGGCCGGGATTGGCGGACAAGCTGTGCTGGATACGTAAACGGTGGTTGTCCAGGCGGTCAATGGCCACTACGCCAGGGATGGCTGCCAAAGGTGCTAAATCCTCCGCTTTGTGTTGGGTGGACACCAATAAAACACTGGTGTCCATGCGGGCATTCAAACCGGCAATGCTTTCGCTCATCACCAATTGGCCTTGATGGATAATTTGTACATGGCTGCACGATTCCTGCACTTCGCTGAGGATATGGGTAGAAAGGATGACGCCGTGGTCATTGCCCAATTCCCTAATTAAGGCGCGGATACTGCGGATTTGTAGAGGGTCCAAGCCGACCGTAGGTTCATCCAAAATAATGACGGCAGGATTGTGTACAATGGCTTGGGCAATGCCGATGCGTTGTTGGTAGCCTTTGGACAAATTGGCAATCAGGCGTTTGCCCACGTCCGTCAAACCGCAACGGTCTTTGGCGAGGGACACGGCCTTGCTAAGTGCGGGTTGGTTTAATCCGTGCAAACGGCCACAATAGGCAAGGAATTCGTCAACTGTCAGCTCACGGTATAACGGCGGCGTATCTGGCAGGTAACCCAAGCAAGCTTTGGCCAGTTTGGCTTGTTTTTGTATATCAAAACCATTGATACGGATTTGCCCGCTGGTTGCGGCAAGGTTGCCGCTGAGCATTTGCATGATGCTGGTTTTGCCCGCCCCATTAGCCCCCAAAAAGCCAAGGACTTGGCCTTTTTCCAAGGTGAAACTGACATCTTGCACGGCGCAATAACGACCGTAATGCCGGTACAAATGCTCCGCTGCTATTAACAAGCCCATCGCGCTCAGACTTGTGCCAACAGGCTTTGCACTTCAGCTTGAAATTTTTTACGATAGACCAGAAACTTCCAGCGAGTGCCTCCGCATTGCCGCCATAATAGTGCCGAGCGTATTCCTGCCAATAGGCATGCCCTAATTTTATCGGCAATATCGGTTCTGGTCAGGTACTGGTCATTGCCGTTCACCATAATTCTTGGTGTGATTGTGCTGACGGTATTCTGGTAAACATCGCTGAAGTTTGCCATGACATTTTCATGTAGCACACCGTACAATTCGCTTTGCGACTGCGCTTTTAAAATACCGGTGTTGATGGTTTTGAGCAAGGCTTTTTCATTACTCAGCCGTTGTTGCAAATAGACTAGCGAGGCACAGTAACGGGCCAGTTCGGGATCGGTGACGCGATAACCGGTGATCAAGGTTTGTAAAGTTTCCAGCCCTAATTTTAAGCCTCCCAGGCTGCCGTAAACATCGGTCACACTGTCGGAATCAATTTTTAAGATGCTGCCGATACTGGCTTCCATAGCCGATAAAGGCACGCTGCCGGTGGTGGCCAGTTTCCGTACCAGTGCCGCCGATTGGGCGATACCTGCCATGGCTAAGGTTTGGTTGCTTAGGGTGTTCAGTTGCATAGTTTTTAGCATAACAAAAAGGACTACAGATAAGCTATCCTACCAAGAACAATAAATATTGTTCAATTTATAATGGTTGTAGTTTTTTCTGGACAGGTTATCATCCCGAAATATAAGTGGGTGTTGACCTTTTGGACATAACAACGGAGCGCAAAAATGAACCAATCAGTTACTTTCAATGTTAATGGCATCAAATGCGGCGGCTGCGAAACCACCATCAATAAAGCCTTGCAGGTTTTGGGGGGGGTGGTTTCGGTACAGGCATCCAGCCAAGAAAAAACCGTTAGTGTGCAGTTTGACACTAGCCTGACCAGCGCGGAGGCTATTAGGGATGCTATTGTGACAGCTGGTTATCCGGTGCAAGACCATGGCTGATATGTCTGTGATGGCTGCCCAACCCTTGCGTTTATCCATACTGGGGATGAGTTGTGCTGGCTGCGTGGGCGCGGTGGAAAGTGCGTTGCAGGCGGTTGATGGTGTTGCTGGGGTGGCGGTCAATTTTGCCGATCATTCTGCCGAAATAACCGGGGTTGCCGATGCCACGGCATTAATTAAGGCGGTTAAAGCAGCTGGTTATGATGCTGCTGTTATGGAAGGCTTGGAAGACCCGGACGCAACGGAAGCCTTGGAACGCCAGCGTCATCGGCAATTACTGAACAAAACCAAAGCGGCCGGGGCATTTGGTTTGTTGCTTATGCTGGCGGAGCATTTCAATGCCTTACCTGACATCGGTTCGGCAACCGGCAGTTGGTTTTGGCCCGAACTGGCTTTGCTCACACTGGGCATTATGAATTATTCGGGCGGGCATTTTTATAGCAATGCCTACCAGTCGCTATTGCACCGGCAAGCCAATATGGACACCTTAATTGCTTTGGGCACCGGTTCGGCGTGGTTGTATTCCTGTGTGGTCATTGATTATTACGCTTGGTTGCCTGCACTCGCCAAACATGCCTATTTTGAAGCGGCAGTGATGATCTTGGCCTTTATTAACTTCGGCAGTGCGTTGGAATTGCAGGCGCGCGGCAAAACCTCCCAGGCTATTCGCCAATTATTGGGCTTGCAACCACGTAGCGCCCGGGTGGTCAGAAATGGGCAAGAGCTGGATGTTGCCATTGACCAAGTCGGTTTGGGCGAAATAGTGCGTGTCCGGCCGGGCGAGAAAATTGCCGTTGATGGCGAGTTGGTGGAAGGCTATTCCAGTGTGGATGAATCCATGCTGACGGGTGAACCGTTGCCCGTTGAAAAAACCATTGGCTCAACCGTGGTGGCGGGTACACTTAATCAGACCGGCAGTTTTTTGTATACTGCCACGCGCATTGGTCGTGATACCGTGCTGGCACAAATTATCAACAGTGTGCGCCAAGCACAAAACAGCAAGCCGACCATTGCCCGCCTTGCCGATAAAATATCCGCCGTGTTTGTGCCTATCATTATCGCCCTGTCGCTGTTGACCTTTTTGATGTGGTTGGCACTGGGCCCTGAACCTGCGCTGGGTTATGCCTTCATCACCGCCATGACAGTGTTGGTGATTGCTTGCCCATGCGCCCTAGGATTGGCAACGCCTATTTCAGTTATGGTGGCGGTTGGTAGGGCTGCCCAGTCGGGCATCCTGATCCGTAATGGCGAGGCATTGCAAAGTGCCGGGCATTTAAGCTGCATTATTCTGGACAAAACCGGCACAGTAACCCAAGGCAAGCCCACTGTAGCGGCCATAGAAACGTTTGGTGGGTACAGCCAAGACACGGTGTTGCAGTGGGCTGCAAGCTTGGAAGCCGGGTCGGAACATCCCTTGGCGGGCAGTATTTTAGCCGCCGCCGGACAACATCAGTTGGAGCTGGAAAAAGTGCAGCAATTCCAGTCGATGACCGGGTTTGGCGTGGCTGGTGTTATCAATGGCCAACCGCTGTATTTTGGCAATAAAGCCTTAATGGATAACCAAGGTATAGCGGTTGCCGATGTTGGCAACAAACTGGAAGCGTTTTCGGTGCTAGGCCAAACGCCAATGTTGTTGGCGACCGAAAATAGCGTTATTGGTATTATTGCCGTGTCTGACCCCATCAAAAACGATTCGCCGCAAGCTGTTGCACAATTGCAGCAACTGGGGCTGCGTGTCATTATGGTGACTGGCGACAATGCAAGTACCGCCCGGGCCATTGCTAGGCAGGCGGGCATCAGCGAAGTTCATGCCCATGTGTTGCCGGACGATAAGGCCAAACTGGTCAAGTCCTTGCAGCAACAAGGCGAGAAAGTGGGCATGGTGGGGGATGGCATTAATGATGCTCCTGCCTTGGCGCAAGCTGACGTAGGCTTGGCTATTGGCACCGGCACCGATATTGCCATTGAGAGTGCCGATGTGGTGATTTTGCAAGGCTCGTTGTTGAAAATTCCAGAAGCTATTGCGTTGTCCAAAGCTACTATTGCTAATATTAAGCAAAACCTGTTCGGGGCGTTTATTTATAATGTTGTTAGCGTGCCCATTGCGGCGGGGGTGCTGTACCCATTATTTGGCATTTTGCTAAACCCCATGATTGCTGGTGCAGCAATGGCCTTGTCATCGGTCACAGTGGTTAGCAATGCCAACCGATTGCGCTGGATCAAGTTTTTTTGAAGTGCATTGGCACGGTGTTAAGGAAGCCCCGTTTTAAGATGGAAAGCCGTTAGAAATAATGGCGCAAATTACCCCCTATTTCAGTTTAAGGAACTATCTATGAGCAATGTTTTCAGTTTCACCGGCACGGTCGGGCGTGATGCCGAAGTGCGCTACACCGCCAGCGGCATGGCGGTGCTAAGCGTGACCGTCGCCAACAATATTGGTTTTGGTGACAAGCAACAGACTTTGTGGCTTAGGGTGTCGCTGTTCGGTAAGCGTGCCGAAGGGGCATTGCCAAACTACCTTAAAAAAGGCCAGCAAGTGTTTGTGTCCGGCGAACTGAGCCAAAACGAATACCAAGCCAATGACGGTACTACTAAAACCAGCTTGGAAGTGATTGCCAATATTATTGATTTGATCGGCAAACGCAACGATGCTGGCCCGGCCTATGCGCAGCCAGAAGCCAAGCCCTCTGCAAGCGGCAAAGCGCAAGACAAGCCGCACGATAATTTTGACCAACCTTATGATGACGATATTCCGTTCTAGCGGCCCAATGGCAAGTTAGAAGAAAATAGTGTGCGTGAGTATTGGCTAGTTTATCCTTATGAGCAGACCGTCTACCAGTTTGTGTTAAACATCGACAGCCAGCGTTATCAGCTACAAGCCCTGTTTGTGCAAGACGAATTGGCAATGCCGTATTTATTCCCAGATTTGCATATCAATTTGGCGGATGTGTTTGCCCACCAAGAAATATAGGGGCAACCGTGCCACAAAGCCCCAGATTGTGCTTTGCCCCATCCCGGCTACTTTCAATTATCCATAATAGCTTTAGTGGAAAATAAGTGATCGAAAAATAATTTGTTTGTTAATTCAGGGTAGTGGTATTATCATCCATCATTTAATGATAGCTTAGGTTTAAATATGGAATTGCCATTGCAAGATGATTTTGATACATCCACCAGTCAGATAAAGCCAGTATCAGATATCACCACTATTGCTACCGATCTGTTTCTCAACCCTGTCGTACAGGCTGCCGATACAGACAATAATGCACCTACAAGTGAAGAGCCGTCAACGGCTTCAGCGGCGGATACACAAACACCGCCGACAGACATTGTTGCCGTTGCCCCCGTCATCAGCTTGCCCGTGGACACCACTTCAGGCACAGACCAATCGACCTTGCCGCCAGTAGATGAAACACAACAGTTGCCGCCGGACATTGCCATAGACCCCATCAGCTTGCCCGTGGACACCACTTCAGGTGCCGACCAATCGGCAACGCCGCCAGTAGATGAAACACAACAGTTGCCACCGGACATTGCCGTAGACCCCATCAGCTTGCCCGTGGACACCACTTCCGGTGCCGACCAATCGGCAACGCCACCAGTAGATGAAACGCAACAGTTGCCGCCGGACATTGCCATAGACCCCATCAGCTTGCCGGTGGACACCACTTCCGGTGCCGACCAATCGGCAACGCCACCAGTAGATGAAACACAACAGTTGCCGCCGGACATTGCCATAGACCCCATCAGCTTGCCGGTGGACACCACTTCAGGCACTGACCAATCGACAACGCCACCGGTAGACATTGCTGTTGACCAACCGATAGAACCAATTTACACTTTTCCTACAGACTTTGGCGGTTTTATAGAATGTGGCAGTTTTATAAGCGCAGGTTTTATAGATTATGGCTGGATGACTGTAGTCAGTGCCCCCACACCTACCTTTGCTGATATTACGTTTGCTGAGGCTACAATAACTTTACCCCCACCAGAACCCATTGTTTTAGACTCATCATTAAATCTAGATGTGTCTGATAACGTGGTGACTGACGCGCCTGCCGTATCGTTGATTGGTGTGCCAGACATAAGCGTTCAGGCTTTTTAACCGATGTTAAACAAAGAATAAGCTGCGTAGGGGCGTGGCTTCGCTCAGCCGACGTGCCGCTAGTGTTTGTCAGTCTTCAGTTTGATGCTGTTGGCAATCAGGCTAATTGTTTCTTCCGGCACTTCACCCATTACCGTCAAATCGTAATTATCTAGGGGTTGGCTATAAAACCTGACTGAGCCAATGGTCTGCACGCCGTTGCTTTGGTAATTTGCCGTGTTGCTTTGGCTATGTTCCAGATAGATGGAAACAAAAGACAGGCCGTCACCTATTATCAGGTGGTTGACTGGTTGATCGCTAGGTTTCAGGGTGCGTTGGGTAAAAAACAATACATGAAAACCGGGCGGAAGCTGATCGGCAGTAAAAGGGGCGGTTGCAAAATCAACTATTTTGGTTTTATAGGCGCAAATGCGTTTATCCTCGGCGAGGCCATGCCATTGTTCCATGGCGTTCAAAATAGGCAACTTGTCTTTGATTTCCAGTTTGGTGAAGCTCATTTCTTCCACCTGCTGTCCGGTGACATCGAAAGTTTCTGTTCTGACAGGCAGGCTATTGTTTTTTTCAATCCATATTTTTCTGGAATATCGCAACTGGTCTTTGGGCTTGAGTTCTATGGCATAAGCGGGCAGTAAGGCCACTTTTTCGTCGTCGTCGAGCACATTAACGCTGTAATAGGCCTCAAGTTCCCCGATGCGCTTGGGGATGTTCAGTAAGAATGAATCTTCAAACGGACGTTCCTCGGTCATGTGGATGCCCGTGGCAGGGTATAGGTGGCTTACCCTGCCAGATTGCCGGGTGATTTCACGCAACGGCGAATTGAGCGAGGACATGCGCTCCTGTTCAATATTATTTTGCGTGGCATGGTAATAAGCCATCGTATCCAGCTTGCCCCCCCTTACAAAAGCGACAGTGCCTTGATAATTGAGGCTATGCATGGCGTGTGCCATTTTTTCTAGTATTTGTTTGCCATCAGGTGGCTCGTCCGCTGCCAAAGAAGACGTGGGCAGTATTATCGCAATCAATAAAAATGGCGTTTTCACGGTTGTTTTTTATTTGAATACGCCACTTGATTGAGCCGCTTCAATTCGGTTGCGTCAGGACTATAGATGCTGCTGTTGTGGGCTTGCAAATATTGGTGGATACGGGGAGTGACAGGCTGCTGTTGGTCAGTTGGGGCCGAAACTACTGGGGCGGCGGGTAGTTGGTGTCCGATGGCGCTTAACGCCAACGGGCTGGAAAGTAGTGCGCTTGGGTTGGTAGCTATTGTGTTTGGTTCCCGCCAGTGCACCAGCACGGCAACAATGGCAATTGATGCCGCCAATGCACACGGTTTTTGATAGAGCATAAAGAAATTGCTTTTGGGTTGCGGAGCAATTATAGTTGGCTCGGCTTCGATTTGTTGGCTGACGCGGGCTGAGAAGTCGCTGCTGGTAACCAAAAAAGCATCATTTTTTAATGCGTGGCCAATAGCCTGATAACGGTTATATTTCTCCAGCAGCTCCGGGCTGCTGTACATTTCTTTTAATAAACTGATGGCTTCGGCTTGATCGAGGTCTCCATCAACAAATTGGGAAATTTTTTGCTTAGACTCTTCGTTCATTGAAAACTACCTTTATTTATTTATCAAGCAACGTGCTGAGTGCTTGGTCAATCGCTTCGCGTGCCCTAAAAATACGTGACCTGACAGTGCCGACAGGGCAGGACATCGTCTCGGCTATCTCTTCATAACTCATTCCGTCAAATTCCCTTAAGGTTATTGCCATACGCATCTCTTCCGGCAAGCTAGCGATGGTCAATTTAAGTACTTCCAGCAACTCATCGTTCATCAGCAGCCGTTCAGGTGTTTCTAGGCATTGCAATTCGGGCAGGTTTTCAAGCTGTTCCGCATCTTGAATGTCAATTTCATACTGAGGCGTCTTACGCAATTTGTTGAGTAAATAATTTTTTGCGGTGTTACTGGCAATACGGTATAACCAAGTGTAAAAGGCGGAATCACCCCTAAAATTGGCCAATGCCTTATAAGCCCTAACAAAGGCCTCTTGGGCAACATCTTGCGACTCGCTGGGGTCTTTGACGTAGCGGTTGACCAGTTGGATAATTTTATGCTGATATTTAATGACCAGCATATCAAAGGCTTTTTTGTCCCCTCGTTGTACGCGCAGAACCAATTCCTGGTCCACTTGATCACTAGGCTTTGCTTGATTATTCACTAAAGAGATTGTGTTTTAAGTGGACAGAGTTTAGTGATGTAAGTTCTAGTGTGACACTATTTGGCACATAGGCTTGTCATTGCCCCTACGGGCGGGCTATTATCGCCAAACTGCGGGCATTAATCTACCCGCTATTTTTTGTGCCTATCCATTTTTTTCAGCGTATGAGTGACTCGAACGATTATGATGTTCTGATTATTGGCAGTGGCGGGGCTGGTTTGGGGTTGGCGTTAAAATTAGCCGACCACGCCATCAGCATCGCCGTATTATCCAAGTTTGCCTTAACTGCGGGTAGTACCTATTACGCCCAAGGTGGCATTTCTGCTGTATTCGATGCAGAAGATTCCATCGAATCCCATATTGAAGACACTTTGGACGCTGGGGCTGGCTTATGTAACCCGGATATCGTACGTTTGACTGTTACGCACGGCAAAAGTTCCATTGATTGGCTACAACAACAAGGTGTCGCGTTCACCGAAGAAATCACCACAACCGGCGAGAAGGTCTTGCACCTGAACCAAGAAGGGGGGCATTCGCACCGGCGTATTGTCCATACGGCGGATGCCACTGGCAAAGCGGTGTCAATGTCGCTGATTGAACGTGCCCGTGAACACGCCAATATCCAGCTGCTTGAAAACCATAATGTGGTGGAGCTTGTCACGGTTGATGATGGCTTGGCTGGCAAAAAAATGGCCGGTGCTTATGTGCTGGACAGCCAACAGCAGCGGGTTAAGGCGATGACGGCCCGTGTGGTGGTGTTGGCCACTGGCGGTGCCAGCAAGGTTTACTTGTACAGCACCAATCCACAAAGCGCGACGGGTGATGGTATTGCTCTGGCTTGGCGGGCGGGCTGCCGGGTCAGCAATATGGAATTTATGCAGTTCCATCCCACTTGCCTGTTTCATCCGAACGCCAAATCTTTTCTTATCAGCGAGGCGGTCAGGGGTGAGGGCGGCAAGTTGGTGTTGCCTGATGGCACGCCATTTATCCAGCGCTTTGATGCGCGTGCGGAACTGGCCCCGCGTGATATTGTCGCCCGTGCCATTGACCATGAGATGAAAAAACGCGGCATTGATTGTGTCTATTTGGATATTAGTCATCAGCCCGCGCCGTTTATCCTTGAACACTTTCCGACCATTTATAAAAAGTGCCTTAAATATGGCATTGACATCACCAAGCAGGCTATTCCGGTGGTGCCGTCGGCACATTACACTTGTGGCGGCGTGTTGACCGACAGCTATGCCCGCACCGATATTGCCAATCTTTATGCCATTGGCGAGGTGGCCAGCACCGGCTTGCACGGTGCCAACCGTATGGCGAGCAATTCTTTGCTGGAATGTTTGGTGTTTGCCGATCGGGCCAGCACTGATATTTTGCAGCGCTTGCCCGGCATTGCTAAACCGCCTGCAATACCGGAATGGGATGAGTCACAAGTGACTGACTCAAATGATGAGGTGGTGGTGGCCCATAACTGGGATGAGCTGCGGCGCTTTATGTGGGATTATGTCGGCATTGTCAGAAGTGACAAGCGCTTGCACCGCGCATTAAGCCGTGTGGAGCTGCTGAAAAGCGAAATTGCCGAATATTATGGCAATTTCCGTGTCACCAGCGATTTGCTGGAATTGCGTAATTTAGTAATTGTTGCTGAGCTGATTATCCGTTGCGCATTATTGCGTAAAGAAAGCCGTGGCTTGCATTATACGGTTGACTACCCGGATTTGGATGTCAGCAAGCCGCCGCAAAACACTGTTTTGACACCTAAGCTATAGCTAAGCTGGGGGGGGCGAATGAATTCGCAGCCACGGCTTTTGCTGGCCAGCAATGTGCAAATGCCCGTATTGTGCTACGTTTCTTCCAGGCTACTTTGCTGCCAAGGCCGCTTGTAAAATTTTGGCGGCATTCTCGCAAGCAACGGCAGACTGCCTGGCCCGCATGGGCAACCATATCCCGACACGTTGCCCTTCCGTTTTCTGTGTGGCATAGTCGTTCAACGCTTGGCAAGCTTGGTGCATTTTCAGTTCCGCCTGCACAATGGCGGCCAGATTATCTGCACCATCTGTGTCGGATAGCATCATGGCTTCGCTGGTCAAGCTGTTCTGAAGGCGGAACACGCTTTCTGCATATTCGGAAAATGATTGCCCCGGCAGCATGTCTCCGGCCTGCCCCGCTCCGCCCATAGCACTGCACGACGCCAACAAGGGTATAAAATAAAGTAGTGTGGTTATGCGTAAAATAAACAAACTTAATCCAGCCAATGAATATGGGTTGGGTACACCGTACAGCGGCCGGGGGGAATTGCAATTGCTAGGCTATATCCTGACCGGAACAGTCCTAATTTTTTAGGATTCAAGCCTAGTCAGTGTATACTTTACCCTCTCGAAACAATAACAATTCAACAAAACGAGGCCTATCTGATGACGGATAAAACAGTCAGCAAATATTTGCTAAACCTTGAAAAACATTTTGCCCATGATAACCCCGTCTTGTTAAAAGCATCAAAAGTTTTCCACCAATTGGACCAGCTGGAATTTGATCTTGGCCTGATCCAAAATGATGAAACGACAGCCGCAAACAATACCTGGTGGCCGGTCATCAGTTTGATAGGCGGTAATTCAACTGCCAAATCCCGTTTTATCAATAATGTCCTCGGTACCGAGCATCTTCTGGCGGGTATCCAGCCATCCAGCCACAAGTTCACCGTGTTGCTGCAAAATAGCCAAGCCAACACCACTACCTTGCCCGGGTCTGCGTTGGATGTGGATATCCGATATCCGTTCTACCAGATCAGCCGTAAGATTGAGCAGCAGCAAAAAGGCGAGGGCAAGCGCATCAATTCCTATCTGGAACTCAAAACCCTGAACAGCCCGCCCCTTAAAGGCAAGCTTTTTATTGACGCACCCAATATGGCGGCGGCACCAATAACGCCTGTCACCACTATGCTTACCCGCTATGTTGTGGATCATTCCGATTTGGTGCTGGTCTTTGCCGATGTGTTTGATACCCACGCGCCTTTAGTGGAAGAATTCACCCAGATTATTCTCGACAATCAGGACAGCAGTAAGTTTGTCTATCTAATTGAAGAGCCACCCGCCTTTATGACCCCCATTAACAAAAGTGAAGTCATCTCAAGCTGGCAACGCAAGTTGGCGGGGCTGGGCATCAATTCTGGCCAATATATTGTGTTGCCCAATCCGCAAAACAACAAATTCCATGACACTAGCCATTTGGCAGAAATTGACATGCGCCTGACCGATGTGGGCAATGACCGTTCTTATCGGGTATTGGATGCTTTGGAAAAAAATATTGAAGACATCGAATATGTCGTGGTGGCGGAGGTTAGGAAGGCACTGCTGCAATGGAAAGAGCGGGTCAATATTTCCAGTCTGTTGGTGCTGGCCTTGATAGTGTCATTGCTGATTTTTGCCGAAATTGAAACCGGCATATTGGATATGTTGATCGACCCTATCATTGGCCCTATTGCCTTGGCGGTGTTGATAGGCGTGATGGTGCCGGTGCATCTGTTAGGTAGCCGCTTACAGGCGAAACTCATTGTGGCGAAGCTTAAAGAGCGGCAACAGGAGTTGGCAATCATGGAGGATTTGGCTGGCCTGTTTGAAAAAAGCCTGACGCCCCTGCGTATGCTGTTGCCGTTCACTGAACCGGTGGGCTGGAACAAAAAAACCAAGGCGCAATTGCACAAGCTTGATGAAAAGACTAAAAGTTTGGTGCAGGCGCTGAATGACAGCTTTGGCAGTTATGATGACATTCCTAACACTTATCAGGAAATTGATGATTTTACTGAGTTTGGCTAATATGCCTTAGCCGTATAAGCGAATTGGCTTGGGATGGCCCTTCCACCTTTTGATTACGCTCAGTCAACGTGCCTGTATAGCCCCGCTTCATTTCTGTACCTATGCTGGCACATTAATTTTAGTTACGCCTAAATTGACATCCGAGCCGCGCTGTTTTACAGTTCAGGGATTGATAACAACAACACTATAAATTCTTGGGGTATTAAACATGGCAAGAGCATTGATACAGCTGGCGCTGGATTCGTTGGATTTTGAACAAACCATCAGTCTTGCTGAGAAAGCAGCGCCTTTTATTGATATTTTTGAAGTGGGCACACCGTGTATCAAGCATAACGGCGTGGACATCGTTAAGGCTTTGCGGGCCAAGTTCCCCGAAAAGTTAATATTGGTTGACCTGAAAACGATGGATGCTGGCGAATACGAGGCCACACCATTTTATGCCGCCGGTGCGGATATTTGCACCGTCTTGGGTGTGTCCGGTTTGGCTACCATAGAAGGTGTCATTAAAGCGGCTAAAGCCCATAAGGCGGAAGCGCAAATAGACCTGATCAACGTGCCCGATAAACTGGCCTGTGCCCGTGAGGCGGTCCGTTTGGGTGCGCATATTATTGGTGTCCATACCGGCTTGGATGCCCAAGCGGCCGGACAAACACCGTTTGCCGATTTGCAGGCGATAGCCGATTTAGGTTTGAAAATGCGTATATCTGTGGCGGGTGGCATCAGGCCGTCCACCGTCAAGCAGGTGGTTGAAGCGGGGGCCAACATTATTGTGGTGGGTGCAGCCATTTATGGTGCGCCGTGCCCAGCCGAAGCGGCCAAAAAAATCCGTGACATTGCCGATGGCAAAAACACCCACCAACAAAAAGTGATCGGTAAAATCCACGATATTTTATCGCAAACCAGCGATTATTATCCAGTTGTGTTGACCCGCAAGTTAGACAGCGCCAACCGTGTTTTTGTCACCGGTGCAGGCCGTTCTGGTCAGATTGCCAAATTTTTTGCCATGCGCCTGATGCACAGTGGCTATACCGTCAGCGTGGTGGGAGAGATTGTCACCCCTAGCATCAAACGCGGCGATTTGCTGATTATCATCTCCGGTTCTGGCGAAACCGAACAGTTGATTGCTTTCACCAAACGCGCCCAAGAAGTGCGTGCCGATATTGTCCTGATTTCAGCTAAGGGTGATTCGACTATTGGTGGCATGGCTGACAATGTGTTACAGATTGGTGTGCCGGAACAATACGGCAAAGTGGAAGGGATGCCCATGGGTACGGTGTTTGAATTGTCCACCTTATTCTTCTTGGAAGCTTATATTTCCCATTTGATCCATGATAAAAACATCCCGGAAGAAATTATGCGGGAAAGGCACGCCAATTTGGAATAAAACCATTCTGGGTTTGGTTGTACCGGTAATCCTCCGTTTATGCTGGACGTTTTTGGCATAGGCGGGGGATTTTTTATTTGCTATAGGGCTGCTTTTTAAGTGGTCAGTCACTGTTAGGGTTACAAATGGAAAGCCAAAAAAAACTCAATTGGGGCATTTTGGGGGCGGCGCGTATTAACGAACGGCTGATGCCCGCCATTCTGGAAGCGACAAACGCCAATTTGGTGGCTATTGCCAGCCGACGGTCGGGTGCGGCGGCAGAAACGCTGGCGAAATACGCACCCAACCAACAGGCCACCAAATGCTATGACCAGCTGGAATACTTATTGACCGATCCGGCGGTTGATGCCGTGTATGTGCCGCTGGCTAACCATGAACATGTCGAATGGACATTACGCGCCATAGCACACGGCAAACATGTGTTGTGCGAAAAGCCGATGGCTTTGTCTGTGGCGGATATTGCGCGTATTGAAAACGCAGCGCGAAACCATCAAGTGAAGGTGATGGAGGGTTTTATGTACCGCTTCCATCCGCAACATGCCCGGGTGTTGGCATTGCTGCAATCTGGCCTGATCGGCGAAGTGCGTTCGGTGCGTAACAGCTACTCGTTTATGATGCGTCCAGCCCGGCTCTATCGCTTGGCGGAATCTGCCGAACGTGGCGGCGGCGCGTTATGGGATATCGGTTGTTATGCCATCCATTCGGCGCGGATGATTTTCCAACAACCGCCGGTATCAGTGACGGCTTTCGCTAAGTATGCCGAAAGCGGTGCGGACATTGCCAGCAGTGGTATTATTGATTTTGGCGACGGCAAATTTGCCCAATTTGATTTCAGCTTTGAGCGGGCGCGGCGTTGCGAATATGAAATTATCGGCACTCAAGGCGGTATTAAATGCCACATAGTTTGGCAATTGCCGGGTGATGTGCCGATTATTTCTTGGTGGACAGAAAGCGGTCAACAGTGCGAAGAGCGTTTGCCCGCCGCCAACCATTTTTGCTTGGAAATAGAACATTTCAGTGATTGTGTACTGAACGACCGCCCGCCGTTGTTATCTTTGGAAGATGCCCAGGCCAACTGCAAGCTTATTGTGGCTGCCTTGCAAGCTTCGGCGGAAGGTCGGGTTGTCCGCTTGGCAGGCTAGTGTACGCTATGCATCAACGCACAAAAAAACAAATTAACATCAGCAATTTACTCGATCAGGGAGTCAGCTTACTGACCGATAAGGGTTATCATGGCAGTGGCCTTAAAGAAATTTTGGCCGCCGTGCAAATTCCCAAGGGTTCGTTTTATAACTATTTTGACAGCAAAGAAGTTTTTGCCGTCGAGGTGATCCGGCATTATATTGAACCCTTCATACGGCAACTGGACGCGCATTTACAGAACCCCGATCTGGACGCGCTAACCGCCATTAACCAGTATTTTGCCGAGCTGATTGCAGAGCTTGAAGTTAACGGATTTAAAGGCGGTTGCTTGCTGGGCAATTTAATGGGGGAGCTGGGTGATTCTAACGAAGCCATTAGTCAGGCGTTGCGGGCAGCGGTCAAGCAATACCGTGATTTATTGCAAACAGGATTAAGCCGGGCGCAACAAGAAGGTACGGTGCGTACTGACAAATCTGCCCAAGAAATGGCGGATTTGCTGGTCAATACTTGGCAAGGTGTGTTGCTGCGTATGAAAATAGAACAGTCCTCAATCCCTTTAAAGCAATGTTGTGGAAATTTACTGGATGAATATTTCAGGGTTTGATGATATGATTAAAATTCAAGATGACCGGTCGTATTTATAATAATAAAAGGAAACCAGACAATGCCAAAATTTATCATAGAACGTGAAATCCCTGCAGCGGGTTCGTTGTCAGCCGCTGATTTACAAGCCATATCGCAAAAATCATGCGCTGTCCTTAGTGCTATGGGGCCGACAATACAGTGGTTGGAAAGCTATGTGACCGAGGACAAGGTCTATTGTGTGTATATTGCCCCTGATGAGGCCACAGTGAAGGCTCATGCCGAACAAGGCGGCTTTCCGGCTAACCGTATCGCGCAAATTAAAACTATGATTGACCCCACCACGGCTGAAGCATAATAACTAACAAGGGCTTAAAATGAACATTAAAAAAACGCTACAATCGCTGTTATTGGTGTCTGGGTTTGTCACCCCGTTGGCACATGCCGAAATGCTGGCGATGTTGAATTATGAAAGCAAAGCCAACGTTACCCCGCGCCGCGAAGGCATTGCCATTATCGACTTGGACCCGAGTTCGGCAACTTTCCGTAAAATGCTTGTTGATATACCCTTACCGCCTGATTTGGTGGCGCATCATTTTTTCTATAACCGTGATGCCAGCAAAGCGTATTTGACCGCTTTAGGCAGTAACCCGCTGCAAGTGATGGATATGAAGCAATACCCCTACCGGCTTAAAACGGTGGCGGTGCCTGATTGCCAAGTGGCGGAAGATTTGGCCTTTTCTAAAGATGGTAAATTCTGGTATTTGACTTGCATGGGTTCTAGCAATGTCATTGTCGGGGATGCCCAAAGCGATGCCGCCCTAAAAACCATCAGCGCACCGGAAGCGGGCGGTGACGGTGCTTTTATCAGTTACCCGCATGGCATTGGCCTGCAAGATGATATTGACCGTATAGTAGTTACCAGCACGGTGCGTCCCGCTGATTTGGGCGGGGCCGGTGAAACCGTCGCAGTATTGGAGGCGAGTACTGGCAAGGTGTTGTCCACCCATAAATTATCGGACAAAGCTTCACCTTCTGGGGTTGCCCCTGTGGAAGCGGTGTTTTTACCTGGGGCAAACCCCGCCACGGTCTATGTCAACACCATGTTTGGCGGGATGCTGTGGGCGGGTGTTTGGAATAAACAGGACAGCAGTTTCAAATTCCATCAGCTTTATGATTTTTCGCTGATTAAACAAGGTGTGCCGCTGGAAATTTATTTTAACCATAAACACGACCGGATGTTTGTCAGCACTGCCAATCCCGGTGCGCTGAACGTGTTTGACATCAGCAAGCCCACCCAGCCCAAATTGCTAAAAAGCATCCCTACCGCGGGCGGGGCGCACCATATTGCCTTTTCACCGGATGAACATTACGCTTTCGTGCAGAACAGTTTTTTAAATTTGCCGGATATGAATGATGGCTCTATTTCGGTGGTTGATTTGCTGAAAATGGAAAAAAAGACCTCTGTTGACACCTTAAAGGACTTAGGGCTAAACCCTAACAGCATTGTGATGTTGCCCGAATGGCATCATGATGATGCGCATTAAGGCAAACAAATGACGCTATGATGTTTCGTAAAGGGACATTTGTTTGTATAGGAGCGGGCAAGATAAAACCGCCCGTTCCTTGAGTGCAGGCGCACTAGGGTTGAGCGTAACCGCACGTTGGCTGAGGGGCTTCGACTACGCTCAGCCAACGCCCAGTCAGGTTCAGCCAACGTGTACCTAGCCCACGATACAGCTTGCCAATGCCGCTGATTCTAATAACCTAACAATCAACAGCCCCACACCGCGCGCTTCCTCGACGTTAAAACTCGGCATAAGCCAAGAGGAACTGGAAGCCCAAGATAAGCGCTACGGACGCTGGATATGTTGGACGACACGACCATTGCAGCCAAAACCGGCCTGACCGAAATGCAAGTGGCGCAGCTGAGGCTTAACCTGCCTTTAAGTTAGTCCAATAACACCATGGGTGTTGTATTAAAAGTCAGTGCTAAGCACTAGCTTTAAGTAATTTTGGCAAAAAACTGCCTTAACCACAGCTCGCCAAATTCATCATTCATGTGGCCTTTGTTATGGTCGGGTTGTGATTCCAGGTCGGTTTTACGCCCCACTGCCAGCCGCTTGGAGTTTTTAGAAAAATCGGGATGGGTATGGCGGCCATAAACAATAGTGTCTAGCGGTTGTGCTATCACTTCGGCATCCAGCGGCTGATAAAACAGCGTGTTTAGCGTGTTGATCGCCTCCAAATAAGCTGCTGGGCTGTCATTGGCGGGTTCTCCTCTGGGTATCAGCAAGGGGTCATGGCCCGCAAAGATAGGCTTGTCGGTAATGCTGCGCAATTGTTTTAACACTTTAAAAGACAGGCTGCCTTCAACATGATCGTATAAGGCATGTTGCAGGACGGCTTGTGAGTAGAATGGCTTATCGGCTTGGAAATAAGGGGTCAAAAACAAGCCATAAATTAAAAACACATCATAAAGTCGGGTATCAATGCCTGTTTTGCCGCCGGATGTGAATTGTAAGGCGCTGGCGAGGACTTCCGAGGTGGGCAGCAAGCTTTGCTGTTCAATCCGCAAATCCTTCAGCCCGTAACCGCGCTGGGCAAAAAAAGTAATGTCCATTGTCGGATAACGGGGGCTGATGTTATCCCATGCCATTTTCAACGACCCCACATGGCTATTGCCGATTATACAAATTGTAGTCATTGTCCGAACGCCTCCAGCAGTGCCTCTTCACAAACTGTGTCACTATTCATTCGGCTGAATCGTGGGGTGATGGGTTTGAATTCCCCAAATTTGTGCGTTAAGGCATCAAAAAAACTGTTCATGACAAAATTGACGCCGTAAGGGTTGACCGACCTTAAATTGGGTTCAAAGAACACGCCCTTAAAAGCGGGGCTGTTAATCATTTCGTAGGAGGGGAAATAATCAACATGCCGCCAGCGGGTCGTCATTTGCCCCGCAACCGCCCTTAATATGGATTTTGATTCCATGGTGGCCACTACTACATGATTGCCGGAATTGGTGGCCGTCAAGGGGACTGGCGAAACGGTCAGCAGAAATTTCAGGTTTTTATTGCTTTCCCGCATTATTTCAATGGCATCGGACAAGCTTTTGAAGATGTCATTAAATTGTTGCTTTTTAAAGAGGTGTCGTTGGGCATCAAAGTCACCGGCCACTGTGCCGGGACACATGGGGTATTCATGGCCCGCTTGCGCATTCACCCAGCTTTCGGTTAAGCCTAGCGTGAACACAAACACATGGGCTTGTTTTATGCTTTCCCGAAACGCGGCGATGGTTTGTGCCCGGGACAGCCGCAGTTCCTCAGCCGATGCAAAGCCATTGGGTTCGATTTGTGGCCTGAAGGGGTCATAAAAGCGGCCTTGTTGTTCCCAAATCTCATCAGGCACGGGCGCGTCCGTCAAAGCCCAGCTTGCCCATTGCTTTAATAGTGATGCTGTGTAAATATTCCCTGTCCGTGCAGAAAATACGTTGTAGTTAAAAAGTTTGGCATGTTTCGCGCTGAGGCCGCGTGGCGGTTTTTCGGTGCTTAACCAGCGAAAGCCGCGTGCCGTCAAGGCATGGCCAATGTGTTGGGCAAAACAGGAGCCAAAAGTGACAATTCTATGGTTGGGTAATATATTAAATGCCGGATCCCATAAGCCAGTGATGTCGAACAGGCTTTTGCTGGCTACCGAGGGTTTCCAAAATGATTTTTCCGGCAGGTTTTCATAAGGGTTCATAATACATGCCTTAAATTAAGATAGGTAAGAAATGGGTCGGGTTGCTCTGCCGTATTGCCTAAACCCCGCATTAGCCCTGTTGTTCAAGCTGGGTTATCTTTTCTTCCAGCAGCTTTACTTTTTTCAGCAACTCCGGCAATTTGCTCAAGGCAACTTGCTCTTTATAGGCAATGCGTTTATCTTTGGCGGGGCTACCGAACACATGGCTACCCGCTGCAATATCATTGGCAACCCCTGCGCGTGCCATCACCACAGCACCTTGACCAATCGTGACATGGTCGGCAATACCGGCGCTGCCCGCCAAAATAGCGTAATCATTAATATGGCAAGAACCGGACACGCCCACCCCGCCACACATTATCACATGCTTGCCGATTTGGTTATTATGGCCAACTTGCACCAGATTATCTATTTTGCTGCCCAAGCCAACCGTGGTGCTGCCTAATGCGCCCCGGTCTATGCAGGTGTTGGCACCAATCTCGACATTATCTTCAATCACCACATTGCCGACTTGTGGCACTTTGACATGTTGGTGATTGCGGAATTTATAACCAAAACCATCGGCGCCAATAATGGCCCCCGAATGGATAATGACATTATCACCAATAACGGTATGGTCATAAATCACGCAATAAGGGTGCAATTGGCAGTGCTTGCCAATTTTGACATGGTTGCCGATATAGACACCCGCTAACACTTGCGTGCCTGCACCTATGTTGCAATGCTCACCTAGCACCGCATAAGCACCAATATGAATATCATCCCCTAATTCGGCGGATTTGGGCACCACCGCTTGCGCTGCAATGCTGGTTGGGTATACACGTTCAGGATGCAGAAGCCCCACGGCCTTAATAAAAGCCATTTCCGGGTCGGCACAGACCAGCAAGGCGACCGATGCGGGTATCCCGTCAGGCACAACAAAACCATCCGCAATAAAACACGCACTGGCTAGGGAGTTTTGTAAGTATTTGCTATAACGGTTATTGGTCAGTTGGGTGACTTGGCCCGGTTGCGCGTTGATGATATCGGCAGCGGCATTAATCAGTACCGTTGCATCGCCACCTTGCAGGGTAGCGGAACAATAGTCAGCAAGGTCTTGTAAGGTGATGGTCATAAGCTTCTCTGTATCAAGTGTGTTGGGTTATTCGCGTGTCCAGTGGCCTGATTTGCCACCGTCTTTTGCCAGTAATTGCACCGATTGGATAACCATGCCGCGGTCAACTGCTTTGCACATATCATAAATGGTCAATAAGGCAATTTGCGTGGCATTAAGCGCCTCCATTTCCACTCCTGTCCGCCCGTTAGTTTTCACCACAGTTTGGCAACGGATGCGATTATGGGCTGGTTCGGGTGTCAAGTTGATTTCGACATGCGTTAACGGCAGGGGATGGCACAAGGGGATCAATTCAGCGGTCTTTTTGCTCGCCATAATGCCGGCAATTCTTGCAATCGTCAGCACATCGCCTTTTTTATGGCCACCCGCCACTATCAGTTGCAGTGTTTCCGCTTGCATCTCGATATAACCTTCAGTGACTGCTATGCGTTGGGTTATGGGTTTGTCACCCACATCAACCATGTGCGCTTCGCCGGAAGCATTAAAATGAGTTAGCTTGGGCATGGTATTAGGCAGTGTTTGTTGGATTTTGCGGTATTATCTAATCTTTTGCCAGACAGCGTGAACCATTATGACGATAACAGTGCATTATTTCGCCAGTTTAAAAGAAACGTTAGGCCGTTCAGATGATGAGCTAAGTATAACCGATGCTATCACTGTCCGGCAGGTATGGCAGCTTGCCAACCCTGAAATGCCTTTGCCGCCCAATTTATTGGCAGCGGTCAATATGGAATATGTGGAGCTGGATTTTTTAGTGGCGGATGACGATAAAGTGGCTTTTTTTCCTCCGGTAACAGGGGGTTGAGGTGGCTGTTAAAATTGTTGAGGCCGCTTTTGACCCTTGGCAAGTGTTGCCCGCCCACCAGCAGTCGGTCAGCGCACTGGCCGGTAAATTTGGTGCCACCAGCGTGTTTGTCGGCACGCTGCGTGATTTTAATGAAGGCGATGAAGTCCATGGGATGCATCTTGAGCATTACCCCGGCATGACCGAAAACCAACTGGAAAAAATCATTGCCAACGCCCAGCAACAATGGCGGTTGCTGGAGGTGTTGGTGGTGCATCGGGTTGGAGCAATCTTGCCGAATGAACCGATTGTGCTGGTTGCCGTGTGGTCATCACACCGGGGTGATGCTTTTGATGCCAGCCGTTTTATCATGGAAGCCTTAAAGTCCCAAGCACCGTTTTGGAAAAAAGAATATTTGCTGGCGGGTGGGGAACGCTGGGTTTTGAACAATACTGATGGGTATCAGGCCGCCGGTTAGAAGCGTTGTGGGCGTTGCCGGGCATGTCCAAGTCCAACTTAAGCATGACACGGGGCAATTACATCAACGGCAGCAATTGCCCGAGGATTTTGCCGTTGGTTGCCAGTATCTGCTTAGGGAAAACGCCCGGATTACCCTGAAAATCGGTTACTGACCCGCCTGCTTCCATCGCAATCAACGCCCCTGCAGCCACATCGTACAAGTTCAATTCTTGCTCCCAAAACGCATCCACTTGTCCGTCCGCAACCAGACACAAATCTAAAGCCGCTGAGCCAAAGCGGCGTTGTCCGGTGGTTTGTTGGGCAATCCGGGCAAAACGTTCTAAGTTATTGTGTTCAAGATACGAACGCAAACAGGCAAAGCCGGTGGAGATCATGGCATTGCCCAAGCTGTCTTCAGTGGATACGGCAATAGGGGCGTTGTTCTTGCTGGCCCCCTTGCCCCGTTCGGCACTGTACAAATCATCCAATGCGGGGGCATAAACCACCCCTAAAATTAATGATTGGTCAATTTCCAAAGCGACGCTGATTGACCAAAAATATTGGCCTTTAGAAAAAGAATGCGTGCCGTCAATCGGGTCTACAATCCAGCGGGCATTTTGGTTGTTGCTTTGTCCGCTTTCTTCGCCCCAAAAACCATATTCAGGATAGGCGCGGGTCAGTGTTTCTTGCAGGAATGCTTCGACCGCCACATCAGCGGCTGTGACGTAATCGCGCGGATTTTTTTGTGTCACTTGTAGGTGTTTTAAATCCTTAAAATAGTTGAGGGCGATGGCACCGGCATTGCGGACAATGGTTTCGAGATCGGTAAGGGAAACGGGCATAAATTTAGCCTTAAGCAATTAAAGTGAAAGGTTCAACAAGGTTCAACGCGGTGTTGGGTGGGTTTTTAATTTTTTTTGCCCATGGAGGACAAAATACAAGTTACGGAAATAAATCAGCAGCCCTGACGCTTGACCGATGATAAACACAGGGTCTTGTCGATAAATGGCATAAACCAGTAGGGTGATGCCGCCGGAAATACTGAAATACCAGAATGCCAATGGAATGACGCTTTTCTTTTCTTTCTCGCTTTGTAGCCATTGCACCACAAAACGGGCGGTGAACAACACTTGCCCTAACAGGCCGACCGCTAACCAGAAATGCTCATTGGTCACAGCCAACTTCCTCGGCGACCGCCACTTTGGCGCGACGTTGTAGCCAGATCACACCTAATAAGTCAATGATGCCCGCCGCCAGCCTGTCCAAGGTACGGTAATTGGACTGGCCTGTCAGTCGGGGCCGGTGGTTGACCGGTTCTGAAATCACCTTGCCGCCCGCCCGAATCATTAATGCCGGTAAAAACCGGTGCATGTGGTCAAAATACGGCAATTGCAAAAACTTGTCCTTAAAAAACACCTTGGTGCCGCAGCCGGTGTCGGGGGTATGGTCATGCAACAGTTTGGCGCGAATGGTGTTGGCAAATTGCGATGAAAACAGCCGCCATTGCGAATCATGACGGCTTTTGCGCCATCCCGCGACCATCCATAGCGCGGCGTTGGTTGAATGCTGCTGGATAAGTAGCTGGTATAACCGGGCAATGTCGGCAGGATCGTTTTGCCCATCGCCATCTAAGGTGGCAATATGGTCGAAGCGGGCCATTTTGATGCCAGTATGGAGCGCGGTGCTTTGCCCATAGCGTTGCTGGTGGCGAATAACCCTTAAACCTTGGGTGTTGTTGTCCAGTAAGTTTTTTAATACGTTGGCGGTGCAGTCTTGGCTGCCGTCATCAACGACTATAATTTCATAGGCCTCTGCATTGCATAATGCCTGCCCGGTCTCTTCTATCAATGAAGCTATATTACCCGCCTCATTATGCACCGGTATGACAATCGAGATTTTCACGTTCCCCCACTAAGGCTAATGTTAATTCATGTTACACAACGCTGCAATTTTAGCATTCATACCTGCAAAAAATCATTTGCTGGTAATTATAACTTTCTTGCCCCTTTGATGCTGCCGTGTGTTCCCTCCAGAGCGAAGCCGAATTCTTTCGAGGAGGCGATAGCTGCCAACAAACCGGAGTTGTGCCAGTCACCCACCCATATCGAAATCGAAACCGATGCCGGGCATGGGCATGGGCGCATTGGGGAATTCCATCAGGCAAACCCATGAAAACAGTCAATGTCAGCGGTTTAAAAAACAATCCGGGAGCTGCTTTGCGGATGGCGCATGACGACATGGTGTTGGTGATGAATCAGAAAGTACCGGATGCGTTAATGATTGGCCTCAAATCGGCCAAAATAATCGGGATGCCATGCGTGCACAAAGCATTGGCAACGGACTTGTTCAATGAAGGTAATCTGTCATTGGCCCGTTCTGCAAAACTCGCGGACATTCACAGCCTAATGGTTACAGGCAAATAATGTGTTTTTAAGGTATCAAAAGTGATGATTGCTTTGGGTTTTCCCGTTATGGGCGAGTTATGCCGCTTCCCGGGGGATTATTTCACGTTCAATAATGGGCAGCAGTTTTTGCTTGGCACTTCGCAGATTGTAAGCGCTTTGCAGGTTAAGCCAAGAATCCGCGTCGCCGCCAAAGTAACGCGCCAACCGCAAAGCTGTGTCCGGCGTAACCGCACGCCGCTCATTTACTATCGCGTGCAGACGGGTGGCTGGAACATGCAAGGCAAGTGCCAGGGCGTTGACGCTCATGCCCAATGGCAGCAAAAAATCTTCCCGCAAGATTTCGCCCGGGTGGATTGGGCGCATTTTGTTTTCAATCATGGGGATGTCCTCCTGTTAGTGGTAATCAATTATTTCGACATCAAAGACATCATTGTCCTGCCAGCGGAAGCAAATCCGTCACTGGTCGTTGATGCGGATGCTATATTGTCCTTCGCGGTTACCTCTAAGCATTTCCAGACGGTTACCGGGCGGGCTTCGCAAAAACGCTAGACTGGCGGCACTGTGCAATTGTTGCAGTTTGCGTTCCGCTACATTTTGGAACGTGCGAAAAGCGATAGGCGATTGGCCTTCAAACAATGCTTAGGTGTTTTTACAGCGGAACGATTTAATCATGGTAAAAACAGTATTACGTTCGACGTATTATTTCAAGCGTTATTTACGAGGGCAATTATTGAACGCTCAGCCAAAGTTGGATTAAGTTTAGCCAACCTGCCGAATAACGCCAGTTAAACCAATCAATAACTGATCCGTATGCCCAGCTGCGCCCCCCGCCCCGGTTCTGGCGCAAAATTGCGTAAATAAGACACTGAATTGCGGATATTTTCATTAAGCAGATTATTACCATTCAGGAACAGCATAATTTTACTGTCGTGGAAGTCCTTGATTTTGTATTCTGCCCCCATAGTCAACAAATTGTAGCCCGGGGTGGTGCTGTCATTGGCGCCCGGATGGTCTTGCGCTGCGCCACGGGTAAAACGCACATTGGCAGACCAGCTCTTGTCGGTGTAATCCCATTGTAAGCCGAAACGCAATGGCGGCATCCGTGGTACGGCCCCGCCGGTGACAAATGTGCCATTGGTGTAATCGCTGAACAGGGTCAAATCCAAGGTACGCCGCCCCATTTCCGCTATCGGGAAAACCAGCTTGCCTTCATAGCCCTTAAAAATGGCATCGGCTTGGTAGCTGGCGGTCACCGGCGTGCAAGCACCGCTTGTTGAACCCGCTTGGCAACTGGCGTTTGCCTGATCCAAAGCATTGCCATAAGTGGGTATAAAGCCTTGCGGCACAAACTCCCCAGTACGTTGTTGGTAAATGTAGTTGTTTGCCCAATTATTGAACAAGTCCAGTTCGGCTTGCACCCAGTCGGATTTGTATTTATAACCCAAATCCACGTTATACGACGTTTCCATTTGTAAATTGGCATTGCCCAATTCATAACTGCGGGTGGCATCGTGATAGCCGTTGGCGAACAGTTCTTGCACTTGTGGTGCGCGTTGGGAACGTGTCAGTGCCATATTTAAGCTGTTGTCTTCATCCATTTTCCATAAGGCAGAGGCGGAGGCGCTGAGTGGTGTGTAGTTATAAGATGATCCGACCGAATAGTTATAGCCTGAGTGGCCTGTCAGGATATAGGGGGCGGTATAGCTGCTGCTGGCATTAGGTGCCAATAGCGAGTCTTCTACCCGTAAACCCAATTGATAGTTGACCGCGCCAAATGCCAGTGACTCCAGCCCGAACACCCCAACACTGTTGCTTTGGGTGTTGGGTACAATATTGGTCACAATATTTTGGCTGGCGGGCAGTGGCAGCAGTGCATCAGGCACGCCTCCGGCAGGATAATCGAATGCGGCAAATTGGCTGGAAATGACTTGCATGCCGACTGCCCCCTGTAACGGGCCAATGGCTTTATGGGTCAGTTCGACCCGCCCCTCGTAGGTTTTGTTACTGAATGCCGTGCCGGGGTTAAAAGCTATGCCGGAAACCCCGCCGTTCCATTCGGTATGGGCATAGTCGGTGTAACCTAGGCGCATACTGAGCTTATTGGCAAAACTAAAAGGCTGGGCCAGTTCGCTTTTTATGTCGTACTTTTGTTGGTTTTGGTCAATGCGGGTGTTGGGGTCGGCAAACGCGGAGGTGCTGCCGTTGGGCAAGCGTGCCGTAAAAGTTCCCCCATCTGGGGCAATGCCGTAATTATTATGAAATTGATTGATACCCAGCCCGATAAAGCCACCATCACCGACATAAGAAGCACCCAGCGCCCCGTTAAGGGTCTGGGCAAAGGTATTGGGCACATAACCGTGGCTGTTGTTGACCACTGTTAAGGTGGGGTCTAGGGCTTGCGCTTTGCTGGCATCAATGGCAGCTCCGCCGATGGACATATCGCCCCTGTTGCGGAACAAACCATCCAGATGGTAGGCCCAGCGTCCTTTGCTGCCTTCAGTTTTCATGGCGGAGCTGGATTCATTGAAGGCCGAGTCATAACGCTGGTCAACATTGATGTTGACCGGCTTTTTGTATAAATGGGTAGGGATGCGGTTGTCGATAATATTCACCACGCCGCCCATAGCGCCGCTGCCATACAATAAGGTGGCCGGCCCGCGCAACACCTCTATGCTCTCAGCCATTGCCGGTTCAATACTGGTGGCATGGTCAGGGCTTAACTGGGAGACATCATTGCTGCCTATGCCATTTTCCATGACCCGCACCCTTGGCCCGCTTTGGCCGCGAATCACTGGCGTGCCGACACCGGGGCCAAAGGATTGGCTGGTAATCCCCAGTTCTTGTTTTAAGGTTTCGCCAATGGTGTGCCCCATTTTCATAGTCAGTTCGTCGCCACTCAGAACGGTTACTGGCGTGGTGCTGCCAGAAAGCGTAGCTGCTGACGGTGCAGTGACAATCACTGGTGCCAACTCGATGGTTTGCGGTTGCGGGGCGGATGCTGGTGGAATGGGGTTGGCCTTGGCGACCAAGGCTTGTGTAGCGGTTTTACCAGCCGCATGGGGGGAAGCCGGGATACCCTGGTCGGCGGCGGCTTGAATGTTGATGGCAAAGCCTACTGAGACGACGGCTAACATAAATGTTTTGTTCATAGCGGCCTTTTTCATTAATACAATGTTATATAGTCACGCTTATAGCCAAGAATATTGGGTAATTCATAACGGCCTAAATAGTAGCCGTTATAGGTGGGTGTTTTGCACAACGGATGCAGATGCCATGGATTTCAATGGCCTTATGGTGAATAATAAAAGCCGCTTGCTCCAGTTCGCGGTCTATGGCTTCCATCACCCCTGCCGCTGGTCTTTCTTCGACCTCCAGACAGCGGATGCAGGTCAGCAATAGCTGTTGGTGTTGATGGTCGGAAAAGCTGCAACCGATAAAGGCATTCAGGCTTTCCACTTTGTGTATCAAGCCTTGTTCTAGCAAGAAATCCAAGGCCCGGTAAACCGTTGCCGGTTTTGCCGTACCCGTAGTTGGCTTGATCCGGTCCAGTAAGTCATAAGCCTTAATGGCTCGATGACTTTCCCAAATTAGCTCAAGGACTTGGCGGCGCATCGGGGTTAAGCGGACACCACGGTTATTGCACAGCTGCTCGGCGGTTTGCAAGGCTTTGGTGCGGCAGCCACCATGGTCATGACCATGGTCAAGGTTAGCGGTGGGGCTGGTAGGGGCGGGGAATACAGTCAGTTGCATGGGGAAAGCCATTCAGTGCAGATATGCTACTATATAACATATCGGCAATGGCTGTCCACCAGACATTATGGCTTATTGTTGATAAGGGATGGCCTTGGCTGGCGGGGCTTGCCGACCTGCCAAGGCTGGGGCGATTACTTCACCAAGCTCCATTGTCCGGTTTGTGGGTTAAGGCAGGCGGTGCGGGTTTCGGTCATGGACTGGCCATTGGGCAAAGTGACCGCTTCCTGTAAATTTTGGCATTGCTGTTGGGTTTGGGCATTGTAATTTTGTTGCCCGACAGGGGTAAGCTGCATGGTGCTGCCAGTTTGCGGGTTAACCGATTGTTGGGGTTGGGTGATAGCCCCTGATTGCATGACATTGGTTAGTTGTTGCAAACGGAAACTTTGGTCGGCGGCGGGCAGTTGCGAACCGATTTGACCGTTTATGACACTGCCCGCCATGTTTTGCAACAATGAGTTTTGCAGGCCGTTCATCATGCCGCCGCTTGCGCCGACCACTGCGCCGGTCATGGCGTTAGTTAATGCGCCCGCACCTGCGGCGGCAGGATCGGCACAGCCGGACAGTAAAGTACACGAGGCAACAGCGGCAAGTGCGATAAGTTTATTGAAATGATTCATGATATGACAACCAATTAGTTAAAAGTTAATAAAAAATGCCGGATAGGGCGGTGCATAAAAGTAAACTATCGTAACCGCTTTTTACAAAACAGCAAGCCTTTATGGTGATTTATGGACACAGCTAAACTGCCTTTTGTTTACACCTTGCGGCGTAGTGCGCGTAGCCAGCGTTTACGCATTTTAGTGTCGGACGGTAAAGTGGAAGCTGTTGCACCGCCTAAGCTGGCTGAACATAAAATCCATCAGTTTGTGTGTGCCAAGCAGGATTGGATTATGCAAGCATTGGCTAAAATGGCCCAGAAAACAGCACAGCCAGCGGCCTTTGTACCGCCCGTTTATGGTGATGGCGCAACAATCCCTTATTTAGGGCGGCATTATCGGTTGACTGTGCAGCCTAGCCCGCTAAAGCGGGTAAAAATAACTTTTGATAATCGCTTTATTGCCGCTGTGCCTAGCACATTAGCTAGTGGTGAACAGCACGAAGCCATTAAAATGGCATTGCAAGCTTGGTTGAAAAAACAAGCATTGCTGCAAGTGCAGCGGTTGGTGGCGCTTCATGCCAACCGGCAGCAGCTAGTGCCGCGGTCAATCAATATTAGGTCACAAAAAAGCCGTTGGGGCAGTTGTGGCATCCATGATGACATCCAGATCAATTGGTTGTTGATTTTGGCACCGGTTGAAGTGTTGGAATATGTTGTGGTGCATGAGTTGTGCCATTTGCGCGAGCGTAACCACTCCGCCAATTTTTGGGCTTTGGTGGCTTGGCACTTGCCCAATTATCAGGCGCAGCGGTTGTGGTTAAAGCAGCAGGGTGGGTGGTTGATGGCGGGAGCGGGCATTAATTCGGGGGCGTTGAGCCGGTAGTTGTTTAATAAAGCTGTGTTGCCGTGATCACCGATAACAAGATATGGGCGGCATAAGGAGCATTGGCCTTGTGACATGCTTTGCTTTCTTTAAGACAAGAAGGATGTCAAAATATTGACTTACGAGGATTGTTACCGATGAGGGCATTATCGATGCATAGCTACGAAACTGATGTTATTGCTTGGGCAAACGAACAGGCGGCGTTTATCCGTGCCGGCCGGTTTGCAATGCTCGACCTTGAACACTTGGCTGATGAGATCGAAGACGTGGGTAAAAGCGAACGCAGGGAACTGAGAAGCAGAATGGCTGTGTTGTTGGCCCATCTTCTGAAATGGCAATATCAGGAAGGCTTTCGCAGCAAAAGCTGGCAGCGGACTATCAAAGAGCAAAGAAGAGGGGTTGCGGGTTGCCTGAAAGAAACCCCAAGCCTTAAAACCGATCTTACCCAGCCCGATTGGTGGGAATGGGTATGGTCTGATGCAGTCACCCTTGCAGTAAAGGAAACTGGGCTTGATTGCTTCCCCGAGTCTTGCCCGTGGGACATTGAGCGGGTTATGGATACTGAGTTTTGGCCGGAATGAAGGCAGGGCTGCGTACGCTTAATAACAGGCAGCGACCGCAATTACCTTCCTCATCTGGTTACCTTGCTAAGGACTTATCAGCGGCCCATTTGAAATAATAGACTGAAATAAATCAATATTGGCCTTGATGGTTTCTAATGCTTCTCTTATCGGGTCAAAGGCTTCGTGTTCAAAGTCGATACCGCTAGTATCTTCGTAGGCAGAGGCTAATAAGGTTGCGTCCAAATGAAAAGGCAGAAAAAAACCACCTTTTCCTTGGTTTTTAAAGCCTGAGGATTCTAATTTACCAATAATTTCTTGGTCAATGTTCTTTGCATAATTGTTCCAGAGGTTTCTGCCACCGAAAGCTTTAGGGTCCACGGCAAATATAAATCCAGCTTCAGTACCTTCGATACTCACATTGTAAAAAACGGCTGTCCAATAATCATAGAATTGTGCTGCTCCATCTAATGAAAATTTGGCTAATAAATCAATCTCAACAGGCTCTTTTGGACGATTCCAAGCTTTTAACCCAAAATAGCACGCTTTATTATCTTTAAAATAATAAATTCCAACCCATTCGTTGGCATTACAAAAATCTTCAACAATTTTGTCGATAGCACCTAGAATTTCAGGCTCCACTGTCTTTCCAAAAAGTAGCACAGCCTCATTAAACATACTAATTTGAGACAAAATCAAAGCACCGGCCTTTCTCTCATTAGTAGTGTCCATATTTATCTCTTTGTTAATTGTTAATTTTAGCGATATGCGTTAAAAAATGTTTCACCAAATAGCGGGTCATAATAGCTTGATTACCATAAGAGCGGTCATCCAGGTTTAAAGGGCGATTTTGTTGGATTGCAGCAGCAAGTTCCCGCCACGAAATAGGCAGTATTTTGCCTTGATTATAATGCCCTGCAGTTTTTGGTGGTTTTCCTTTAGGCGTTAAAAACAGGATTGCCCAAGGTCGCTGGCCCGCTTGTAGTTCGGCAATTTTGCCGTAATCCTCAATTTGATTATCCCTTTCTGGGGCGTTAATCTTGACTTCGATTATTAAATAGAAGCTTTTGCTGTCTATTTCAATATCGACTCGATTGCTGAAATCACCATCCGGATTGGCTTCTGTCCGGACGATGCAACTGGCATCGGGTTCAAAAGGAAATACATTTGATAGGTTTTCGCGCAATTTTTTTAAAACAGCTTTTAAAGCGATATCACCCAAGCCATGACTTCCTCTTGGATTGAGTAGCCAAGCCAAAACAGCAGCATTTTTCACTTCATCACGTTTTAGGCCGACAATTTCCCAAGGATTACAGTGAAAAGCGCCTTTTCTTGAGTCGATTAAAGGCGACTGTAATTCGGCAAACCACAATGCCAGCTTCTCGCAATCTAAGTTGAACGATCTGCCAATTTTTCTGTATTCTTGGAAAGAATAAAAAAATTTATCAAGCTCATCTAATGAAATGTTCATGTATTAAGATTCATTAGCTTATTTTGTAAACTATTATGCTCGGTTTGGTAATCCACACCCTCAAACCTCATCCAATTCTTCCGCCAGCAACTTGCCCTTTTTGCCGTAATGCGGGGCGATACTGACCAGTAGAGTGACCAAGGTGGCCAAATATGGCACAGACTGGACAGACAGCACCGAAATCCACAAGCGGCCACTGAGATTGTCGAAATGTTCAATGGAAGCCATAGCACCAATAGCGGCAGCCAATAAAATCAGCAATGACAATTCATGACGGATGACCATCAGCCCGGCAAACAGCGGCCCTTGTTTTTCGTACTTGGGGGTACGCATGAACGGTTTGCCGGAGGTGAACAAGCCTTGCCAAGTGCCTCGGGCCACGGTGTGGGTCAAGGATAAGCCTGTCAAAGCAGCGCCCAAGGATTGGCCCACCGAACACGGCACACGTGCTTGGTATAGCCATAACCCACGCAATACCTTAAAGCTGAACAGCCCCACGGTGGGCAGCAAAAACGCATTAATCGGCAATTCGCTGTGGATGGGGTCAATCAGGATGATGGCTGTCAATATCAAGCTGGTGAAGGTGAACACCAAGGCCAGGGCATCGGAAAACCACGGTAACCAACCGGCCAAGAAGTAGTAGCGTTGGGCGGTGGTGAGCGGTGATTTTTTGCCCGGCAAAAAACTGCGCCAATGGGCTTTGATGATTTGCATAGCCCCATACACCCAACGGAAACGCTGTGTCATATAGCCGGAAAAGGTGTCCGGCATTAGGCCGCGCCCAAATGAATCTTTGACATAGACCGAATCGTAACCGGCTTCGTACAGACGCAAGCCCAGTTCGCTGTCTTCACAGATGCACCATTCCGCCCATTTGCCGACTTCCAACAAAGCCGATTTGCGGATCATAGTCATGGTGCCATGTTGGATAATGGCGTTGTATTCGTTCCGTTGCACCATGCCGATATTGAAAAATCCGGCATATTCCCAGTAACAAAACGACTTGAAAAAGCTTTGGTCGCGGTCGCGGTAGTCTTGTGGCGATTGCACAAAACCGACATTTTTATTATCAAAATAAGGCACCATGGCATTTAGCCAATTGGGGTCGAGGATATAGTCGCTATCGATAATAGCGATAATCTCGGCATCGGGCGCGGTTTGTTCCAAGGCATGGTTGATGGCCCCGGCTTTAAAACCGGGCCAGTTTTCCAAATGGAAAAAGCGGAAGCGTTCGCCCAAGCGTTCGCAATCGTCCCGCACTGGTTGCCAAACTTCCGGGTCTTTGGTGTTGTTGTCCATCACCAGCACTTCCAAATGGGGATAATCCACTTTTGCCAGTGCTTCCAGTGTTTTCCGCACCATCATCGGTGGCTCGTTATGGATGGGCAAGTGCAAGGAAACTTTGGGGTATCTGAAATGGGCGGTAGGGGTTAGCGGCTGGAATGTCCGTGCCGTTTTGCGGTGCCAAATCACTTCGGCAATTTCCAAGCTTTCAATGAGCAGGATAATGGCCGCCAATACCTGCATTAGGATCATCAGACCCCAAAACACCACAGTGATGTTAGTTTGGTATTGTTGCGCACCTATCGACACCGACCAGAAAATAGTGGATGCTGCCAAGTTGGCAATGATTCCAAAAAACACCACGCCGGGTAATTTAAGGCTGCTGCGGGTCAGCAAGAACAGGGTCATTAGCACGATACTGAGTACCGCGGCGCCCATGGCCCAGTTTTGCCAGTTGGGCAAGGTGATGACATTGCCATCCATGGGGTACTTGGGTTGGCGGTCGGCATCGAAAATGCCCCAATAAGCCCCGGCTGAACCTTCTATGGATTTTTTCCAAGGTTGGTCGAACGCTTCTACAATGTAATAGGTGATTTTTTCTTCGTCGGCCCGATTAAGGAATTCGCGCAAGAATTTGGCTTGGTTGGCCCTGGAGGCGGTGGAATGTTTGAATGGTTGCCCGTCTGAAGGCCAACCCACCTCAGTGACCACGATAGGTTTGTTAGGGTAAGCTTTTTGCACTGCGTGGTAGCGGTCAAACACATAATCGACTGCCGCATCGGCTGGGATACCTTCCCAGAAGGGCAAGATATGCATACCGATAAAGTCCACTTCGTTGACTAATTGCGGGTATTTCAGCCAGACATCCCACGTTTCTGAGGTGCTGACCGGACGCTTGGTGCGTTTTTTGACTTCGCGGATGTATTCAATGAGTGCATCAATGGGGATGTCATCGCGCAGCAACACTTCATTGCCCACCATCAGGCGGATGATTTTGGGGTTGTTGGTGTGTTCGGCGTTGATTAAGGTTTCAATTTCTAGGCGGTTCTTTTCCAGATTACCATCAATCCATGCCCCCAAGGTGACGTTTAAGTTATGCTTCGCCGCCAGTTCAGGCATTTTGTCTTGGCCTTTCAACATGCTGTAAGTCCGCACCGCGTAGACTTTGTTTTCCAGCAAGGCCAAATCACTATCCATGTCGGCTTCGCTCGGGAAGGTGTTGCCGGTTTGGGTGTCTCCCTTACGCATGGGGTCATAAGTGACCCCCATGGTGGTTTTTGTCCATGGCTGGATTTGCAGCGGGTTGTTGACATAACTCCAAATGCTGAAATTGATCAATACCAGTACGGTAAGGGAAAGTAGTGTGGCTATCTTTTTTATCATTTAAGTTTCACTTGAAGCGAAATCAACAGGGTCTGTGGAGCTAAAAAGTCAGGTGCAAACTATCCGAAAGAAAACTGCCGAAGGGTGGGGGGTAGCGCCCACCCTTTGCTTAGGGGCAAAAATTCTGGATAGCAGCATATTACCCAGAAAAGTTTTTCTTCTCCGGTAGCGGCGGTGTTGGGGTTATTTTTTAACGTACAAGTCGGTAATAGTGCCGGTGATCATCTCAGCGGCAAACGCAAACGTTTCTGACAAAGTGGGGTGCGGGTGTATGGTCAAGCTGATGTCGTCAACATCCGCGCCCATTTCCAATGCCAATACCGCTTCCGCGATCAGTTCACCGGCGTTAGGGCCGACCATGCCCGCCCCCAAAATCCGGCCGGTTTCTTTGTCGGACAAGATTTTGGTGATGCCTTCCTTACGTCCCATGCTGAGGGAGCGCCCACTTGCTGCCCATGGAAAGACACCTTTGTCATAAGCCACGCCTTGCTGCTTGGCTTGGTTTTCGGTCAGTCCCATCCAGGCAATTTCAGGGTCAGTGTAAGCTACCGAGGGTATAGTCAAGGCGTCAAAGCTAGCTTTGTGTCCGGCGATGACTTCTGCCGCCACTTTGCCTTCATGCACCGCTTTGTGGGCCAACATAGGATTGCCGACAATATCGCCAATCGCGAAAATATGCGGGATGTTGGTGCGCTGTTGTTTGTCAACGGTGATGAATCCCTGTTCGTCAATCAGTATCCCGGCTTTTTCGGCGGCGATTTTTTTGCCGTTGGGGCGGCGGCCCACTGCCACTAAAACGGCATCAAATAGCTCAGATTCGGGGGCGTCTTTGCCTTCAAAGCTCACTTTTAAGCCTTCGGGCAATGCTTCAATGGCGGTCACGCGGGTTTCCAGCCAAATGTTTTGGTATTGCTTTTTAATGCGGCGCAGCAGCGGCGTGACCAAGTCTTTGTCACACCCTGGGATAATTTGCTCCATCAGCTCCACCACGCTGATTTCTGAACCAAACGCATGATAGACCGTGGCCATTTCCAAACCAATGATACCGCCGCCCACCACCAGCAGTTTTTTGGGGATTTCAGTCAGGTTAAGGGCATCGGTCGAGTCCCACAAACGTGGGTCGTCATGCGGAAAAACCGGAATTTGGGTAGGTTGTGAGCCTGCGGCGATAATGGCTTGGTCAAAGCTGATGTGGCTGATGCCTTGGGCATTTTGCACGCTTAGGCTGTTGGCGGAAGCAAATTCGCCGACTCCGTGGACAATGGTGACTTTACGCTGTTTTGCCAAACCTGATAAGCCATCATTTAAGGTTTTGGTGACGCTTTCTTTCCAACTGCGGATTTTGTCCAAATCCAGCTCGGGCTTGCTGAAGCTGATGCCGTGTTCTGCCATTTCGGCGGCTTCGTGGATGACCAGGGCGGTATGCAGCAAGGCTTTGGAGGGAATGCAGCCGACGTTGAGGCAAACGCCACCCAATACCGGCTCGCGCTCGACCAACACCACTTGTTTGCCCAAATCAGCTGCGCGGAAAGCCGCGCTATAGCCGCCCGGGCCGCCACCTAAAACCAAAACATCTGCGTGCAATGCTGCTTGATTCATTTGAAAATCCTTATGTAAATTAAAGTAACAGACGGCGTATATCAGCCAAATAGGCTTTTAGGGTTGCCATAAAACGGGCGCCTTCGGCACCATCAATAACGCGATGGTCGTAAGTCAAATCCAGTGGCAACATTAAGCGCGGTATAAATTCTTTACCATTCCAAACCGGTTGCATTTTGGCACGGGTAATGCCCAGTATGGCCACTTCGGGGGCATTGACAATCGGTGTGAATGCTGTGCCGCCAATCCCGCCCAAACTGGAGATGGTGATGCAGCCGCCTTGCATATCGGCGGGCATCAGTTTGCCTTGCCGTGCTTTGGCACTTTTTTCTGCCAATTCCAATGATAAGTCGCTGATGGATTTTTTATCCACATCACGCAGCACTGGCACGACCAAGCCATTTGGTGTGTCAACGGCAATACCTACGTTAAAATATTTTTTCAGGATCAGGTTTTCGCCGTCACTGGATAGCGAGGCATTGAAGCTGGGAAATTGCTTCATAGCGGCAACCATGGCCTTTAAGATAAATAATAAGGCGGTGAGCTTTATTTCATCTTTGCCCTTTTCAGCATTCAAGGCATTGCGGAACGCTTCCATTTCAGTGATGTCCGCTTCTTCGTGATAGGTCACCAAGGGCAGGTTAAGCCAGACACGGCTTAAGTTTTGTCCGGTCAGGCGTTTGATCTTGCTAAGCTTTAAGGTCTCTGTTGCACCAAATTGCGAGAAATCCACCGCCGGTATTGGTGGAATGCCCACTGTACCGGAGGATGCCGTGCCTTCGGTCATGACTTTTTTGACAAAGTTTTTGACATCTTCTTTAAGGATGCGGTTTTTACGCCCCGTGCCGGTGCTGATGGCGTGGATATCAACGCCCAACTCCCTTGCAAACAGCCTTACTGATGGCGAGGCATGGGCTTTTTCTTTCGCCGTTGCAGCCGTAGTTGCTACGGCTGCGGGCAGGGGTTGTGGCGAGGCTGGTTTGGCGGGTTCTGCTATCGCCTCGGCAACCGTAGCCGCTGGAATAACTGCGGCTGGAGCCGTCGGCACGGGTGCTGCCGGGGCCGACGGGATGCTGGCAGCAGCGGTTGTGCTGGGTGTTATGGTGGCAACCAGTGTGCCTTCGGAAACCTTGTCACCGGGTTTGATAAAGACTTGGGCAATAGTCCCCGCCACACTGGAAGGCAGCTCCATACTGGCCTTATCTGTTTCCAAGGCGGCAATAGTTTGTTCCAGTTCAACCGAATCACCCGCTTGGATGAACACTTCTACAACATCAATTTCGGCAACATTGCCAACGTCAGGAACTTTAATTTCGATTAATGTAGTCATTGTCCATTTTTCCGTTAGATTAACCAAGGGGCGGTAGCGTCGGGGTTGATGCCGTATTTGGCGATGGCAATAGCCACTTTGCCGGTTTCGAATTGCCCTAAATCTGCCAAGCTCTTCAATGCCGCGATGGTTATTTGGAAACGGTCCACCTCAAAGAACTTGCGTAAATTTTCGCGGGTATCGGAACGTCCAAAGCCATCGGTACCCAATACGGTATACGGTGCGGACAGGAACGGACGTATTTGCTCGGCAAAGGCACGGGTATAGTCGGTTGCGGCGATAATAGGCCCCTCCGCATTGGCAAGGCAGTGGCTGACATGCGGTTTTTTGGCGGTATCGGTCGGGTGTAGCCGATTCCAGCGTTCGCAATGTTGACCGTCACGGGCCAGCTCGGTAAAGCTGGTGCAGCTCCACAAATCGGCTTCCACGCCCCAATCGTTTTTAAGCAAGTCGGCGGCAAATTCCACTTCCCTGAAAATAACCCCGGAACCCAGCAATTGCACACGAGGGGCGCGGCTCGCTTCAGCTTGGCGGAAACAGTACATGCCTTTCAGTATGTCCAGCTCAGCCCCTTTAGGCATGGCGGGATGCGGGTAGTTTTCATTCATCACGGTGATATAGTAAAAAATATCTTCCTGTTCGACATACATCCGTCGCAGGCCATCTTGGATAATCACCGCCAACTCATAAGCATAGGTTGGGTCGTAAGAGACACAGTTGGGTACGGTGGCGGACATGATATGGCTATGACCATCTTCATGTTGCAAGCCTTCACCGTTCAGGGTGGTGCGGCCTGCTGTGCCGCCCATCAAAAAGCCACGGGTGCGTTGGTCAGCAGCCGCCCAAATCAAATCGCCCACGCGTTGGAAACCAAACATGGAGTAATAGATAAAGAACGGTATCATCGGCACATTGTGGGTTGAATAGGAGGTGCCGGCGGCAATCCAGTCACACAGCCCGCCCGCCTCGTTGATACCTTCCTGCAATACCTGCCCGTGCTTGTCTTCTTTGTAAAACATCAATTGGTCGGCATCTTGGGGAGTATACAGCTGGCCGACTTGCGACCAAATGCCCAATTGCCGGAACATGCCTTCCATGCCAAAGGTACGCGATTCATCCGGCACAATCGGCACAATGCGCCGCCCGATGTTTTTGTCCTTCACTAAGATATTGAGCAAGCGGACGAAAGCCATGGTGGTGGATATTTCCCTGCCTTCGCCACTGGCTTCCAACAACGGTTTAAAGTCGATTAAGGTGGGTACATCGAGTGCATAAGATTTTGCCCGTCTGGCTGGCAAGTGCCCGCCCAGTGCGCTGCGGCGGGCTTGCATATAGGCCAGCTCCTTAGAACCTTCGGGGAAGGTCAGATAGGGCAGGTCATGCAGTTGCTCGTCGGACACGGGCAGGTCGTAGCGGTCACGGAAACGGCTCAATGAGACATCGCTCATTTTCTTTTGTTGGTGGGTGATGTTCTGTGCCTGCCCAGACTCGCCCATGCCGTAACCTTTGATGGTTTTGGCAAGGATAACGGTAGGTTGGCCTTGGTGGTTAACGGCTGCGTGGAAGGCGGCGAACACTTTGGCGGGGTCATGACCACCACGGTTGAGTTCCCAAATGTCACGGTCGGACCAGTCGGCAACCATGGCTTTCAATTCTGGGGAGTTGAAGAAATGTTCGCGCACATAAGCGCCATCTTTAGCCTTAAAGGTTTGGAAATCGCCATCGACACACGCCATCATCCGTGCCGCCAACAAACCATGGGCATCACGGGCCAGCAGCCTGTCCCAACCTTGTCCCCAAATCAGCTTAATCACGTTCCAACCGGCACCACGGAATTCGCTTTCCAGCTCTTGGATGATTTTGCCGTTACCGCGCACCGGGCCGTCCAGGCGTTGTAAATTGCAATTGACCACAAAAATCAGGTTATCCAATTTTTCCCTGCCAGCCAAGCCAATGGCACCTAATGATTCAGGCTCATCGGTTTCACCATCGCCCAAAAAGCTCCAGACCTTGCGGCTGGTGGTGTCGGCAAAACCACGGTCTTGCAGGTAGCGCATAAAGCGGGCTTGGTAAATGGCCATGATTGGCCCCAGCCCCATTGATACGGTGGGGAATTGCCAAAAATCTTGCATCAGCCACGGGTGTGGGTAAGAAGACAGGCCATTGCCATTGACTTCTTGGCGGAAATTGTCCATTTGTTCCAGGCTTAAACGGCCTAACAAGAACGCCCGCGCATAATCGCCCGGGGTCAAATGGCCTTGGGTGAAGATCAAATCACCATCATGATCTTCCGATGCGGCACGCCAGAAATGGTTGTAACCGACATCATAGAGGGTTGCGGCAGAGGCGAAGCTGGCAATATGCCCGCCCACATTGGTGTGTTTGTTGGCCCTTAGCACCATCATCATGGCATTCCAGCGCACATAAGAACGGATTTTTTGTTCGATGGTGGCATCGCCCGGGAATTGCGCCTGTTTGCTCACCGGAATGGTGTTCAGGTAAGCGGTGTTGGCGCTGAAGGGCATGTCGAACCCGGCTTGACGAGTGACGGCGACCAGCCGTTCAATCAAAAAATGGGCGCGTTCACTGCCATCCCGTTCCAAAACGGCTTGCAACGACTCAATCCATTCTTCCGTTTCTGAAGGATCAATGTCATTTTGTCCGGTAATTTCTGAAGTTAAGCTGTTAGTCATGAGTGATCCTGTTGGGGCGGGCGTGAGGGGGTATTCAAACACCATGATTTTAAGAGAGAATGTGATCAGTATGGGGGTTTGGCAGGATGCCGTAATCCCGGGAAACAGTAGCTAATAGAATGATCAGGGTAAAATAGCGTTGCACATAGTATATACAAATGACGGCAAGCAATGCATCAGTTTTAGTGACGGTCAGGCACAATGCTTTAATGGCGGTCAAATGGCTGGCGTATTGTTGCCGTGACTGGCCTGATACGGGCGTTTACTTAGGCTTTGGCTGGTTGGATGTTGCTGTGGCGGCGGTATTTTGGCAAGGCTGAAAATGCAGTTGTTTTTCATTTATATGTTAAGCTATTCGTCTTTTTTTAACTGGAGGGCTATCAATGCAAGCAACAGTCAAATGGATTGGCGACATGATGTTTGTCGGCGAGTCGGATAGTGGTCATACGGTCGTAATGGACGGCCCTCCTGACCACGGCGGCCGCAATATGGGTGTCCGCCCGATGGAAATGATTCTGTTGGGCGTGGGTGGATGTTCCTGTTTTGATGTGGTGCAAATCCTGCAAAAAGGCAGGAATGATATTGTCACTTGTAAGGTTGAGCTGAGTGCGCAACGGGTTGATGCCATTCCTAGTGTTTTTAGCAAAATCCATTTGCATTTTATCGTCAGTGGTCATGGCCTGAAAGAGCCGGCGGTTAAAAGGGCGGTGGAATTGTCGGCAGAAAAATATTGTTCTGCTACTATTATGCTGGGTAAGTCGGTCGATATTACCCATGACTATGAAGTAATCGAGGTTTGAGGTCTTGAACAAATTGCAACTACACGGTTTTAATAATTTAACCAAATCGCTGAGCTTCAATATTTACGATATTTGCTACGCGCCTGCTGAGCAGCAGCAAGCCTATATTGAATACATTGACGAAGCCTACAACGCTGACCGCTTGACCCAGATATTAAAGGATGTGGCGGAAATTATAGGCGCACAGATTCTGAACATTGCCCTTCAGGACTATGACCCGCAAGGGGCCAGCGTCACCATGCTGATTTCTGAAGGTGATGTCGCTCCGCCGTCCAGTATGAACAGCCAATCGCCCGGCCCGTTGCCTGACACCGTGCTGGCGCATCTGGACAAAAGCCATATCACCGTGCACACCTACCCTGAAAGCCATCCTGACAATGGCATCAGCACCTTTCGCGCCGATATTGACGTGTCCACCTGCGGTCGTATTTCCCCGCTTAAGGCATTGAATTACCTGATCCATAGTTTTGAATCGGACGTGGTGACCATGGATTACAAGGTGCGTGGCTTCACCCGTGACATTTCCGGCAAAAAACATTATATCGACCATAACATCACGTCGATACAAGACTATATCGCTCGGGACACTAAAGAAAGCTATCAAATGATTGATGTGAATGTTTACCAAGAAAACATTTTTCACACCAAAATGATGCTGAAGGAAACCGAACTGGAAAACTATCTGTTCGAAAAAGAAAGCAATTTGAACGATAGCCAAAAAGCGGACATTGAAAAGAAACTCCGCAAAGAAGTCACCGAAATTTTTTATGGCCACAATTATCGCCGCAAAAAATTGAAAGTTGACGGTGGCTGAGCCGATGGTGCCGGTTCTGCTGGCAGCGCACCGACCGGTGTGTGCCAAGTGGGGTTGCAGTCCCGTAATGAAATTGTATTTGACTAAATATCCTAATAAAAATACAATGCTCTGTTTACTAACAACAGATTTTGCTTGATGGAGCTTCGCCGATGTATGCGGTAATTCAAACAGGTGGTAAACAGTACCGCGTTCAAGAAGGTACTTATTTAAAAATAGAAAAACTGGAGCTGGGCATCGGCGACAGCGTTGAGTTTGACAAAGTGTTGATGGTTCAAACTGACGATGATATCAAAATCGGTGCACCACTGGTCGAAGGTGGTAAAGTGACAGCTACTGTTTTGTCGCAAGGCCGCCACGACAAAATCAAAATCATTAAATTCAGACGGCGTAAACACCACATGAAACAAATGGGGCATCGCCAATACTACACAGAAGTCCAGATCACTGGTATTTCTGTCTAATTTAAAGAGGATACAATGGCTCATAAGAAAGCAGGCGGTAGTACCCGCAACGGTCGCGATTCTAATGCACAACGCTTGGGTGTAAAAGCCTACGGTGGACAAACTATCACCGCTGGCAGCATTATTGTCCGTCAACGTGGCACCCAATTTCATGCGGGTGACAATGTTGGTATGGGTAAAGACCATACCTTGTTTGCAACAGCAGAAGGTCAGGTGCTGTTCCATGTTAAAGGCCCTAAAGGCCGTAAATTTATCAGCATTGTTGCCGCTTAAGGCATTAATGAATGAGGACTGATGCTTTGGATGTGTGCTTTTGTAATGGCTGAACATCCTTAACACGCCTGTCCGTTGCTCTGATAGTGCCAATTAGTTGCGCCAGTTAATGGCATAAAGGCGCGAAAATTTACGATTCTCCAAAAAGCTCCGCTGTTTGCATGGCGGGGCTTTTTTTGTTTTTACAATCCGGTTTTTTGTAGGGTGTAAGCAGCTATGAAATTTGTTGATGAAGCGGAAGTCCGCGTTGAGGCCGGTGATGGCGGCAATGGTGCGGTAGGCTTTCGGCGTGAAAAATACATTCCGATGGGTGGCCCTGATGGGGGGGACGCGGGTGACGGTGGCAGTGTTTACTTAGTGGCCGTGGAAAATGTCAACACCTTGGCTGATTTCCGTTACCAAACGGTGTACCGTGCCGAACGCGGGCAAAATGGCATGGGGCGCAATTGCACCGGTAAAAAAGGCGAGGATGCTATTGTACCTGTGCCGCTCGGCACTCGTGTTTATGATGCCGGTACTGGCGAAATTATCGGCGATTTGCTTACCGTCGGCGAAACTTTGCTGGTCGCCCAAGGTGGCTTTCATGGCTTAGGCAACACCCGCTTTAAAAGCAGTATTAACCGGGCGCCGCAAAAGGCCAGTAAAGGCACGCCCGGCGAACACCGGTTGTTGATGCTGGAGTTGACCCTGATTGCCGATGTCGGGTTACTGGGTATGCCCAATGCAGGCAAGTCCAGTCTTATCCGTGCGGTATCATCTGCCACGCCAAAAGTGGCGGATTACCCGTTTACCACCCTATATCCCAATTTGGGCGTAGTCAGGATAGACGAATTCCGCAGTTTTGTCATTGCTGACGTACCCGGTGTGATTGAAGGGGCTGCCGAAGGGGCCGGTTTGGGTATGCAGTTCCTCAAACATTTGTCGCGTACCGGCTTGCTGTTGCATTTGCTGGATGTCGCCCCCTACGAAAGCATGGACACGCCGGTGCAGGCCGCGCAAAAAATCAGCCATGAAATAGAGAAATGGAGTGATGAGCTGGCTCATAAACCCCGCTGGCTGGTACTGAACAAAATAGATCGGCTACCGCCGGACGAAGTCGAAGACCACTGCCAAGCCATTATTGACGAGTTGGGTTGGACCGGGCCGGTGTTTAAGACTGCCGCCATTAATGGCAACGGCACGCAAGCGCTGATGTTTGCTATTATGGAGTTTTTGGAAGAGCAACGGCGGATAGCGCATGAGCAGGCGTGATTTTAGTAAAGTTAAACGGGTCATCGTCAAGATTGGCAGCTCGTTACTGACCCAGGGCGGACAAGGGCTTGATAAGCAGGCTATAGCCGCTTGGGTCCGACAAATGGCCGCTTTGCGGCACAGCGGCATTGATGTGGTGTTGGTGTCCTCCGGCTCAGTGGCGGAAGGCATGTGCCGGTTAGGCTTAAAAACCCGCCCGCAGACCTTGCACGAACTGCAAGCCGCCGCCGCCGTCGGGCAAATGGGGCTGGTGCGTTTTTATGATGACAGTTTCCAGCAACATGGCTTACATGCCGCACAAGTGTTGCTGACCCATGACGACCTGTCTGACCGCCAACGCTACCTGAATGCCCGCAGCACTTTATTGACCTTATTGGATTTTGGCATTGTGCCGGTGATCAACGAAAACGACACGGTAGCCACCGAAGAAATCCGCTTCGGCGATAACGACACCCTCGGCGCGTTAGTCGCCAACCTGATAGAAGCGGAATTGTTGCTTATCCTGACCGATCAGCAGGGCTTGTACACGGGCGACCCAGGGTTGTTCCCCGATGCCACTTTAATCAACGAAATCAGCGTTAATGACCCTAGTTTGGCGAAAATGGCCGGCGATAGCCGCAGCGGCTTGGGCAAGGGCGGCATGTCTACTAAAGTCCGTGCCGCACGGCTTGCTTCGCGCTCAGGGGCCGCCACAGTAGTTGCCGCCGGAGCAGTGCAAGACATCATCAACCAAGTGCTGGCCGGTGCGGAACTAGGTACTTATTTCTTGCCGGACATAGAGCCTATTGCCGCCAGAAAACGCTGGCTGGCAGGGCAACTGCAAGTCAAAGGCCAGTTGGTGCTAGATGCTGGGGCGGTGAAAGTGCTTAAAAACGAAGGCAAAAGCCTATTGGCAGTCGGCGTAAAAAGCGTGTCTGGCGCATTTGGGCGCGGTGAATTGGTGCTGTGCTTGGATGAGCAGGGCGTAGAAATAGCCCGTGGCCTGATCAACTACGGTTTCAACGAAAGCCAATTGATTGCCGGAAAAAACAGCGTGGAGTTTGAAAAAATCCTAGGCTATGCCGACGATGCGGAATTAATCCACCGGGATAATATGGTGGTGGTTTAGTGGAGGATGTTGGTAAAGGGATTCTCTGTTGAAACGAAAATCTGCTGCTATGCGGGGATTCTTTGATGACACGCAAAGCATTTACGGAAGATTTAAAGCAAAAGTAGCGTTGGCGGCTGTTTTAATTTTGGTTAACTACTTAACGCATTTTTTCCGTATCGACACGTTGCTAGGCCGCTTGGCGGTAATCCCCCATAACTCCCCATAACCCCATGGACATCAAGCCGCAATGCATTGTTGAAGCACTCCAACTGTTTGCGCCTGTCAGGCGTATTGTTATTGGTTATAGCGGGGGCGTGGATTCACATGTGTTGTTGCACCTTTGTGCGGCCTTGCCGGAACTGCGCCCACGGGTCACCGCAGTGTATATCCATCATGGGCTGCAAGCGGTGGCTGATGATTGGGCGGTGCATTGCCAGCGTACTGCCGAAGCATTAGGCGTGGCCTTTATGGCCATTCCGGTCAATGCCCGCGCCGAGCTTGGGCAAAGCCCCGAAGAGGCGGCACGGAATGCCCGTTATGCGGCTTTTCGTGCGCTGATGGGTACAGGCGATGTGCTGATGTTTGCCCAGCATCGGGAAGACCAATTGGAAACAGTGTTGTTGCAATTGTTTCGTGGCAGTGGCCTACAAGGTTTGTCTGGGATGCCCGATCATATTGGCTTTGGTGCTGGCTGGCTGTTACGGCCGTTGCTGGATGCCAGCCAGCAAGCGGTGCTGGATTATGCCCATGCCCATCAATTGCAATGGGTGGAAGACCCCAGCAATCTTAGCAATACCTACGACCGCAATTTTTTGCGTAATAGCATTGTGCCATTGCTTAAACAGCGCTGGCCCGCGCTGGATAAAACCGTTGCCCGTTCGGCAGGCCATTGCCAAGAAGCGCGGCAATTGCTGTCGGTGATTGCCGGACAGCAGTTTGCGGCGGTATTTGATGAAGCCCGACAAGCATTGTCCATCCCGCAGCTGTTGGCGTTACCCGAGCAAGCACAGCGTTTGGTGATTAGGCATTGGTATGGTCATTTGCATTTAAAAATGCCCTCGCAAGCTTTTATGGGACGGATTTTTGCCGAAGTCATCCACGCACAAGCCAGCGGCAATCCGCAATTGTTAGGGCAAGGGCATTGTTTGCGCCGTTATCGGGACAAACTCTATTGCCTGCCTATTCAAGCGGGGCCATTGCAGCCATCAGACCAGCCACAGCCAGCAATAACCTGGGCTGATAAGCAAGCTCCGTTACTTTTGCCGGACGGCAGCTATTTACAGGGCGTGCCAGCAGTATCGGGCATTTTGCGGTCAGTTTGGCAACATGCCGAAATCGCAGTACAATTCCGACGTGGCGGAGAAAAAATCACACTGCCTAAGCGTACTGGTAGCCATTGCCTAAAAAAACTTTATCAAGAAGCGGCTATCCCGCCTTGGCAAAGGCCGCTGATGCCGTTGCTCTATGTTAATGGCGAATTGGCGGCGGTGGGGACTGTATGGATTAGCGCCCAATTTTACCAAGCACAGGGCGATTGTATCCGTTTGTTGGTCACACCCGCCGCGCCGCTTTGTCCTTGTTGAACAAGTTGCGGCTATATAGGCTTAAGCGGTCTAAGTACAAATAGACCACGGGCGTGGTGTATAAGGTCAGCAACTGGCTGACAAGCAAGCCACCTACAATAGAAATGCCTAACGGTTGGCGCAATTCTGCACCGTAACCACTCGCCAATGCCAAAGGCAAAGCGCCCAGCAGGGCTGCCAAGGTGGTCATCAGGATGGGGCGAAACCGTAACAGGCAAGCGGCAAAAATAGCCTCTTCGCTGCCCATGCCCTGCTCGCGTTCAGCCTGCAGGGCAAAATCTATCATCATAATGGCATTTTTTTTCACGATGCCAATCAGCAAAATTACCCCAATCAAGGCAATAATACTAAATTCTATGCCGCACACCAGTAGTGCCAAAATAGCACCCATACCGGCGGAGGGTAAGGTTGACAAGATGGTTAACGGGTGGATGTAGCTTTCGTATAGCACACCCAAAACAATATAAATGGTCACTAATGCCGCCAAGATCAACCAAGGCTGATTGTTCAATGATTGCTGGAAAGCTTTGGCGGCCCCTTGAAAACCACCCCGTACAGAAGAAGGCGTGCCTATTTCTTGTAGCGTCTGTTGGATGATCGCAGTGGCATCCGATAACGACACACCTGGCTTTAGGTTAAAAGCAACGGTGGCGGCGGCAAATTGCCCCTGATGGTTGACCGTTAACGGGGCATTGGTTGGCTTAAAGCTGGCCAGTGCCGACAAGGGGATTTGACTGGCGCTATTGCCAGTGGCACTGACATAAATTTGTTTTAAAATTTCCGGGTCTTGCCAATATTCCGGCGCCAATTCCATAATGACATGGTATTGGTTGAGCGGGTTGTAAATGACCGATACTTGGCGTTGCCCAAAAGCATTGTATAAGGCAGTGTCTATAGTGCCTTGGCTTACACCAAAACGGGCGGCTTTTTCCCTGTCGACGGTCAACGACACTTGCATGCCGCGGTCTTGTTGGTCGGTGTTGACATCAAGCAATCCGGGGTTACGCTGCAACGCAGCTACAATTTTGGGGGTCCACTCGCGCAAGTCAGCCAGTTTATCTGCCTGTAAGGTAAATTCATACAGGGAGGGTGACAGCCTGCCACCAATGCGTAAATCTTGGGTGGGCTGCATCAGCAGGGTGGCACCGGCCACTTTACCCAAGCGTTGCCGCAAGCGTTGCATAATGTCGTCTATCGACGAATCGCGTTGGTCGGGTGGCTTAAGCACCGCAAACATCCGTCCGGCATTACTGTTTTGTCCGCCACCGGCAAAACCCACTACGGTGGTTATGTCAGGGTCGGTCTGTAAAATATCGGCAAAATCCTGTAGTTTTTTTTGCATTGCCAAGAAGGAAATGCTCTGGTCCGCCTGTAACGAACCCATTAGCCTGCCGTTATCTTGGATTGGGAAAAAACCCTTAGGCACAATACTGTATAAATACACATTCAGGCCAATGCAGGCAAACAGCAGCACCATCATTAGCGGTGCATGGCGCAAAGCCCAATGTAAGCTGGTCCGGTAGCCATTATGCAGACGGACAAAAAACTGTTCTATTTTGCGTGATAGATAGCCTGGTGGTGCGGGTTTGGATGCTAACCAGCGTGCACATAGCATAGGGGTTACGGTAAGTGATATGACTAAAGACACCAAAACAGCCGCCGACAAGGTTACGGCAAATTCCCTGAACAAGCGGCCCACCAAGCCGCCCATCAATAAAATAGGGATGAAAACGGCAATCAGCGACAGGCTCATGGACACCACGGTAAAGCCCACTTCACGCGAACCCAGCAGTGCCGCCTCAAAGGGCGGGGTGCCTTTTTCAACATGGCGACTGATGTTTTCCAACACCACAATAGCATCATCCACGACGAATCCGGTGGCAATGGTCAGTGCCATGAGCGACAAATTGTCCAAGCTGTAATCGCACAAATACATCAATGCACAAGCACCAATCAGCGACACCGGCACGGCAATGACCGGAATCAGTGCCGAATGGAATTTCCGTAAAAACAGCAACACCACCAAAATCACCAAAGCAATGGCAATCAATAAGCTATGCTCCACTTCGTTGACCGATGCACGGATAGTCAAAGACCTGTCCAGCGCCACCGACAAATCAATGGCGCTGGGTAGGATAGCCCGCAAGTTGGGCAACAGGGCCTTGACCCGATCAACCGTTTCGATAATGTTGGCGCCGGGTTGTTTAAAAAGTATCAGCAGCACCGACGGCTTGCCGTTTTTAACCCCGGCATTATGCAAATCTTCCACGGAATCGACCGCCGTGCCCAAATCGGCAATCCGCACTGGTGCACCATTACGGTAAGCGATAATCAGGGGATTGTAATCAGCGGCTAGGGTGGCTTGGTCGTTGGCTTGCACTTGCCAATGCAGTGTCGGGCTTTCCAATGCGCCTTTCGGACGGTTGACATTGGTTTGGACAATGGCGGCGCGTACATCATCAAGGCTAATGCCATATTTGGCCAGCAAAGCCGGATTTAATTCGACCCTGACCGCCGGTAAGGAGCTGCCGCCCACCGTCACTTGGCCGATACCGTCAATTTGCGATATTTTCTGCGCCAAGATAGTCGAAGCCAAATCATACATTTGCCCCCGGCTAATGATTTCGGAGGTGAGCGCCAAAATCAGGATAGGCGAGTCAGAGGGATTGAGCTTGCGATATTTGGGGCGGCTGGGCAAATTGGTGGGCAACAAGCTGCTGGCGGCATTAATGGCGGCTTGCACATCCCGTGCGGCGCCGTCTATGTCGCGGTCCAGATCAAATTGTAGCGTGATAGTGGTTGAACCCAAGGTGCTGGCGGAAGTCATTTCGGTGATACCGGCAATCCGTCCTAGCGTGCGTTCCAGTGGAGTGGCGACACTGGAAGCCATGGTTTCAGGGCTGGCCCCAGGCAGTGCAGCGGACACGGCAATAGTGGGGGAATCCACCTGTGGTATCGGTGCCACGGGCAATTGTAAGAAAGCCACCCAACCCGCCAGTGCCAAACCCAAGGTCAACAGGGTGGTGGCAACCGGACGATGGATAAACAAGGCCGACAGGTTCATGCGCGGTGTTCGCCCGCGTTATTGCCACTGAAACGCCGGGCCAGTCTATCCAATGCCAGATAAATGACCGGCGTGGTGTAGAGGGTCAGCAGTTGGCTGAAAATCAAACCGCCGACCATAGTGATGCCTAGTGGATGCCGCAATTCCGAACCGACCCCGCCCCCGACCATCAACGGCAAAGCACCTAGCAGAGCCGACAGGGTGGTCATTAAAATAGGCCGCAAACGCAACAGACAGGCTTGGTAAATCGCTTCACGTGGCGGTAGCCCTTGTTGGCGCTCGGCCTCCAACGCAAAATCAATCATCATGATGGCGTTTTTCTTGACAATGCCAATCAGCAAAATAATGCCAATAATGCCAATAATACCCAAATCATGACCGGTCAACAGCAATGCCAACAACGCCCCGACCCCAGCGGACGGCAAAGTGGACAGTATCGTTAAGGGATGGATATAGCTTTCATAAAGCACGCCCAACACAATGTAAACCGTTACAATAGCAGCAAGAATAAGTAGCAGGGTATTGCTTAACGAGGCATTGAAGGCCAAGGCCGAACCCTGATAAGCCGTTTGGATGCTCAGGGGTAGGCTAATCGCTTGTTTGCTGGCCTCTATGGCGGCTATCGCGTCGCCCAGCGATACGCCTGCCGCCAGATTAAAAGATACTGTCGCGGCGGGAAACTGGTCAAGATGGCTAATTGCCAAGCGGGTAGAACGTTCAGAAACACTGGCTATGGCAGATAACGGCACCAGTTTTCCGGTAGTGGAGGGGATGCGTAATTCATTGATTTTGGAAATATCATTTTGATCATTATGCAACACCTCCAGCACCACCCGATATTGGTTGGATTGTGTAAAAATGGTTGACACCAAACGTTGTCCATAAGCATCGTACAAAACACTGTCAATGGCGGCAGTGCTGACACCCAAGCGGCTGGCGGTGCTACGGTCAATGGTGATATACGCTTGTAACCCCTGATCTTGCAGGTCGCTTGCCACATCGCTGAGTTGCGGCAGCTGGCGCATTTGCCCGACCAGGCGTTGTGTCCATTGGCTAAGCTCGACCAGATCAACAGCTTGCAGTGTAAATTGATATTGGGTGCGGCTAATTTGGTTTTCTAAGGTCAAATCTTGCACCGGTTGCAGATAAAGGGCAATGCCGGGCACATTGGTCAAGTTGCGGTGCAGGCGGGCAATCACCGCTTGCACATCATCATTGCGCTGATTAAAGGGCTTCAAATTGATTAAAAAACGACCACTGTTTAAGGTCGGGTTGGTGCCATCGACACCAATAAATGAAGACAGGCTATCCACCGCCGGATCGTCCAAAATGGCTTTGGCCAGTTCGGTTTGCCGTTCAGCCATTGCCACAAATGAAATGCTCGCCGGTGCTTCGGAAACCCCTTGGATCAACCCCGTGTCTTGTACAGGAAAAAAACCTTTGGGGATGAACAAGTACAACACCACCGTCAACAACAGCGTGGCAAAAGCAACCACTAAGGTCAGATTCTGGTGCTGCAATACCCAATCCAAACTACGGGCATAGCCTGCCAGCACCCGCACAAACAGACCGCTGCCATTTTCGCTGGCGTCTTCAGCCGCGTGTGCTGAATGGGCAGGGCGCAGCATTTTTGCACACATCATCGGGGTCAGGGTCAGTGAAATGACCGCTGATATAAGGATAGCCACCGCCAAGGTAATGGCAAGCTCGCGGAACAGCATGCCCACCACATCCTGCATGAACAATAAAGGGATTAACACCGCCACCAGCGAAAAAGTCAGTGAAATGATGGTGAAACCAATTTGTTCAGATCCCTTCAGCGCGGCTTTTAGCGGGTTGTCGCCTTGTTCAATATAGCGGGAAATGTTCTCAATCACCACAATGGCATCATCCACCACAAAACCAGTGGCAATGGTCAAGGCCATCAAGGTCAGGTTGTTGATGCTAAACCCCGCCAGATACATAACGGCAAAAGTGCCAATCAGCGACAGCGGCACAGCAATGGCAGGAATGGCGGTGGCGGGTAAGTTACGCAAAAACAAAAATATCACCATTACCACCAGCGCCACCGCCAGCAGCAGCTCCATTTGCACATCTTGCACCGAAGCCCGAATGGTCACGGTGCGGTCGGTTAGTGGCAGCACATCAACCGCACCCGGCAGCGAGGCTTGTATCTTGGGCAACAAGGCTTTGATGCGGTCAGTCACCTCAATCACATTGGCGCCGGGCTGGCGCTGGATATTGACGATAACAGCGGCGGTATTGTTCGCCCAAGCCGCCAAGCGGGCATTTTCGCTGGCATCCACCACGTTGGCAACCGCTGACAGCAACACCGGTGCGCCATTGCGGTAAGCGACCACAAGATCGTGATATTCCGCCGCACTGCGTAATTGGTCATTATTGTCGATGATGGCTGAACGCGCCTTGCCATCAAAAGAACCTTTCGGTTGGTTGACATTGGCCGCTACCACCGCCAAGCGCAAATCTTCCAAACTAAGGCCATAAGCCGCCAAGGCTTTTTGGTTGGCTTGGATACGTACTGCCGGACGTTGACCGCCGCTAATATTGACCAAACCCACGCCAGGCAGTTGGGCAATTTTTTGCGCCAGACGGGTGTCGATAATATCTTCCAGTTGCGGTAAAGACAGCGTCGCCGAACTGACCGCCAAGGTCAGGATGGGGGCATCAGCGGGGTTCACCTTATTGTAAATGGGCGGCATGGGCAGATCAGTCGGCAGAAAATTGCCCGCTGCATTAATGGCGGCCTGTACGGTTTGCTCGGCAATATCCAGTGCCAGTTCCAGATTAAACTGTAAGGTGATCACCGAAGCACCGCCGGAACTGCTGGAGGACATCTGCCGTAGCCCGGGCATTTGCCCAAACTGCCTTTCCAGCGGCGAGGTGATCACCGAAATTATCACCTCAGGGCTAGCCCCTGGGTAGAGTGTCACCACCTGTAGCGTTGGATAATCGACTTGTGGCAAAGCGGATATAGGCAGCAGCCGGTAAGCAATGATGCCTACCAACAGCAAGGCGACCATCAGCAACGACGTGGCTACTGGGCGCAAGATGAACAGACGGGATGGATTGAAGCCCTGTTGGGTTTTAACCTCAGCTACCATGATCAGGGCTGCTTGTTGTGGGGGCGAGGGCCTGCCCCAGCAGCAGGAGAGCCATCACTTTGCCCTAACACTTTAACTTTGCTGCCTTCGCGTAGCTTGTCGATGCCATCAACCACCACCGTGTGGCCAGGTTTTAACCCGTCCAGCACTGCCGTGGTGTCAGCGTTGGTGGGGCCGATCTTGACAGGTTGCACCGTAACGGTTTGGTCATCTTTAACGACATAGACAAAACTACCGATGGCCCCTTGCTGAATGGCTGCTGTTGGCACTAACGTGGCATTATGCAGGCTGTCCAAATGCATTTTGATGTTGACAAACTGGTTGGCGAACAATAGCCCGTCATCATTGCTAAATTGGGCTTTCAGTTTGAATGTGCCGGTGGTCGGGTCAATCACATTATCAAGAGCCAACAGCTTGCCTTCGGCCAGTTTCTGGCTACCGGTGCGGTCATAGGCTTCAATCGGCAAGCTGGCGCCCGAATGCCAACGCCGCAGGACTGCTGGCACTACATCTTCCGGCAAGGTAAACACCACCGTGATGGGTTGCAGCTGGGTGATCACCACCAAACCATTGCTATCAGTGGCGTGGACTAGGTTGCCTTGGTCAACCAGACGCAGCCCCAGCCGCCCCGTAACGGGCGCAGTGATTTTGGTATAGCTAAGCTGCAATTTGGCGTTTTCCACTTGCGCTTTGTCAACCTCCACCGTGCCACGGTACTGCTTGACCAGTGCCTCTTGTGTCACGGTTTGTTGGGCGGCAATGGAATCTTGCCTAAGCAAGGTTTGGTAACGGGTCAAATCAATTTCAGCATTTTTTAACAAGGCTTCATCATGCAATAACTGCCCTTCGGCCTGATGCAATTGCACTTGAAAAGCCCGTGGGTCGATTTCCACCAGCAAATCGCCTTGTCGGACCAGTTGGCTTTCTTTAAAAGCCACCCGTATCAGCTCACCATCCACCCGCGAATGTACAGTGACCGTGCGCAACGGTGTCACTGTACCCAAGCCATTCAAAAAAATGGGCAAATCACCTTGGCTTGCAGTAGCAATTGCCACCGCTACGGGGCGTTGCTCGTGGCTGTCTTTGGGGAGGGCGGCCTTGGCTGCATTTTCTGGCTTATTATTGAACTGCCAAATGCCATAACCTATAGCGGCGATCACTGACAATACGATAAGCCACCAGTGCCACTTGAGCAACCAAGGTGTTTCCGGTCGGGGAGTTATCAAAATTTTGATCCATTAGCTAATTTGATTGGTTGTTTAGTGGGTTCAGCCACTAAAACAGTGCACGTTGTTTGCCGTAGTAAGTGCTTATCCAAAATTAAACAGGTATTTGTAAAAATCCTAATATAATGTTTTTTTAAGTGGTTTATTAGGATAAATGCTCTAGCAGAGGCATTGAAATGCCTGTTAATGTATGGATAAGTACTTATTGGTATTGCAGTGGCTACATCTGACCAGACGTGTATCGCATTTTATTTCCCTATCACGCAATCACTGGATTCATAAAGTTGCCATATACCAGCGGACTTAATCAAATTGACTTTGCACTGCTGGTTGTCAAAAAATGAGCTTGGTAAGGGTTTGCTATTGCGCACGAAAAAGTAGCGGTAAAGATAGCCCTGATGTTTCTCCCAGTTAAATTCTTCTGGATGCAATTCTAATCCCGGCAGAACGGCGGGCGTAGTACTGGGCTTGAAGCGCACCACTTGGGGCAAGAAGATGGCAAAGTTAAAATCAACCAGCCCGTGCTTTTCCGCTTGGTACCACAGTGGATAGTGCAGATAGGCATCAAGGCTTGCCGCAGCGGGGCTGGCTTTTTCAAAAACTAGCGATAGCGCCCGCTGGTGGGGTTCGGTGACGGCCAGCAATTCATCAAAAGCCATGCTTTCATGGGCGAATTTAATTAAGCGTTCCGTTTGTATGCCCAGAAACACACAGCACAATAGCGGTAGCAAGCAATTGGCCAACAAGGCAGGTATGCTTTTGCTGCCTGTTAATGCGCTCGTATCCAATTGCGGGTTGCAGAATATGAACCCATAGCAAGGCAGCAGAAATATGGCAAAACGCTGATAAAGGGAGCTTGACGTTAGGGCAATACTAGGGATGACGAACCAGATCACCACTAAAAGTGCCAACGGTACAAAAGCATAGATATTTTTTATGTTTAAGCGCGACTTTAGCAAGAAAGGGGCGATTAAAAAGCCTAAGCCGATCGGAAGCATTATTTTGTCGTCTTGGACATAGCGCGTGAGAGGCATAAAAGGAAAAGTCAAACGCCCCTTGTTGAATCCCCAGTAAATTTTATTGGCGGCATCGCCTATACTATCCACCTCAAATGTGATGCGGATGAGAATGTAACAAACCAATAAGGTTGCTGCGATAATGTACGGGTATATTAATTTTATAATTTTACCGAATTGCCTGTGTTTTAAGAAAATAAAAACAACGCCGATGATGTTGGCAAAAATGAAAATAAGCCCATGCGAAAAAAACAAGCCAAAACTGGCCAAAGCCAAGGCAATGCCCATGCGGATATTGGGCTGGTGGGCATAACGGTAGGCTAATGCTATGAACAATAAGCCCAGCGGAGCCGCCAAAAGAAAGGTGAAGAAACCGAAGATATAAGCAAAACCAAAATAGCCCGGTATAAACAGCCAGTCCAACCGGCGGTCACTGCCAAATTGCTTGCGCAACAGCACACAGGCATAGATAAAGCCGTAATAACCCAAAGCCAGCAACACCTTAAAGGTGGCGGCGATGGGCATCAGGTAAGACAGCAGGAAAGCCAGCCCGTAACCCACCAAATAAGGGGTGAAGTAATTGATATAAAATAAATCAGTCCATTTTGACCGGCCTTCCAAAATATCACGGAACAGGGCCACTTGGGCAGCATGTTGGGGCAGGTCAATGATGGGCAAATGCGGTGCGAACCACAGCATCAGGCCGGCGTACAACACGACCATGTAAAATCCGAACCTGCCGAAACCGTCAGGGTGGTTAAGAAAAAAATCTTTTGTCCAAAAGCGGGATGGTTGCGAAGACATCATGAAGAACCCTGCGGCCGAAAAATTGAAAGACAATCATGTTGTTGGATTCCACCCGCTGGGGAGCGCACAGAATATCCTTAAGTTGTGGCGACGGTTTTTTAGGCCGTTAGCTAAAGCTTCGCCCCTGCTGTTGGGGTCTGTGGCTAATGTGGGGCGTATCGGTATGCGGTAAGAATAATAACGTTTTTTTGGCGGGCTGAACAGTTACAAAACACTTATCGTCATTTGAGTGCATTTTTTGCCGTGCAACGGGGCTATCTTTATGCAATGGCGGTTTTTGCCATTGCAAGATGCATGGTTTGATAAGTTTTTTATTGTTTTGATAAACAAGGAAATTATATAAACGCACGGTAGACCAATTTTTGGGATAGGGTGTTGGGTCAATGCTTGGCCAATACCATGCCCAGGCCAGGTGTAGTCTGCTGATTGCTGGCTACTCCCGCTAAACCATACTGGATGCACCGGCCATTAACCATGCCCGCAAGCTTAGTGTCATAATACCCTGCATAAATTCCTGTTGTTGGTCATTGCCTGATACTACGCAGCGCGTTAGCTGAGCGTAACCACAGCTACGGCTACGCCCAAGGAATATAAGGCTTTACTCGGACTGCTACCAGCGGATGACCGCAACGGCACAGCATTGGCAAGCGGTTGCATTGCCAGAAAAATTTTCACTAAAGGATTAAACCCAAACCATGCCTTTACTTGATTGGCTCAACAAACAAGACGCCGTGCGTAGCGTGCAGAAAGTGCCGTACCGCTTGCTGCAAGCCGTGCCGGAACTGGCTGCGGGCGATAATGACAGCCAAAACATGCTGATCGAAGGCGACAATCTGGAAGCGTTAAAAGCCTTGTTGCCGTTGTATGCGGGGCAGGTCAATTGAAATATGAAACCCAAAAGCTCATTGACCCTCATTTGCAACGTAGCCTGTTATTTTTTGATCTTTGGGTTGAGAATGAAGACCGCACACTGACCGATAAGGGCGGCAATCTAAACCTGCTTTGGAGCAGTGATGAATCTGCTTTATATGTGATTGACCATAATCTAATTTTTGATGATGCCTTGAACAAAGCCATTTTTTGGAGTGCCCATGTTTTTAAAGATGTGTTGTGCATTAAGCAGGGCGATGCTGTTGAAGCAATGGCATTGGAGACGCGCATGAAAAATTCCCTTGCTTGCTGGCAAACCGCATGGGATAACATGCCCGAAACATGGGCTGAATATAATCATGAACTTGCTTGTTTTGAACCCGAAAAACATTTGCAGCGTCTAACGGACGAAGCTAACGGAACAATTTGGTTAAAATTGCCATGATCCAGCAAGTCTGCAAATACAGTATAATCCGCTTCCAACCTTATCCAGAAACGGAAGAGTTTGCCAATATTGGCATTGTGCTTTACGCAACCGTTTCCAAACGCTTGGAATTTAAGCTGTTAGATACCAAGCAACATACTGAGGGTCACGCATTTTTTTAGTGATTTGTGCAAAGATGCTTTTTTACAAAGCAGCAAGGTTATCTTAGCTGAACTGGAACGTATCAAAAGCTACTTGGAAAAATCTGCTGATATTGATCTTTACTGCGAGCTTACCCGGCAACGGGAAGATATTATCCGCTTCAGCGAAAACCGTGTGCTGTTTTCTGACAATCCGACAGCGGCTGTTGATAAGCTGTTTGGGCGTTATGTCCATCGTGGCTTTATGCATTCACCGAGCGATTAGTTCAGTTCAGTGTAGGCATGAAAACCTGCCCATGCCTAGTGGATGACTGATGTTACGCAAAGGGCCATTTGTTTGTAGAACAGTGACCAAAACAAAACCGTTCGTCCCCTGAGCGTAGTCGAAAGGAATGGCAGCCAAGTAAAATGATCAGGCAAACCTACTGGCTGGGGCTTCGGCTACGCTCAGCCAACGTGCGGCGTAACATCAGTGAATGATTAAAAATCAGGCTTCAGCAGCCCCGCAGCAGCGCTTGAACTTTTTGCCGCTGCCGCAATGGCAGGTGCCGTTTTTGCTTTGCCCTTTTACAATGTCCACTTTGCTGATAGTGCCGACACCATCGCTATAAAACCATTGGCCGTTGTTTTTTACAAAGCGGCTGGTTTCGCGCATGACAAAATCCTCGTCGTCTTGGCTAAAAAATGCCTTGAAACTGACTACGCCCTTGTTGTCTTTGCTGCCGCCTTTTTCGGTTTCGCCAATCTCAAGCCGCAACCAAATCACATTTTCTTTGGAAAAGTCGATGGATTTAGGGCGTTTTGCAGACTCCCATGTGGTTAGTAGGTAGTCACTATTCCTTAAGCAATAGGCACTGTAGCGCGAGCGCATTAAAGCGACCGCCGTTTCGGGCAATTTTTCGCCAGTGTGGAAAGGTTCGCAACATTGCGCGTAGCCGATGCCCGAACCACATTGGCAAGACAGAGATACCACCAGTCGTTCCTCCAACAGGTCAGTTAAAATCTATAACAGGTAAGCAGTATAAAGTTTTTTGGCTTTTGTTACACCTTGCAAGGCTTGCTTTGTCAGGAAGCCCCATACTTTTTTTGTTACTAAATGCCTTGGTGTTATAATGAGCCTTTAATAAATAAAGGTAATACAAATGGCTAAAGAAGATCAAATTGAAATGGAAGGCAAGGTTATCGACACCCTGCCCAATACCATGTTCCGTGTGCAACTGGAAAACGGTCACATTGTAACGGCTCATATTTCCGGCAAAATGCGCAAACACTATATCCGTATCTTAACCGGTGATAGCGTTAAAGTCGAAATGACCCCTTACGATTTGACTAAAGGGCGCATTTCTTTCCGTATGCGTTAAGCCCGTTTCCTTGCTTCCAACCCGCGCCGGCCGTTTTGCGGCGGTTAACGGGTCAGCTGTTTTCAGGCACACTCAATTCTTTGCTTTCAATGGCAAAAGCCAGTTCTTGGTCGCGCAGATAAATGCGCACATGACCGCCATTTGCCAATTCACCAAACAGCAAGTCATTGGCCAAGGGCTTCTTTATTTTCTCTTGTATTAGCCTTGCCATTGGCCTTGCCCCCATTTTGGGGTCGCAGCCGTTCTCTGCCAGCCATAAGCGGGCATCGGCATCCAAGGTCAGGGTGACTTGTTTGTCGGCCAGTAAGGCTTCCAGTTCAAAGATAAATTTGTCCACCACATGCCCGACAATGGCAATATCCAAGGGTTTAAATTGGATAATGGCATCCAAGCGGTTACGGAACTCTGGCGAAAACCCCCGTTCAATGATTTTTAGGCTATCACTGGCGTGATCTTGCTGGGTGAAGCCAATGGAGGCGCGGCTGCCTTCTTCGGCACCGGCATTGGTGGTCATGACTAGGATAATGTTGCGGAAATCCGCCTTGCGTCCGTTGTTGTCGGTCAGTGTGCCGTGATCCATGACTTGCAACAATAAGTTGAACACATCAGGGTGGGCTTTTTCCAGTTCGTCCAACAATAACACCGCGTGGGGATGTTTATTGACTTGTTCGGTCAATAAGCCGCCTTGATCAAAGCCCACATAGCCCGGGGGTGCGCCAATCAGCCGCGACACGGTGTGCCGTTCCATGTATTCGGACATATCCAGGCGGATAAGTTCCACGCCTAACACTTTGGCAAGCTGGCGGGTGACTTCGGTTTTGCCGACCCCGGTGGGGCCGGCAAACAAGAATGCACCAATGGTTTTTTGGGCATCGCGCAAGCCGGCCCGCGATAATTTGATGGCGGATGCCAAGGCGGATATGGCCTGATCTTGCCCGAACACCAGCATTTTTAGATTTTTCTCCAAGTTGGCCAGTTTGTCAATGTCATTGGAGGACACCGATTTAGCAGGCACACGGGCTATTTTGGACACAATATCTTCAATTTCTTCAGTGCCAATCAGTTGCTTGCGGTGTTCCGCCGCTGTCATGCGCTGTTTGGCCCCTGCTTCGTCTATGACATCAATGGCTTTGTCGGGCAAATGGCGGTCGGTGATGTAACGGTCTGACAGTTCGGCGGCCAAGCGCAGGGCATCGGCGGAGTATTTGACTTCGTGATGCTCTTCAAAGCGGCTTTTTAAGCCCTTAAGAATGAGAATAGTGTCTTCCACTGAAGGTTCAAGCACATCAATTTTTTGGAACCGGCGTGCCAGTGCATGGTCTTTTTCAAATATGCCGCGATATTCTTGGTAGGTGGTGGAGCCTATGCAGCGCAATTGCCCTGATGCCAAGGCGGGTTTGATCAGGTTGGAGGCGTCCATCACCCCGCCGGATGCCGACCCTGCACCAATGATGGTGTGGATTTCGTCAATAAACAAAATGGCGTTAGGTTCTTTTTTAAGTTGGTTGACCAAAGCCTTCAGGCGTTTTTCAAAGTCGCCCCGGTATTTGGTGCCGGCCACCAATGCCCCTAAGTCCAAGGAGTAGATGACGCTTTGCAGTAGCACATCGGGCACATCTTCTTCGACAATTTTTTTCGCCAAGCCTTCGGCAATGGCGGTTTTGCCTACGCCCGCCTCGCCAACCAGCAAGGGGTTGTTTTTGCGGCGGCGGCATAGGGTTTGTATGGTGCGGTCAATTTCCGCCGCCCTGCCTATCAGCGGGTCAATGCGGCCTTGCAGGGCTTCTTCGTTCAGGTTGGTGGCGTATTTGTCCAGCGGGCTACCGGCGTTTTCGTTATCGCTATTGCCGTTTTCCGCGGAGGGTTGGCTGCTGTTGCCGTTGTCCGGGTCTATCTTGGAAATGCCGTGGGCCAAATAATTGACCACATCCAATCGGGAAATGTCTTGCTTGTTGAGCAGGTAGACGGCATGAGAGTCTTGCTCGCTGAACAGGGCGACAAACAGGTTGGCGCCGGACACTTCTTTTTTGTCGGATGCTTGGACATGGAACACCGCCCGTTGCAATACCCGCTGAAAGCCTAGGGTGGGCTGGGTTTCGCGTTGTACGCCTTGCGGGATGTGCGATATGGTTTCGCTGATGAATTGGGACAATTGCCCACGCAGCAGTTTAATGTTGCAGCCACACGCCAGCATCACGGCTTCTGCTGAGGCATTGTCCAGCAAGGCCAGCAGCAGGTGTTCCACCGTGATGAATTCATGACGCTGGTCATGGGCATTTTTGAAGGCGGTGTTTAAGGTGACTTCAAGCTCTTTACTTAGCATGGGTTATACTCCCGGTTTAAACTTCTTCCATCGCACACATCAAGGGATGTTGATGTTCGCGTGAATATTCGTTGACAATAATGACTTTGGTTTCGGCGACATCTTTGCTGTAAGTGCCGCAGACACCAATGCCTTGGGTGTGGATTTGCAGCATTACACGGGTTGCCGTTTCTTCGGTCATGGCAAAAAAATCCATCAGCACTTCTATGACAAAGTCCATCGGGGTAAAGTCGTCGTTCAACAGCACCACCTTGTACAGCGGTGGCCTTTTAAGCTTAGGCTTGGCTTCTTGCACTGCCAAGTCGTCGTCATGGTCTTGGTTTGGGTTGGCGTTGGACATAATCAGGGGCGGTTAAAATATTTCTTGGCTTTAAGATAATGGCTATGGCGGTGCAATTCAAGTTTATGGCAAAAAAATACCTTGCCGCCTAGGGATAATCTATACCAGCATAATATCCTTAAATCCAGTAAAATGTCCGGTTTTTAAAAGAGGAGCTAAATGGATGGTTTGGAAACCCCATGTTACCGTCGCCGCCGTGATTGAGCGCGGGCAACGTTTTTTGTTGGTGGAGGAGGAAACTCCGCGCGGTTTGCAGTTTAATCAACCGGCAGGCCATTTTGAAGAAAATGAAGACCTTATTGCCGCCATCAAGCGTGAAGTGCAAGAGGAGACGGCTTGGCAGTTTGAACCCGAACACATCCTTTCCGTGCAATTGTGGCGGCGCAACCCGCAAGAAGACACGTTTATCCGCGTGTGTTTTTCTGGCAGTTGTCATAGCCATGATGCCGCCCAAGCGCTCGACCAGGGTATTGTGGCGACCCATTGGTTAAGCCGTGATGAAATTGCCGCTAATTTGCTGCGCTTGCGTAGCCCGTTGGTGTTGATCGCGGTGGATGACTATTTGCGCGGGCAACGTTATCCGTTGGCTTTGTTGGAAAATTTCCTCGATTTGGATTATGGCTAAAAACATTATTGTCGGCCTGTCCGGTGGTGTTGATTCTGCTGTTACGGCGTTGCTGTTGGTTGAGCAAGGCCATAACGTGACCGGTTTGTTCATGAAAAATTGGGAAGAGGATGACGGCACGGAGTATTGCACGGCGTTGCAAGATTTGGCGGATGCCCAACAAGTCTGCGATAAGCTGGGCATCCCTTTAAAAACGGTCAATTTTGCCGCTGAATATTGGGATGAGGTGTTTGAGGTGTTTCTTGCCGAATTTGCCCAAGGCCGCACGCCTAACCCTGATATTTTGTGCAATAAGCACGTCAAGTTCAAGGCATTTTTGGATTATGCAATTGATGATCTGGGGGCTGACCATATTGCCACCGGGCATTACGCACGGGTTGTTGAACAAGACGGTGTCTTTCAGTTGCTGAAAGGCTTGGACCCCAATAAGGAGCAAAGCTATTTTTTGTATGCTATGGGGCAAAAAGCCCTGTCCCGTACGCTGTTCCCCATTGGTCATTTGCATAAGCCAGCGATAAGGATGTTGGCGCAAAAAGCCGGTTTTGCCAACCATCAGAAAAAAGACAGCACCGGCATTTGCTTTATTGGCGAGCGTAAGTTTAAGGAGTTCCTGCAACGCTATCTGCCTAGCCAGCCGGGCGAGATGCGCAGCCCTGAAGGCCAATGGGTGGGCCAGCACCATGGTTTGATGTATTACACGCTGGGGCAACGGCAGGGCTTAGGGATAGGCGGTGTTAAGGATGCCCCTGATGAGCCTTGGTATGTGTTGGAAAAAGATTTGGACAATAATGTGTTGGTGGTCGGTCAAGGCCATTATCATCCGCTGATGCTGCATGATATGCTGGTGGCGGGTGCTATGGACTGGTGCAGCGGCACGCCGTTAAGCGAACCGCTACGTTGTGCGGCAAAAACCCGCTACCGCCAAGCCGACCAGCCTTGCCTGTTGCAGCCGCTGGCGGATGGTTGTTATCGCGTCTTGTTTGACGGGCAGCAGCGGGCTATTACGCCTGGGCAATCGGTGGTGTTTTATGACGGCGAGGTCTGTTTGGGCGGGGGGATAATCCAGTCGAAGGCCAATAGCCGCTAATGTTATTGCCTATCGCTTTTGTGGTGCAAGCTGATGTTGACCAAGGACGCACCCAGAAAAATCATGTTGATGCCTAAGAACACCCCGAGCAGCCAATGGGCTGTTTCTGACCAGCTGATAACGATGATGAGGGCAATGGTTATCGAGGTGATACCACTGAACAGTACCATGCCCCAATGCGCCAAAGGCCGCATTGTCAGGGCCAGGGCTATTTTGACGCTGCCTTCAATGGCGAAAAATAAGGTCATTAGTGTGGTCAGGGCCAGCACGCCCACTAAGGGGTCGGCAATCAGCAGGTAGCCCGCCACGATTTGCAGCAGCCCCATGGCTAGCCATAGCCCAAAACCGGGCATTGACCGGAACATCAGGGCGCGGCTTAAGTGGGCGGCACCGCCGAAAATCAGCAACCATCCCAGAAAAACCACAATGGCTTCGGTAATAAATTGTGGTATGAGTATCGCTGCTATGCCCAGTACGATAAAAAAAATGCCTTCCGCTAAAAACAAGCGCCAATGCTTTTCCAGATAGCCTGTCAGTTGTAGCTGTATGTTTTTGACTTCAATAGTAAATTCTTCTTTGTTGTTCATGTTGCCTCGCGGGTTGATAGCTTTGATGGGGTGTCGGTTGGTTTGCCGGACTTGTTAATTACTGCCTAGACACCATATACAGTAAAATGTCCGGCTAACTCTACTATTTTTGATACGATGAATACACATAAAATTGGATTTATTGGCGGCGGCAATATGGCGCGTAGCCTGTTGAGCGGCTTGATTGCCAGCGGTCATGCCCCGCAATTGTTGTGGGTGTCTGATATTAATGAGGACACCTTAGCCGCATTGTCGGGCGGGTTAAAGGTTAACACAACCAGCGACAACCAAGCTTTGCTTGAAGTGGCCGATGTGCTGGTTTTGGCAGTCAAGCCGCAAATGATGGAGGCGGTGGCCCGTCAAGTGGCGCCATTGCTAGCCAAGCATCAGCCGTTGGTCATTTCAATTGCCGCCGGTGTCAGCCAGGCAAACCTGAGCGAATGGTTGGGCAATAGTACTGCCATTGTCCGTTGTATGCCGAACACGCCCGCATTGGTGCAGACCGGCGCGACCGCTTTACATGCCAATGGCAATGTCAGTGCCATACAGCGTGATTTGGCGGAAAATATCATGCGGGCCGTAGGTTTGGCGCTTTGGGTTGATGATGAAAGCCAGTTGGATGCGGTCACGGCGGTTTCCGGCAGTGGCCCGGCTTATTTTTTCTTATTGATGGAAGCGATGGAAAATACAGCCATTACCTTGGGTTTGCCAGCCGACACGGCGCGGTTGTTGGTTTTACAGACCGCTCTAGGGGCCGCCAAAATTGCTTTGGAAGCGCCCGAGTCACCGGAACAATTACGCCAACGGGTCACCTCGCCCGGCGGCACTACAGAACAGGCTATCATGGCTTTTCAGCAAGGTGGTTTTGCTGAATTGGTCGGTGCTGCGTTAATGGCGGCAAGAGACCGTTCCATTGCCCTATCAAAACCTAAGGAAACTATCTGATGAATGCCAATTATTTGACTGACCCTGTCATCCTTGTCATCGATACGGTGTCGTCGTTGTATATCTTGGCGGTGTTGTTGCGCTTTTTGTTGCAATGGTGCGGTGCCCCTTATTACAACCCCATTGCCCAGTTTTTGGTTAAAGTCACCCATCCGCCGCTACGCTGGTTGCGCCGTTTTGTGCCAGCGGCGGGTAAAATAGACACGTCTTCTATCGTGCTGATGGTTGTGTTGCAAATGACGGCAAACTTTAGCATTTTGTTGTTGAAAGGGGTGGCCCTGAATGTTGGCGCATTGGCGTTGTTGTCGTTGGCCGATTTGGTGTCGTTGCTGATTAACGTGTTTATTTTTGCGGTGTTCGCGCGGGCGGTCATGACTTGGGTCAACCCCGGGGCTTATGATGCCGCTGCAGCGGTTCTGGCAAGCCTGACCGAACCGCTGCTAGACTTGTGCCGCCGGATGATCCCCAGTTTTGGCGGCATGGATTTTTCCCCCATGTTGGCTTTGCTGTTTTTGCAATTGGCAAAAATGATGCTGTTGCCGCCGTTACACCAGTTGGCCAGTTTGGTGAGTTTTTAACTACCGACTGATGTTGCGCAAAGAACAAAGCAGTCCGGTCAAAGCCTTACGTTCCCTGGGCGTGGGCGTAGCGGTGCGCGGCTTCGACTACGCTTAGCCAATCTGCTGCGTAACATCAGTTAAATTAAATGAAAATTTGCTCGATAATGGGCTCACAAACTAAAACCGTAGCAGCGAATGCACTTCGTAATCCTGCAATTTTTCCCGTCCGGCCAGAAAATCCAGTTCCACCACAAACGCGCAGGCTTCCACTGTGCCGCCCAATTTTTCAATCAGCTCGCAGCTGGCTTTTGCCGTGCCGCCGGTTGCCAGCAAATCATCAATCACCAAAACTTTGTCACCGGCGTTGAAGGCATCGATATGGGCTTCTAAAATGGCTGAGCCGTATTCCAGGTCGTAGGCGACGCTTTGCACGTCGTAGGGCAGTTTGCCGGGTTTTCTGAGTGGGATAAATGGCAAGCCCAATTCCCAGGCCACCAGCGAACCAAAAATAAAACCACGTGCTTCCATACCAGCCACTGCATTGATTTCCCTGCCTAAAAAGGGATATAACAGTTGGTGTACGGTGAGCCTAAGTGCGGCGGGGTCTTTGACTAATGGGGTGATGTCCTTAAAGACTATGCCCGGTTTGGGGAAGTCGGGGATATCACGGATTTTGTTTCTTAACCTGTCCACGTTGGCCTCAACTTTATGATGTAGCAATGACTGTGATGAATGGATTAGGCGCAAAAAGCTTCTATTTTTTGCAATAGGCCCGCGTTGTCCAAACCACAGATGGCCAATAGTTGTTCGCGTGTGCCTTGTTCAATATAACTGTCCGGCAGGCCAATATTTAGCACCGGCATAAGGATGCGTTGTTGTTGCAATAAGGCATTGACCAAGCTGCCTGCGCCTCCGGCCAGTACGTTTTCTTCCACGGTGACCAGCACTTCATGGCTTTTTGCTAGTTTTAATATCAGTGCTTCATCCAAGGGTTTGACAAAGCGCATGTTGACTACAGTTGCCGCCAGCTGTTTGCCAACCGTCAGGGCAGGGTCGACCATGCTGCCCCACGCTAAAATGGCAATGCGGCTACCTTGGTGGCGTATTTCCGCCTTGCCAATAGGCAGGCTCTCCAAGCTGGCGTTAACGGGTGCGCCGGGGCCTTTGCCGCGCGGGTAGCGCACCGATGCCGGGCCGTGATAATGGTAGCCGGTGGTGAGCATTTTGCGGCATTCGTCCTCATCCGCTGGGGCCATAATGACCATGTTAGGGATGCAGGCCAGATAGGAATGGTCAAAGCTTCCCGCATGGGTCGGGCCGTCGGGGCCGACCAAGCCAGCACGATCCAAGGCAAACAGCACATCCAAATCTTGTAAAGCGACATCATGGATGAGTTGGTCGTAGGCCCGTTGTAAAAAGGTGGAATAAATGGCCACCACGGGCTTGCCGCCTTGACAAGCCATACCGGCTGCCAGTGTCACGGCATGTTGTTCGGCAATGGCCACGTCAAAATAGCGTTTTGGGAATTGTTCGGAGAATTTTACTAGCCCCGAGCCTTCGCGCATGGCAGGCGTGATGCCCAATAGGCGTTCATCCACTGCCGCCATATCGCATAACCAATTGCCGAACACTTCGGTATAAGTGGGGTGGGGCGAAGGGGCTGCTTTGGGTAGGCTATCCAATGATGGGTCAAAAGCAGGTACGCCGTGGTAGGCCAGCGGGTCTTTTTCGGCAGGTGGGTAGCCCTTGCCTTTTTTAGTGACAATATGCAGGAAGCGCGGGCCCGAGATATGCTTAAGGCTTTCTAAGGTGGACACCAGCATGTCAATATCATGCCCGTCGATCGGGCCAATGTAATTGAAGCCTAATTCTTCAAACAATGTGCCGGGCACAATCATGCCTTTGACGTGTTCTTCGGTGCGGCGGGCCAATTCCCATACGCTAGGCATTTTACCCAACACTTTTTTGCTTTCCTCGCGTACGGATGAATACAGGCGGCTGGTCAAGATTTTGGACAAGTAGTTGTTCATAGCGCCCACGTTGGGTGAGATGGACATGTCATTGTCGTTCAATATAACCAATAAATTGGCATCCATAGCACCGGCATGGTTCATGGCTTCAAAAGCCATGCCACCGGTAATGCTGCCGTCACCGATAATGGCCACCATTTGTTTTTGTTCGCCTTTCAATTCCGATGCAACCGCCATACCCAATGCGGCGCTGATCGAGGTGCTGGAGTGGCCTACACCAAAAGCGTCGTAGGGACTTTCGCTACGGTTTGGGAAGGCGCATACACCGCCTAAAGTACGGATGGAGGTCATCCGGTCTTTGCGTCCGGTCAGTATTTTATGTGGGTAAGCTTGATGCCCCACATCCCAGACCAGTTGGTCGGTGGGGGTGTCGAACACATAATGCAGGGCAACCGTAAGCTCCACCGTGCCAAGCCCCGCCGAGAAATGTCCACCTGAGACGCTGACGGTGTGGGTAAGGAATTCCCTGAGTTCTTTGCACAAGGGTTTGAGCAGTTCCTTGGGTAGTGCGCGGACATCAGCCGGGCTGGCTACGGTGTCCAGAAGAGGGTAGGCGGTTGGGTTGTTCATGGTGGGGGCGATTCCTTTAGTCGGCATTGCAGGCAAGTAGCGGAGCAATTATCCTGATTAATTCTTGAGCAAGCAAGTGGGTATTTGCTGGCGTTTAATGGCTGCGTTCAATGATGTACAGTGACAAATCACGAAGCAATTGGGCTTCGCTGCCGAACGCTGATAAGCTGTCCAGAGCCATATCATGCAGTTCGCGGGCTTTTTGTTTGGCGCCAGCCATACCCAATAATGCAGGGTAAGTTGGTTTGTTGTTGTCTTTGTCTTTGCCTTGGGTTTTGCCTAAGGTGGCGGTGTCACTTTCTTCATCAAGAATGTCGTCCTTCACTTGGAAGGACAGGCCGATGCATTTGGCATAGTGGTCTAAATTGCGGGCAATGGCAGGGTCGATGTCGGCTTTGGCAAGCACCGCCAAGTTGACGCTGGCACGGATCAGTGCGCCCGTCTTATGGATATGCATGTTTTCCAGTTCCGCCAGATTCAATTGCTTGCCGACCGCCGCCAAGTCGATGGCTTGACCGCCGACCATGCCTTGTGAGCCACTGGCTTTGGCAAGCGTGGCAATCATTTTTAGGCGCGTTTCCGCTGTGGCGTTGATGGTGGCATCGTGTGCCAACACTTCAAATGCCAAAGCTTGCAAGGCATCGCCCGCCAAAATGGCGGTGGCTTCATCAAAGGCGATATGGCAAGTAGGCTTGCCGCGCCGTAAGTTGTCATCATCCATAGCCGGTAAGTCGTCATGGATTAATGAGTAAACATGGATAAATTCGACGGCGCAAGCCAAGCCGTCCAAGCCGTCTGGGGCAAGCCCCAAGGTGTTGCCTGTGCAGTAGGTGAGCAGCGGGCGGGTGCGTTTGCCGCCATCCAATGCACAATAACGCATCGCTTGGTGCAGTGTTTGCGGCAAGATGTGCGCTTCGGGCAGCCGGTTTTGTAAGGCGGTTTCGACGCGGGCTTGGCAAAAACTGAGGTATTCTTTTAGGGCTGATGCGTTACTCATCGGTGAAAGGCTCCAGGCTTTGATGGTCGTTTTGTTCGGTAAGGATGTGGACTTTTTGCTCAGCTTCGCGCAGGGCTTTTTGGCAAGTGCGGGTCAGGTTGACACCGTGTTCGAAAGCTTGTAAGGATTCTTCTAGTGGGATATCGCCTTGTTCGAGTCGGGAGACGATCTGTTCAAGTTCGGCTAGGGAGTCTTCAAAAGTCAGGTTTTTCTTTTTTGCCATGTGCGTTAACGGTCAATTGCTGTGCAGCCAATGTGCAATTATATATGAATTTAATGGCAAAGTGGGCATTTAGCGGCATAATCGAAGCTTACCGTGCGTTTAATTTGAGTTGCGCGCGTAAGCGTGTGAGCTGTGCGCCAATGGCATCGGCTGTGTAAGGGGTTGGGTCAAATTTACCCCATACCGGTGCGGGCCAAGCACTATCGGTTTGGTGGCGGACAATATGGTGTACATGCAGCTGTGGCACTATGTTGCCAATAGCGGCAATGTTCATTTTATCGGCTTGGTGCAGGTGCGCTAGCTGTTCGGCAAGATAACAAGACTCATCTGTCAGTTGGTGGCGTTGCTGGCGATTAAGTTGATAAATTTCCTTAATGCCGGATAATTGCGGCACTAGGATAAACCACGGAAAGCGGCTGTCATTCATCATCAGCAAGCGGCACAAGGCAAAGTTGCCGACGGTGATGCAGTCCTTTTCAAGTGTGGGGTGTAGTTGAAAGTTCATGGTTGTGTGGTTTAAGCCTAGGGAACGGGTTTAATGTAATCTAAAAGAATAATAATATAAGGTTATTGTATGTCAGCTCAAACATTTTCCGGCCCGCAGGCCAGCCTCAGTCCCAATGGCGGGATAGGGCAAAGCAAGCTTTTGGTTTCGTTCCGTTGGTTGCTGGGGCTTTACTTGGTCATACCTGTTTGCTTGTTGCTGCAAGGGATGGACGGTTGGTTTTGGCATGAATATTTGCGCGAAAACTTACCCAGTAGCCCTACACATTTTCTGCTGTTCCAAATTATGTTCGGCACGCCGCATATTATCGCCAGTGCCACTTTGCTGGTGACCAATGGTGATTATTTCCGGCATTTTCGGCGCAAGGTGTTGTGGATGACTGCGGTGGTGGCTGTGGTGTTTGGTGTGGGCAGCCTGTTTATCCCGTATCGGGTGCTTTATATCGCCGTTGCTTGTTGGACTGTGTTGCATGTGTTGAAACAACAGCATGGTGTGGCGCGGGGGGTGTGCCGTTTGCCGGAATGGGCATTTAGGCTGTTGTTATGGCTGAGCGTGGCGGCGGGCATTTTCATTTATATTGGCATTTTCCTTAACCAAAGCTTGGATGTAGGGCAGGCCGCCATTATTAGGCAAGTTGCCGGTGTGTTGTGTGCAGCCTTGCTGGTCAGTGGCTTGGTGTGCCAGCGTTATGCCGATACGGCTTTTGCCAATTGGTTTTTGTGGGCGAATATTGGCTTGGTGCTTAGCAGCTATTACCTGTATGTACACCAATACTATTTCTTGGCTATTTTGGTGCCGCGTTGGGTGCATGATGCAACGGCCTATTTGTTTTATGTCACCCATGATTACAATAAGCATAACAGCGTCCCACAAAATGCCTTTTATCGCTGGGCGGCTGTTTGCAAGCTGCCCATTATGCTGGTGTTGCCGTTATTTACATTTGCGTCGGCATTCCTTTTGCAGGCTTATGGCGATACGGTGGTGAATTTTTTTAGCCAGCATCTTTTCGGCATAACGTGGCACAAAGTCGTCACGGTTGGCTTATTGGGTTATTTGGGGTTGTTGCACTACTATACCGAAGCCATCACATGGAAGCAGGGGTCGCCCTATCGCCGCTATATTGGTTTTTGCCACTGAAGGTGTCGTAGAGAGGAGGCATTAGTGGTTGCGGTAATAATCCGCCAACGCTTGTAAACGCTGTGGCGTGCCGATGTCCATCCAAAAGCCAGGGTGATACTGTCCGCTGGCACGACCATCAGCAATTGCTTGGTGCAGCAATGGTGCCAGTTTGCTTTTGCCGGGGGCGGTGTGTTTGAACAGGTCGGGGTGATACAGGCCAATGCCGCTAAAAGTGTGTTTTGGGCCGTTTGAGCCAGTCAGTTTGCCGTCTTCGGCAAGGCAAAAATCCCCCGTGGGGTGGTGGTTCGGGTTGTTTATCAAGACAAGGTGTGCCAGATCAACCGGTTGTTGCCGCAACTGCGCAAACGGAAAATCGGTGGCGATATCGCCGTTCACCACTAAAAACACCTCATTGCCTAATAATGGCAGTGCGTTGGCAATGCCACCAGCGGTTTCTAAGGCTTCTGGTTCTGGCGAATAGGCAATGGACACGCCAAATTGCTGCCCATTGCCCAGTTGTTGTTCGATTTGTTTGCCCAAGTGGGCATGATTGATGACTATTTCGGTAAAACCGGCCGCTGCCAGCTGTTCCAAGGTATAGCTAATCAGCGGTTTGCCCAATACTGGGAGTAACGGTTTTGGCGTGTGGTCAGTCAAAGGCCGCATCCGCTCGCCACGACCGGCGGCTAATATCATTGCTTTCATAGCGTGTTATTTAGGTCAATCTAATGATGGCAACACCTGTTGCTGCAAATATCCGCCAAACTCGGTCAGTTCAGGGTAGAAGGTGCAGACCTGCACAATATAATTTAAGGTGCGCGGAATATCGTTGAGGTAATGCGATTTGCCATCCCGCCAGTGCAGGCGTGAAAAAATGCCCACGGCTTTCAGGTGGCGTTGCATTCCCATTAAATCGAACCAACGCCGAAATTGTTCCGCATCACAGTCCAGTAAGTGTGCTGCCAACAGCCTTTGGTGGTAGTTATCCCTGAAACTGCCGACCAATGCCGGTGGCCAGGCGATATAGCAATCCCGTAGCAATGAAACCAGATCATAAGTGATCGGGCCAATCACCGCATCCTGAAAATCAATCACGCCCGGCGAAGTATCTGCCGCCAAAACCATCAGGTTGCGCGAATGGAAATCCCGGTGTACGCAGCTAAGTGGTTGTTCGAGGGCGGAAGCAGTTAGCGTGTCGCACACAGATTGCCATAGCTGTTCGGGCAGGGATTGCCCCAAATGCTGTTGGATGAACCACTCTGTAAAAATGGACAGCTCCCTGACCAACAAGGCCAGGTCATAACTGGGCAGGCCGCTGTTGTGGATGCTGGTGTTTGCTTGTAGTTTGAACAAGCTATCGAGCGCGTTGCCGTACAGGTTTGCTACCGTGCCGGCATTAAGCTGGTCGAGCAGGCAATAAAGGCCAAAATCTTCCAGCAGCAAAAAACCATCTTGAAGGTTTTGTTGATAAATTTGCGGCACTTTAACGCCAGCCGCTGCCATTAAGCCCGCAACGTGTATGAAAGGCGCGCAATTTTCTTTGTCGGGCGGCGCGTCCATGGCAATCAGGCTGGCAGTTGGCGTGACCACCCTAAAGTAACGCCTGAAGCTGGCATCGCTGGAGGCGGGGTAAAAATCGCTGATGTCCAGTAACAGGTCGTTTTCTAGCCAGTCTTTTAGGGCGATTATCCGCAAGTCGGTAAGTATCATTGTGTTCGGACAGATTAGTTATAATGGTGTGTTGATTTTAAGGTAGAATGGCTAGCTTGCATTCTATCGATAGTTGATCTATTCCGCCAATAAACTTATATCCTCTATGTTTCGCCGCCTATTTCTGGTTTTTTTGCCTATACTTAGCGAATCTGTCAGTTTTGCCGACGATGGCTCATGGAACTGCCGACAAGATAAAAATACCCAGCAATGGATATGTTTGGGTGATACACAAGCACCTGGCAACCAACCCGCTTCGGTAGAACCTCCGGTTGCCCCGCCAGTTTTGGATGACCAGCCGGTGGTGAAGGCACGGCAACAGCCACCTTCTTTTTTTACGCCTGCCGCTCCGCAACTGCAAGCACCGCCCCAGCTGCCAAAACCAGTGCCAGTAGCTAAGGACAGTGCCGTGCAGTCGCCTGAACAAGCCCCTACAACTGGTAAGGTTAGTGCCGTTCAGCCTCCAGAACAAGCACCAGCGGTTGCCAAGGATAGTGCCGTCCAACCATCAGAACAAACCTGTGGGCAAGCTGGTTGTTCTCCGCAGCCAGACAGTGCTAATGGGGAAGAGACTAGGGGGCTTTTTGGTGTAAGTTTATTGTCCCCTGCTTTCCCGCCCGAACAAGAAGCCATTTTCCGTAACTTAACGACGCGTTTTAAGGCAGACCCTTGGCGCAATTGTTTGGTTCGGCTGAGAAAAAAAAACCATTCGCCAGCAGCCGAAAATTATCGGCAGAATTCGCCACTTGATGTCAAATCGGATTATTCTGAGATATTCGACAACGAAATCGGCAATTATTATGGTGATGTGGAGATGCAACGCGCTGACCAACGCGCTTCCTCGCATACTGCCAATTATGATAGCGTTTCCCAAACGCTGGAGCTGCACGGTAATGTTTATTACAGCGAGAACGAATTGGCTGTGCATAGTGACACCGCTACCATCAAGCTTGCATCCGACCAAGCCGTGTTAAGGGATACCCTGTTCGTTGTGCCGGAAACGCCGCTGCGCGGTTTTGCCAAAGCATTTTTTCGCGACAATAAATTTTTGTCCCGTTACCATGATGTCACTTACACCAGCTGCCGTCCCGGTAACCAAGACTGGGCAATCCATGCTTCTGAGTTAAAGATTAATAAGGAAACGGGTAAAGGGGCGGCAAAAAACGCCTTTGTGGAGTTTAAGGGCGCGCCTATTTTCTATACGCCCTACCTCTCCTTCCCTACTGACAACCGTCGGCAGTCAGGCTTTTTGTCAGCTTCTTACGGCACCACGCAAATCAGTGGCTTTAATGCCTCTTTGCCGTATTATTGGAATATTGCCCCTAACTATGACGCTACTTTGACCCCTCGCTATTTTGCCAAAAGGGGGGTGTTGATGACGGGTAATTTCCGGTACATAAATGAAATCACCAATAGCACATTAAACTTGGAATATTTGCCTGAAGACACCATTCTGAAAAAATCGCGGTATTTGGGTGGGCTTAAAAACAGCACTAAATTTACCCCTAATCTTTATACCAATGTGGATTTGAATTATGTGTCCGATAACAATTTTTTCAGTGAATTGGGCAATGCCCTTATTTCGCCCTATTCCAGTTTTGTGAAAAGTTCCGCCGATGCCAATTATGTCCGCGAAGGCTTGGCTTTAACCACCCGTTTTGAAACTTACCAGTCGCTCAATTCTACCTTGAAAGGTTTTGCCTTGCCCTATACAAAATTGCCGCAAGTAAACCTGAACCTTAACCATGCCTTTGAAGGTATGCCTGTTTATGCGTCCTTGGATACGGAAACGGTCAATTTCCAACATGCTAATTTGGTGCAAGGACAGCGTATCAATTTAAGGCCGTCATTGAGCTTACCGCTAAAATCGGCCAGCACTTACATGACCCCCAAGATGTCAGTGCAGCATTCGGAATATTTTCTGAGTAATCAAGCGGCAGGAACGCCCGACCAAATCAACCGGACGATACCCATTTTTTCTTTTGATAGCGGCATGCAATTTGAACGCGATGTGAACTGGGATGGGGCAAAGAAAACCCATACACTTGAGCCTAGGTTGTTTTATTTATATGTGCCAAGACAAAACCAGAGCAACATCCCCGTGTTTGACAGCTCAATATACGATTTTTGGTTTGCCAGCCTGTTTAGGGAAAACCGTTTCAGCGGTATGGACCGGATACAAGATGCCAACCAAGTCAGTGCCGCATTGACTTCGCGTCTGCTAGACCCAGCCACTGGCTTGGAAACATTGAAGTTCAACGTCGGTGAGATTTTCTATTTCCAAAACCGCGACGTGACCGCACCTTATTTCGACAATGGCGTGTTGAAGCAAAGCCCTGTTGAAACCAGTGCTTATTCGCCGCTAGTAGGGGAGCTGAGCAGCCAAATTAACCAGCATATAGCGGTCGATTCCGGTTTGCAATGGGATCCGCAAAGCAAAGAATTTGTCCGTAGCAAGGCTACGGTGCATTTTGTCAGGCAACCGGGCGAAGTGATCAACTTGGGCTATTTATACCGGAAAAACCCATTGGTTCCTGACCATAGCACCGACCTTACCCAAACGGATTTTTCTACGCATTGGCCGATAGCCCAACAGTGGTCTGTGGTGGGCCGTTGGCAGTATTCTTGGTTGTATCATAAGACCCAAGACGGTTTTTTAGGATTGGAAAAAGAGAATTGTTGTTGGCGTTTCCGGGTCATGGTCAGGAATTACCTGTATAGCCTTAACACCACGACCATTGACGGTGTCAATCAAGTCACTGGCACGTCGCAGACGGGGGTATTTTTTCAACTTGAATTTAAAGGTTTGAGCGGTGTGGGCGAAAAATTGGACAGATTTTTTCAAAAGAGTGTTTATGGTTATGAAAAACCCACATTGTAGGCTTATGATTTTTATCCGTTTTACGGTGCTGGTCATTTTATTCGCGTTAGGTGGGTTCGGCAGCGTCAACCTTCACGCCGAAATATTGGATGAAGTGGTTGCCATTGTTGAGGATGATGTCATTTTGAGCAGCGAACTGCACAAAGAAGTAGCTACCATTAAACAAAGGATTGAGGCCAGTGGCACACAAATGCCACCCGACTATGTGTTGCGCAAGCAAGTGCTGGAAAAAATGATTGTTGAAAAATTGCAGCGGCAATTGGCGGAAAGGGCGGGTATCAGTGTCAGCGATGAAATGTTGAACAGTGCGGTGGCGGATATTGCCCAACGTAATAATATGAGCCTTGATGAATTTCGTGCAGAACTGGAGCGGCAAGGCATATCTTTCCAGACTTTTTTGGACAATATGCGCAACGAAATTAGCGTGAATCAACTGCGTGGGCGAGAAATTGGCGGTCGTATCAAGGTTAGTGACAAGGAAGTGGAGCATTATGAAGAGACCCAGGAAAAAATTGGCGAAGAGGCTGTGCAATATCATCTGGGGCATATCCTGATTGCCGTAAAAGAGGCGGCATCTGCTATAGAAATACAAGAAGCCCAGAAAAAAGCTGAAGCACTCGTTAAAAAGCTCCGTGCCGGACAAGATTTTGCGCAAACCGCCATCAGTTCTTCCAATGATAATAACGCACTTAAGGGCGGCGATTTGGGTTGGCGTACGCAGGGTAATCTGCCGTCGTTGTTTTCTGATATTGTGGTGCACATGGCCAAGGGGGATGTGTCGGATGCTATCCGTAGCCCAAGCGGATTCCATATCATTAAAATGCTGGCCATTAAAGGCTTGGACAACCATGTCATCACCAAAACAAAAGTTCGGCATATACTGATAAAAACCAATGAATTGGTTGATGATAACGAGGCACGTAAGCGGTTGTTGGCGATTAAGTCCCGTATTAAGGCAGGGGAGGATTTTGGGGCTTTGGCCCGGGTCAATTCTGATGATAAAGGATCGGCTTTAAAAGGCGGCTCGCTCGATTGGGTGGGGCCGGGCGATTTGGTCAAGCCTTTTGAAGAGACCATGAACAAACTGGCCATTAATGACATCAGTGAACCCGTGCAAACCCAATTCGGTTGGCATTTAATCCAAGTATTGGACAGGGAAAACAAAGACAACAGCCAAGATTACAAAAAGAACTTGATTAAGGATGCCATCCGTAAGCGTAAAATAGAAGAAGAAACCGAGTTATGGATTAGGCGTTTACGTGATGAAGCCTATGTCGAGATCAACGAAAGCAAGTTGTAATGGCAATTAACGGTGCTTAAACACCAAAGCGCAGGTGCTTCGCAAAGCGATTGAAACAACGTGGACACGTTTTGTTTGCCCACGCGGAAAGTTGTATGGCAGCAGAGCAACATTCCAGAGAATTTTTACGCAACCATTGTAATGGTTGCCCCCCACGATTTTTTAAAGGAAGCATGGATATTACCCCTAACCCAGTCGGTCAGTTTGCCGACCCTAACCGTTCGCGCTTGGCCCAACGCTTGCGGATAGCCTTAGATCAAGGCGGGTTAACGGATCAGCGGGAACAAATAGGCGCGCTGGCGGAAGAGTTGGGTGTGGATGTGTTGGATTGTGCCGCCGCTTTGTTGCATCTTCTGCAACAAGTTGCCGATAAAGCGCCAACGGTTTCTGGTAAGCCAATGCCAGCTATGGCCTCTGCCATTAAACCAGCCATTAAAATGGTGCGTTATCGCTTGGACATTGGTAGCCGCCATCAGCTTGACGTGGAAGCATTAAAAAAAGTGTTGGTGGAAGAGTCCGGTGTTGACAAAAACAATATCAATAACATTAATATCCACGGCTTATATACTTTAATTGATTTGCCGGATGCGATGCCGCCGGACATTTTTCAACATTTGAAGTGCGTGGAAATCAACGGACGTCAACTTGATATAAAACGGGTCAAGGGCCGTAATAAAAAACGCGCGAAAGCGCGTGCCCAAAGCAGCAAGCCGACTGCCGCCGGTAAAGTGCCACAAGCCAAGGCCGAGCAGGCTATCAGTAAGACTGTCTGAATACGCTGCTGCATACCCTGCCCAAGCCACATTGGGCAAGCAATAGCCCCCTCCCTTTTATGATTACCCTTAAGTAACTTATGACATCGATCAATTACGTTAATACCCCAGAACAATTGGACGCGCTTTGCTTGGCGATAGACAAGGCCCCGTGGCTTGCGCTGGACACCGAGTTTCTCAGGGAAAAAACCTACTACCCGATGTTCTGCCTGCTGCAAATTGCCACCCCTGACTGGGTGGCCTGCATTGATCCCATTGCCTTGCCCAAATTGGACAAACTGTTTGCATCCATCTATAACCCTAACATTATTAAAGTATTCCATTCTTCTAGGCAGGATTTGGAAATATTTTACCAATTGACCGGCAAGCTGCCCGAGCCGATTTTTGACACCCAGGTTGCCGCTCCCTTATTGGGGTTTCAGGATAATCCCGGTTACGCCATGTTGGTGTCCAGTTTTTTAAACATCAACCTCAACAAAGCCCATACCCGCGCCGATTGGAGCAAACGCCCGCTAACCGAGGCGCAAATAGAATATGCGGCGGATGATGTCATTTACCTGTGCCAGATTTATCAAATTATTATCCAAAAACTTGATGAATTGGGGCGGACTGATTGGCTAAAACATGATTTCGCCGAATTGTCCAACCCCATGCTGTATGAGGTTGATCCGGAAAAAGCATGGTTGAAAATCAAAGGCAAGAACAAGTTGACCGGCAAACAGCTGTCGATTGTCCAAGCGGTGACCCAGTGGCGCGAACACAATGCACAAACCGAAAACCGCCCGAAAAGTTGGTTGCTGCGTGATGAACTGATTTTTGATTTGGCCAAGTTACAGCCTGCTTCAATAGCGGAATTGACAGCCGTGCGTGGTATTAATGAACGGGTGGTGCATAAATATGGCAAAGAATTATGCCAATTGATCAATGAGGCCAAAAACCGTCCGCCTTTGCCGATCAATGAAAAAGGTCGCCCTGCCAAAAAAAGCCAACAGCAAGAAGCCATACTGGACATATTGACCGCCTTGGTGCGGGTTAGGGCGGAAGAAAACTCACTAAACCCCAGCATCCTTGCCACACGCAAAGATTTGGAAGTGTTGCTGTTCAATGACAATGAAGCGGACGACTGCCCATTGCTGCACGGATGGCGTTTTGCCATGGCCGGTAATGAGTTGGTTGGCCTATTGCAAGGCGAACTGACCTTGGGTATCGCTTCCGACAAATTGGCTATTATCCACAAACAACAGGCTTGAACTATGAGTGCAACTGAAGATAATCAAGACGCGCGCCAACAATTGCGGCAAGCGGCACTGGAATATCACGAATTTCCGGTGCCCGGCAAAATCAGCATTGCACCCACCAAACAATTGGCCAATCAGCGCGATTTGGCATTGGCCTATTCGCCCGGTGTGGCGGCGGCTTGTGAAGAAATCGTCAGCGATCCTGCCCGCGTTTTTAATTACACTGCCCGTGGCAACTTGGTGGCGGTGATCACTAATGGCACGGCGGTGTTGGGTCTGGGCAATATTGGCCCGTTAGCTGCCAAACCGGTGATGGAAGGCAAGGCGGTATTGTTTAAAAAATTTGCGGGTATTGATGTGTTCGACATCGAAGTCAATGAAACCGATCCGGACAAGCTATGTGACATTATCGCCGCGCTTGAACCCACCTTTGGCGGCATCAACTTGGAAGACATCAAAGCACCGGAATGTTTTTATATCGAACGTAAGTTGCGGGAACGTATGGCGATACCGGTATTCCATGACGACCAGCATGGTACAGCCATTATTGTCGGTGCGGCTATCTTAAACGGCTTGCAGGTGGTGGGCAAGGACATCACCCAATGCAAACTGGTGGTGTCAGGTGCGGGGGCGGCGGCATTGGCCTGTCTTGATTTACTGGTTGATTTGGGGTTTCCGTTAGCCAACATCTTTGTGACCGATTTGGCGGGTGTCGTCTATCAAGGCCGCCAGGAATTGATGGATGATGAAAAATCCCGTTTTGCCCAAGACACAACTGCCAGGACACTGGCTGAGGTCATCACCGATGCCGATGTGTTTTTGGGGCTGTCAGCCGGTGGCGTGCTGAAGCCGGACATGGTCAAAAAAATGGCAGAAAAACCACTGGTCTTGGCCTTGGCGAACCCGACCCCGGAGATTTTGCCGGAAGAAGTCAAAGCCGTGCGTCAGGATGCCATTGTTGCCACTGGGCGTTCCGATTACCCGAACCAAGTCAACAATGTGTTGTGTTTCCCTTATATTTTTCGGGGTGCGCTCGATTGTGGTGCCACAACAGTCAACCGGACCATGGAAATTGCCGCCGTCCATGCCTTGGCGGATTTGGCGAAAGCCGAACAATCCGATGTGGTCGCCCGTGCCTACGGCATTAGCAATCTGTCGTTTGGCCCCGACTACCTGATTCCGTTGCCCTTTGACCCACGGCTGATGGTACAGATCGCCCCGGCAGTTGCCCGGGCCGCCGAACTGTCCGGCGTGGCCTCCCGCCCTATCACCGATAGGGTTGCCTATAAAGAACGCCTGCAACAATTTGCTTACCACAGCAGCACCTTTATGAGGCCAATTTTCCAAAACGCCAAAAAAGCCTTGGCATCGAGAAAACGCATTGTTTTTGCTGAAGGTGAAGATGAGCGGATACTGCGCGCCGTGCAAATTATTGTAGATGAACAGCTCGCTGAGCCCATCCTGATTGGTCGCCCGTTGGTATTGCAAAAGCAAATTGAAAAATTTGGCTTGCGTATCCAGCCCAGTGTTGATTTTCAGGTGGTCAACCCCGAAACCGATGACCGCTATGCCGACTTTTGGCAAAGCTATTTTGCTATGACTGTTCGCCAAGGCATCACTGAACAATATGCCAAACTGGAAATGCGCCGCCGCCATACCTTAATAGGTGCGATGATGGTTCATAAGGGCTATGCCGACGGCATGATTTGTGGCACTTTTGGCACATTTGCCTTGCATTTGCATTATATCGACCAAGTGTTTGGTAAGCGTCAAGGCGTTAGCGTGTTTGCCGCCATGAACTGTCTGGTGTTGACCGACCGGCAAATTGTATTGGTCGATACCCATATCAACGAAAACCCCAGTGCTGAACAAATTGCCGAGATCACTTTGCTAGCCGCACAAGAATTACGTCTGTTTGGCATGGTGCCCCGCGTGGCGCTGTTGTCGCATTCTAACTTTGGCTCCAGCAATAGCGAATCCGCCCAAAAAATGCGTGATGCTTTGGTTATCGTCAAAAGCAAAGAACCCGAATTGGAAGTGGATGGCGAAATGCACGGAGACAAGGCACTGGATTTTGACCTATTGAAAAAGACCGTGCCCGACACCGTACTGAAAGGCGGGGCTAACTTATTGGTGTTGCCCAATATTGATGCCGCCAATATTGCCTATAACCTGCTGAAAGTGGCGGCGGGCAATGGTGTTGCCATTGGCCCGGTGCTATTGGGCTGCGCCAAACCGGTACATATATTGACCGAATCGGCAACTGTGCGCCGCATTGTCAATATGACGGCACTGTGTGTGGTTGATGCCACGGATGAACGTTAGTTGATGGCGGATTTATCTTCTGGAGCGCACTCCCATACATGGGGGGCGCAATATGTTGGCATTGTTGCGTCTTACTGCATTCTGATAGGCTGTGCTACAGCTTAGGGATATGCTTGTAAGTACCATTTTTATCAGTAGTCATTTGATTTTTATCAGGTTAGTTTATTACTCCAATCTGCGGACTCGACTAATTAAACTGAGAGTCAATAGTATGAATGAAAAAGGAAATAAATACGCCAAAATAGCTATACAAGCGGCTTATGAAGCAAGCCAAGCGGGTTCTCCAGATGTCGCATGGAAAAATTCAGCCGAAAAGGAATACGCAAATAGCCCCTCTAGTGTAAAAAACATGCCCAATGTGTGCTTTTCTCGGTCTGGCTGAAATCGGTGCGATTATTGGTGTTGAACTTGGGGAATATACGTCATCAGAAGATAACAAGAAATATGCACAAATCGCACTAAAACTACTTTTCGGTGATGAATCATTGGCAAACAGCACCCCGCAAAAAATCTGGACACGTTTCACGGATGCGGGTGGATATGACATGAAAAAAAGGCATAACAACCAAATGAATGTTGTGCTTGCGCTGTGGCATGAAAAATTATTAGCCAAGCATTAAGCATGATTGTTTAAGTGGAGGGTAATATGTGTTTTTCAGCTGATTGGTTTGAAGAATCGCGGATGATAGCTGGAAAGAATAAATAAAGCCACTCAAACAGGCAATGGCTTTTATTATATGGCGTCCCCAAGGGGGTTCGAACCCCTGTTCTCGCCGTGAAAGGGCGATGTCCTAGGCCGCTAGACGATGGGGACTAAAACGGGTTAGTCCGGCCTATTGCTTGACAATCCAAATGGGAGTAAGCATAAAAACGGATACGGCTAAGCATTGGGCTGTTGTTTCAACAAGCCATTATAAGTAATGTTCAGACGCTAAAAATGGCGTCCCCAAGGGGGTTCGAACCCCTGTTCTCGCCGTGAAAGGGCGATGTCCTAGGCCGCTAGACGATGGGGACTAAGCCTTAACTAAGGATTTGGTGGAGCCAAGCGGAATCGAACCGCTGACCTCAACACTGCCAGTGTTGCGCTCTACCAATTGAGCTATGGCCCCTCTAGTTAAGAGCGAGTATTGTACGGGATTTTTTAAAAAATGCCAATGTTAATTTTCATTGCCGCAGAGCAATTGCATTCGACGTTGTTTACTGGGGTACAAGCACCGAAAACTGGCCCATAAACTGGCTGAGTTGGTTTCGGCATATCGCTTCGGTTGGCAAGCATAACGCATCTGGGCTAAGGCCACGTTCCTGCAATGATTCCGATTCAATATACAGGGCGTTGACATCATAAAGTGCCAACGCATCAAAAATGGCTGCAGTGTCTTTTAAGCCGGAAGTGTCGGGGTTTTGCCGGTTTTTTAGATTGAAAACACCATCATCCAAAAATAACAGGCTGACGGTTTGCTCGAAAGCGGCGGTGGTCAAGATTATATCCAAGGTTTCTTGGACGTAAATACCGCTGTGCGGTGGTTTGCTGATGATGAACAGGTAGCTTTTCATCGGTGTTAACCAAAAATGACCAAACGTTCCGCCATTAAAGTGGCTTCAACCCATTGCCCTAAGCCAGAAATCCTAAAACCATCGGCCACGTCGTTATCTTGCTTGCCTTGGTGGTGGGCTTCGTCGGCACACAGCAAGCCGCGCCGTTGGGCTGCGGAAATGCACACCACCAAGTCCAGATTATGGTGCGCCGCCAATTGGCTCCAGCGGGCTGTCGGGTTGGCTTCATCGTCGGGCGGGGTGGTGTGGCGAAGCGCGTGGTAGATGCCGTCGTGGTAGAAAAACACCCGAAAAATCTGATGGCCTTGGGCCAATGCGGCAACCACAAAGGCATAGGCGGCATGACCGCCATTGCTGTGGTAGGGGCTGCTGTTAATTTGAATGGCGAAAATCATGGGAGTTTTTAGGTATATTTTTGTTGGACAATTTTATGCTGATTTATAATAGGGCAATATTTTATGCCACTTTTATTATTTACCCGTGCACAATGAAAAAATGCCATACAGGAACTGATCTGCCCGTTTCTTTTCCGATGGGCAAGCATTGTAGGCCTTCCGCGCTGGTTTTAGCGTTAAGCTTGGCCTTATTTTCGATGCCGGCGGGGTCGGTTGACATTTCTAAAATTGAATTGCCCGACTTGGGTGATTCGTCCGGCACATTGCTCACGCCCGTGGAAGAAAAAGAGCTGGGCGAGGCGTTCTTCCGTAGTTTGCATTCGCAAATCGAAATCAGTCAAGACCCTGAGATTCAGGAATATATCCAGGCCATAGGTGAAAAACTGGTTGCCAATAGCGACCTGCCCAACCAACGCTTTCATTTTTTTGTGGTGATGGAAAATGATGTCAACGCGTTTGCCGGCCCTGGCGGCTATATCGGTGTCAATTCCGGGTTGATTTTGATCACCGAAGAAGAAAGCGAATTGGCTTCGGTGATGGGCCACGAAATTGCCCACGTCACCCAGCGGCATTTATACCGTGCTGCCGAAGCCCAGGGCAGGTTGTCGATTCCGTCTATGGCTGCCACACTGGCGGCCATTTTACTGGGTACACAATCGCCTATGGCGGGGCAGGCGGCGATTATGGCCATTCAGGCCGGTAGCGTGCAGTTCCAGATTGATTTTACCCGCGCCAATGAAGAAGAGGCGGACAGGGTAGGGATGCAGACTTTAGCGGCATCACATTTCGACCCGCGTAGTATGCCGACCTTTTTTGAGCGTTTGCAGCAAGCCAGCCGTTATTTAGGCAACAATATCCCCGAATTTTTGCGTACCCATCCCGTGACCACGGCACGTATTTCCGATAGCCGGGGCAGGGCCGAGACTTACCCTTACAAGCAATACCCCGATTCTTTGGCGTATCAGCTGGCGAAAGCCAAGCTGCGGGTTTTGACCGTAACCCATAAGGCTGAAGCCGCCCAGTATTTTAAATCGCGTTTGCAGCAAGGCACGGAAGAGCAGCGCATGGTTGACCAATATGGGCTTGCCTTGAGCGAAACGGCTTTAGAAAAATTTAAGGAAGCGGAAGCTATCTTACAATCTTTAGTGCAAAAATATCCGGACCAACCCCAATATGCCACTGCACTGGCACGTAATGCCCAAGAACAGAACGACTTCCCGACGGCGTTGAAGCGTTATCAAAAATTGTCGGCAAAGTATCCTGAAAACCAAGAGGTCAAGCTGCAGTACATCAGTGCCTTATTGAAAACCAACCAAGTGGACGCGGCTAAAAACAATTTGCAGGCGCTCAGCGAAGAAACCAAAAGCCAGCCTGTTTATTGGGAAATATTGTCGGAAATTTACAGCAAATTAAACCAGCCAGCAGAATCGCACCGCTATATTGCTGAGTATTATTACGCCACCGGACAAATCCGTGAAGCCATTATGCAAATCCACTTGGCGCAAAAATCCAAAGGGGTGGATGCTTATTTGGCGGCAATTCTGGAAGAGCGCCTGCATTTTCTGCACACCCAGGAAGAGCATGAGCGACGTCGCCAGTAGATAAAGGGGGGGCGCATGGGCAACCGTAGTGCCGTTAACGGTTTGGCAGCTGCCCACTTTACTGATCACAACCAACCTGAATGGACGCTTAACAAACCGCAAGTGTTGCCGGATGTTTTGGAGTTGACAGTAAAGCGATAAGTGTTAACTATTCGTATTTACAGTGTTTTTTTAACGTACAATTAATTTTTTCAGAAAAATTGCTTAATTGTTGGACGTGGTGGAATTTTTGGATATAGAATACGCCACCTTTTAGAGAGAATGGTTGGTTTAACCACTAGCCAGAAAGGGGGAGGGAGAGTCTTAAGTGGCTCATATAACAATAATAATTAAGCAACTTAATTGTTGGACAGTACACAGCCTTGTACACTAATAATAATAAAACCAACGCGCCCGCTTTATGCGGGCTTTTTATTGCCTGTAAGAAATGCTTGCTTGTTAGTTGCTGTTACCGTTAAAAGACATTGTCCGGCAGTTCTTCAGTGTGATGATGGCTTTGCCCCGCTTCGCCAAAGTTGGCTATGGCAGCCCCTGGTTTTACCGCGACACCGTACTGATAGACCATCAGCCCGCCCAAGTCGGCGCCGAATGCCAAAATAAGGCACAATAAAGCCGATAGCAGCAAAAATAGTACATTGCCCGCACCTGTGAGAACCCCGTGGTGTTTTAACCGCCACGCTGACAAACCAGCCGCTAATGATAAGATGGATATGCCCAGATGTTCATGGCGTTCCATAATCTCATGGACATTTTCACCATGCGCCACAGTGTCGGCGGCGGCAAAGCCAGCCAGCACGGTGAATGTTGCGGCGAGCGTACCGGAATATAGCAAAAAGCTGGCTGTTTGGCGCCATTGCGCTTTGCCGCCCAGCGTGCCGGACATATCCACAATAAAAAAAAGCGTTAACAAAGCAATAGGGAAGTGCACCAGCAAGGGGTGGATATTGCTCATACCGGCAATGCCGGGCAAGATGGCCTGAGAAAAGCCGCCTGGGCCTTGTGCGGTCAGCCCTTCAAAAAAAGTCAATAACTCAGAAACAGTTTCGATTATGCCGCCGCCATGATCGGCGCCGCCGTGTATTTGGAATGATAAATAAGAGTTCATAATGTCGGGCCCGATAAAAATATGGATGGGTTAAACGGAAAAGCTACGCTATAACTATAGCGGTTTCTTTAAAGCCATTACAAGCTAAGCTTGGTCAAGCATCCCCATTCCGAGCGACATTAGCTTGTCTTTAATCAAAACGCTTGGCATCTTTAGGCAATCTGGCAAAAATTGCATGTTTGGGTAGCCCAAAGTGATCGGGGTAGCACACCCCGCCCAGATATAAGCCTTCCGGCGGCGCAGTGCGGGCCGCCTGTTTGCGGTCTTTGGCAGCCAGTAAAAATTGTGTCCAAGTCACCGGTTGCTGGCCCGCGCCAATAGCCATCAGCACTCCGGCAATATTCCTGACCATGTGGTGCAAAAAAGCATTGGCGGCAATATCCATAATCACTTCGTCGCCGTTGCGGTACACTTCAATAAAATGCATTTGCCGGTATGGGCTTTTGGACTCGCAGCTTTGGGCGCGGAAAGAGGAAAAGTCATGTTCGCCTAACAGTGCTTGCGCGGCCTGGTGCATCTTTTCAGCATCCAACGGCGCGTAACACCATGTGCTTTGTTGGTGGCGCAAGGCCGATTTGACCCGGCGATTGCAAATGACATAGCGGTAAAAGCGTGCAATGGCGCTGTAACGGGCATGGAAATCACCTATGGCGGGTTGCACCCACAAAATCCGCACATCATCCGGCAACTGGCTATTGCCGCCGAGCAACCAAGCATCCAGCGGGCGTACCGCGTCGCTGTCAAAATGCACCACTTGCTCCAAGGCATGGACTCCGGCATCCGTCCGGCCCGCACATTGCACGGCAACCGGATGATGGGCGATTTTGCCCAGTGCCTGCTCCAGTGTGTATTGCACACTACTGGCATGGGCTTGGCTTTGCCAACCATGGAAAGGGCTACCGTTGTACTCTATGCCTAAAACAATACGCATGGCGGGATATGAAAAATTATCTTAAAACAAGCCATCAAATACCTGTTTGGCGGGTTTTGCTGTGCCTAAGGCATTGCCAACCGCCATAGCCAGCCAGCACCAGTAACAACCAAGCTGCAACCAGATACCCCACCACCCCATCATAAGGGCTGACCAAATAAAAATAATCGGCATCGGGATTGCTGTTAGCCAGTGCTTTGCTCATTTTTATTTGCCAAACCCAGGCGGTATGACAGCCAATACACAAGCCCAAGCTGGTTTGCCGTTGCGTGCGCAGTACGCCCAAGAAAATGCCAACCATCAATAATGCTGCAAAAGCAGGATAAATGGCGGGGTTGCACAAATTGGCGAACGCTTCTGCCAGTAATTTGAAGCCGCTTAGCAGGTTAATGTCTTGTGCGGGCGGTTCGGTTTTGCTGTCCAGAAAATGCAGGGCGGCATAATAAAACGCACTGGTCACTATTGCGGCAGCCCTAGATAGCCGCCGTGCCAGCCCCATTAAGACTAGGCCACGGAACAACGGTTCTTCAAGCCAAGAAATCAGCAGGGCAAGCAGTAACGATACGCTGGTTTTTTTCAATAGCCAAACGGCAGTCCAGGGTTGCGAGGTGTCCAGCACCTGTATGTCAAGGGCGAACAGCACCACAAACACCGGCAATAGCGTACTGCCCCCTAACACAAAGCCTTGCAGCAATTGCTTTAAAAACCATGCTGTTGGAGCAAAACCCAGTGCGGTTTTGTCCATTTTCAGGTAAGCCGTCAATGGGAAAATGCTCAGCACCAATAACGCTAGAGTGGTTTTGCTGATGATTTTACGCAAGGGCGGGGGGTCGCCAAGCGTGACTGCAATCACATAAATTATGTAACCCAGCAAGCAGGCCAATACCATGGCGACCAGTAATACCACGAGCGGCAGCAACACAGCCAGATAACGCATCATTGGGCAAAATCCCCCCATAAGGTTTGTACCGCCGCCAAGGCGCTCAGGGCCGCTGTTTCCGTGCGTAAAATGCGCCCCCCCAAACGCACCGGGATAAACCCCGCGTTTTGGGCAAGCTCACGTTCTGCCTCAGAAAAGCCCCCTTCCGGCCCCGCCAACAAAGTCACCTGTAAAGTGTCCGGTGTCAATGCGTGTAAGGGTTGCTCGGCATAAGGGTCAAGAAAGATTTTTAAGCCTTGCTGCTGGTCGGCCCAAACGCCTAACTGCTCAATCTTGCCAAAGGCAGGCAGGATTGTCCGTCCGCTTTGCTCGCAGGCATGTTGGGCAATTTTTTGCCAATGCTGCAAGCGCAACTCTTTTTTGTCGTCCTTAAAGTGCACTACACAGCGTTCAGTGAGTAATGGGGTAATATGCCGGACACCCAGCTCCACCGATTTTTGCACTGCCCAATCCATGCGGTCGCCGCGTGAAATGCCTAGGCCCAGCGTGACCGATAATGGCGATTCCACCGTGCGGTCGTGCCACGCCCCGACACTTGCCATAACGGTTTTGCGGCTAATTTCGGTCAGCGTGCACAAAAACTCGCCTCCCGTGCCGTTAAATAACATAATTGTCTGGTCTTTCTTTAAGCGCAATACTGTGCGGATATAGTGGGCGCTGTCGTCATCCAGTTCGATGGACTGGTTTTTCATCAAAGCAAGCGGCACATAGAGCCTTGAAACACGCATGGTAAGGGTCACTCCTTAATGGCATATTGGATGGCATCCCAAGCAACATCAGCCATATACTGCAATTCTGAGGCACTGATGACATAAGGCGGCATAAAATAAACCACATTGCCCAAGGGCCGGAGCAACACCCCCTTGCCCAGCGCGTATTGGTAGATTTTAATGCCGCGCCGTTCTTGCCAAGGGTAAGGCTGGCGGGAATGCTTGTTTTTGACCAGTTCCAATGCCAAAATCATACCGGTTTGGCGCACTTCGGCAATGTGCGGGTGGTCGTGGAAACGTTCCGTCACCTTAGCCAATGTGTGTGCCAATAGTTTGTTGTTGTTGAGCGTGCCGTACCGCTCAAATAACGCCAGCGTGGCCACCCCGGCACGGCAAGCCAAGGCATTGCCAGTGTAACTGTGCGAGTGCAAAAACCCCCTACCGGCATTATAATCGGCATAAAACGCCTGATAGACAGCCGCCGTGGTCAGCACTGCCGCCAAAGGCAAATAACCGCCAGTCAGCCCTTTGGACAGGCACATAAAATCAGGCCTGATTGCTGCTTGTTCACAGGCAAACAGCGTGCCGCTACGCCCGAAGCCCACGGCAATTTCATCGGCTATCAAGTGCACTTGGTATTTGTCGCAGGCTTGGCGCAACAATGTGAGATAAACCGGATCATACATGCGCATCCCGCCCGCACATTGCACCAGTGGTTCAATAATCACTGCACAGACATTGCCAGCCTGCTCAGCCAGCGTTTGCTCCATCAGTGCAAAGCGGCGGGTGCTGTAATCCGCCCAAGACTCCCCAGCTTCACGGTGGTAGCAATCCGGCCCAGGCACGGTGATCACGTCCATTAACAGCGGCGCATAAGTCTGTTTGTACAAGGCGACATTGCCGACCGCCAAGGCCCCTAAGGTCTCGCCGTGATAACTGTTCTCCAAGGTGATAAAGCGGGTTTTTTGCGGCTGCTGGCAATTAAGCCAATAATGGAAGCTCATCTTTAAGGCCACCTCCACCGCCGCCGAACCGTTATCGGCAAAAAAACACCGTTCCAGCCCGGCAGGGGCCAGCGTAACTAATTGCTCCGCCAAAGTAATGGCGGGTTCATGACTAAAGCCCGCAAAAATCACCTGCTCCAGCTGGTCCAGTTGGTCTTTAATGGCGGCATTGATATAGGGATTGGCGTGGCCAAACAAATTGACCCACCACGAACTGATCGCATCAAGATAGCGGTTGCCGTCAAAATCTTCCAGCCATACCCCTTGGGCTTTTTTAATGGGCATAAGCGGAATGGTTTCATGGTCTTTCATTTGCGTGCAAGGATGCCAAAGCACGGCAAGATCACGGGCAACAAGGGTGGGGTTGTGGGTCATGGCAATAGGCAGAAGGCTTGGCCCAGCGGCTTAGAAGAAGCCCAATGGCGGCAAGTCAAAGCGCGTATTATAGCAGACGGCTAGCGCAGGCTTGCCGTTAAACGGGCAATTAAAGCCGCTTACAGTCAACTATGCCCTGTTATCATTGCATTCTGCCTTCTTACCCCTGTATGATTTTCCCAACCTCACCCTCAGGACTTATAGCTATGAAAACACGCGGCCCTTGGAAAATTCTCTCCGAAAAACAGATTATCGAAACACCGTGGATAGGTGTTGACCAATTTGCAGTCATTACCCCGGCCGGCACCGATGGTGTGTACACCACGGTCGATTTTAAAAACTGGGCCATTGGCATTGTACCTATTGATGAGGAAGGCTATACCTACCTGGTGGGGCAATACCGTTTTCCTCTAGAAGAATACAGCTGGGAAATCCCCGAAGGCGGCGGCAGCAAATCTGACACCTTGTTGGCCTCCGCGCAGCGCGAACTCAAAGAGGAAACCGGCATCACTGCCAGCCGATGGGAACAAATATACGAATTTCATACCAGTAATTCTTCCACCAACGAGGTGGCCACTATTTTTGTCGCCACCGGCTTAAGCTATGGCGAGGCAGAACCTGAAGAAACAGAAGAATTGGAAGTCCGGCGCATCCTTTTTAGCGAACTTGTTGAAATGGTCTACCGGAATGAAATAAAAGATAGCCTGACAGTGATTGGTGCGCTGATGGCGGAAAAATGGCTGGCGAAACAAAAGGCATCAGGTCAAGCGTGCTGATGTCCAGAGAAAATAGAGTGGCCGGGCCCATAGGACTATGGGCTTGGCATGGGATTAGCGGTTATTACATTTAGCCACTATCCAATTGTGGAATTAAAGCCGATAATAGATAGCAGTGTCATGCCGCTATGCTCCGCATTATCGCCAAAATTGAGTTGATCCTATGTACGAACATTTAGAAACCGCCGCAAACCGTGACCAATTGAAGCGTGTTGTGGTCGACCCCGTGTCCCGTGTCGAAGGGCATGGCAAAGTCACTTTGCTATTGGATGAACATAACAAAGTCCAGCAAGCCCGTTTGCACATCGTCGAATTCCGGGGCTTTGAGCGTTTTATCCAAGGCCGTCCGTATTGGGAATTGCCGGTGTTGGTACAGCGGCTATGCGGCATTTGTCCGGTCAGTCACCATTTGGCGGCAGCCAAGGCCATCGACCAACTGGTGGGCGTTGACCCTGCCAATCTGCCAGTGTCCGCCGATAAATTGCGCCGCTTGCTGCATTTTGGGCAGGTGCTGCAATCCCACGCCCTGCATTTCTTCCATTTGTCCAGCCCTGATTTACTGTTTGGCTTTGAAAGCGATATTGGCAAACGCTCCATTATTGCCGTGCTGGCGGACTACCCCGACATTGGCTTGCAGGGCGTCAAGCTGCGTAAGTACGGGCAGGAGGTGATCCGCATGGTGTCCGGCAAACGCGTCCATGGCACCGGGGCCATTGCTGGCGGCATGAACAAAGCGCTGGATAAAGCCGAGCGTGATTATTTGCTGGCGGATATAGACCAGATGATTGCTTGGGGCGTGGCATCGGTGGCCCTGATACAAAAAGTCCATTGCGCCAATTTGCCTTATTATGACCAATTCGCCACCTTACGCACTAATTATCTGGGCTTAACAAAGCCCGATGGCGGGTTGGAACTTTACCACGGTGGGCTACGCGCCAAAAATGCCGAAGGTGGGACAATCCTCGACCATTTCGACTATTGCCGCTATAACGATATTATCCACGAAGAAGTGCGCTCTTGGACGTACATGAAATTCCCTTATCTGCTGGCGTTGGGGCAAGAAAACGGCTGGTATCGGGTCGGGCCACTGGCGCGGGTCAATAATTGCGATTACATCGACACACCGTTGGCGGAAGCCGCTAGGGTGACATTTAAGGCCCATGCGAATGAAGCGATGGTGCATAGCACGCTGGCATTCCATTGGGCGCGGCTGATAGAGCTGCTGCATTGCGCCGAAAGCATTAAAGTGTTGCTGCACGACCCTGACATTATGGGTACGGAATTGCTTGCCCAAGGCGAAAAACGTCACGAGGGCATTGGTGTTATTGAAGCGCCGCGCGGCACATTGTTCCACCACTACCAAATTGACGAAAACGACATTGTCACCAAAGCCAATCTGATCGTTTCCACCACCAGCAACAACATGGCCATGAACGAATCGGTGCGGCAAGTGGCGGCGGAATATTTGTCAGGGCGGGAATTGACCGAACCGCTATTGAACAACTTGGAAGTCGCCATACGTGCCTACGACCCTTGCCTGTCCTGCGCCACCCATGCTGTTGGCAAAATGCCGCTACAACTAGAATTGCTCGATGCCGAAGGCCGCTTGATTGACAAACTGGTCAAGCACAGTGACGGGCAGATAGGGCGGGTCTGATGCCCGTTAAGCCCGTGCTGGTTTTTGCCTGTGGCAACCTGAGCCGTGGGGATGATGCGTTAGGGCCTTTAATACTGGAAGCGATTGAACGCCAACAGGAGCAGCAAGCACAGCCGCTAGAATTGCTGTGCGATTTCCAGTTACAGATTGAACACGCCTTGGACTTGCAACAACGGGTACTGGTGTTGTTTATAGATGCTTGCGTAGCGGGTGCTAGCCCATTCGGCTTCACCGAGCTTAGCCCCGCCAAAGACAACAGCTACACCACCCACGCCATGAGTCCGGCGGCGGTGCTGGCAGTTTACCAAACCATAACAAAACAAGCCCCGCCACCGTGTTTTTTGCTGACCATCAAAGGCGAAACATTTGGATTGGGGGAGAAGCTAAGCCCCGCCGCTGAACAGAATTTGGCAGCGGCAGCGGGGTTTGTCAACGGATTGCTGGTTGATCTGACCACTTCGGCTTGGCGGAAATTAATCATAACATCGGCATAGTGTAGTGGTGGCCTGAAGGCAAGGTAACGTAACACGGGGCATCTGTGCCAGGCAGCCTTGGATTGTGCTACGATTTATCCGGCTACTTTGATAGGCTAGCGAGTTTTTATTGTCAAAAAACCTCTATAAACTTTAACAGATGTGCGGAGTTACATGCCAATAGGCAAATCGATTAGGGTATATTTAGCTGACGCGACAGTAACGGGTATCAGATATGCAGAGCTGGTTAACTGGACGGGGCAAGCTATAGCCGCACCCCGAAAAAGATTGGCAGAACTGAAAAATTGGCCAGAAGCATCTAAACCTGGTGTCTATTTCCTTTTTGAAGGTCGTTTTACCGACAACAACAAGCCAATAGCTTATATCGGTGAATCTGAAAATGTCCTTTCCCGGCTTGTATCACATGATAGAAGTAAAGATTTTTGGGAAGTGGTTATTATTTTTACAAGTAAAGATGAAAACTTGACCAAGGCCCATATAAAGTATTTGGAATCCTGCTTAGTCGCACAAGCTAAAGTATGCGATAGATTTATGCTTGAAAATGGCAATAGCCCTCCCGAAACAACTCTTCCACGAGCGGATAGGGATGCAATGGAAGAGTTCGTAGAAAATATCCGTGGTGTATTGGGTTACGCAATTCTTGAGCCAAAGTTTCAAGATGTCACTATTAAAAATGAGCCAAATAAGGACATGGACCCCATGTTAGACCTCTACTTTACAGTGGGTAAATTAAGTGCTTGCGGTGCAGTGGTTGATGAGGGTTTTGTTTTAAAAAAAGGTTCACAATTTTCAAAAGTTACTTCAGGTAGCATGCCAGCTAGGTTACTTGATGTACGAAATAGCTTGATTTCACAAGGAATTCTCAAAGACGTAGGGGATAAGTTAATTTCTGAAGAGGATATTCTTATGAATTCATCATCTTATGCAGTCGCCTTGGTGGCAGGAACAAACAGAAGTGGCCCACAAAGCTGGTTGTCAAAAGATGGGGCAACATTAAAACTTTTAGAAGAAAAATCTTTAAAATAAAATAGTTAGATGCATTAGCCCAATGACCGACTGAGCAATATTTAACGAAGCGCTTAAAAATATTTGGCAACTGACTAATCAGTACGCAAGCTGTGGGTACACAGCCAATGGCATAAAAGGAACAAACCCCAGCGCCCCATTTGGTAATCCCCCCAATTAAGTGCCATAGTTACCCGATAGAAAAAATTTACGGAGGAAAAAACGCCACGCACAAAAAAGGGCGGTAAAACCGCCCTTCGTGCTAGCGAATAAAACCGCTTACTTTTTGGCTTCTTTTGCTTTTTCAGCCGGTGTTTTTTCTTCCGCTGGTTTTTTCTCTTCAGCAGGTTGTTTTTCTTCGACTAATTTTTCATCAATGATGACTTCTTTTTCCACTGTTTTGCCGGAAGCGTCTTTTACTTCGACTTCTTCAACCGTGCCTTCAACTACCGGTTTTTCGCCTGCTTTGGCAGCTTCTGGGGCTTTAGGGGCCTCTTCTTTCAATGGGATAAGAATTTCAACTTTAGCTTGTTCGCGTAAAGCTTCAATCATTTTTTGGACTTTTTGGCGTTGCAGGTAAGGTGTCAATTGATCTTTAACCGCATCCAGTGGGGGTGGTGTCTGTTTGCGTGAGTCTTCTTTTAAAATGACATGCCAGCCGAATTGTGTTTGTACGGGTGTTTTGGTGTACTTGCCTTTTTCCAAAGCGATAACCGCTTTAGAGAATGGCTCGACCATTTGTCCCGGTACAAACCAACCCAAATCACCACCGTTTTTGGCTTCTTTGCCATCTAATGAGTATTTGTTGGCCAGTTTGGCAAATTCGCCGCCTTTATCCAGCTCAGCAATGATTTTTTTGGCTTCGTCTTCAGTTTTTACTAAGATATGGCGGGCTTTATATTCTGTTGAGCTGTCACCGCCGACTTTTTTGTCGTATTCGGCTTTAATTTCGTCATCAGTGACTGGGCTGGTTTTTATAAAGCTTTGCACATCTTCTTGGGCCAAGATTGATTTTCTGGCTTCTTCAAGTTGGGCAGCGATTTCTGGCGTTTTGTCGAGGCCTTTTTTAACGGCATCTTGTACCAGCAATTCGCGTTGCACCAGTTCTTCAACCAATTTGTCCTTAGGGAAGCTTTGGCCGCGGCTACGGGCGGCAAGGTCTTTTTGTAAGGTTTCAAAAGTTGATTTGGCGATCAGGCTGCCGTTTACATCAGCAATGGCATCCGCTTTGCTGACGGTTGGGGCGGGACTGCCACCATTACCGGCAGGTGGTTGGCAACCGGCAATCAGTGCTGAAGTAATAAGCAATGGAACGATTTTAGATTTCATTTATAAACTTCCTTTAGTTTTTTTCAGAGGGTGAGAGCGAGTTAATACCCAGGGCATGGATTTGCTGTTTCATCATATCCCCTAGGGCCTGATAAATTAATTGATGGCGCTGCACCAGCGTTTTGCCTTCAAAAGCTTCTGCAATGATTGTAATATGATAATGTCCACCGCCCCCTTTTGCCCCGGCGTGACCGGCATGGGCGGCACTGTTATCTATTATTTCAATGAGTTCAGGTTGCAAGGCAGCGGTCAATTGGCGTTTAATTTGTTCGGATGTCATTGTGGAAATACTTTTTTAAAGGGTTTGACCAAGACATCGGCATAAACGCCTGCCTGGCGGTAGGGGTCGGCATCGGCCCATTGCTGGGCGGCTTCGAGGCTGCCAAATTGGGCAACCACCAAGCTGCCGGTGAAACCGGCCTCGCCTGGGTTTTCATGATCTATGGCAGGGTGCGGGCCTGCCAATACAAGCCTGCCTTCATCCTGAAGCACTTGCAGGCGTTGCAGGTGTTCGCCACGCACTGATAGCCTGCGCGGCAAGCTATCTTCCACATCTTTACTGATAATTGCGTAAAGCACAACTTATTCCTCGGTGTCCGGAATGTATTTGTATAAAAATACCACTTGTAAAACAATAAAAACAACCATCATTAACGGCACACCAAAGGTTTTGAACGTTACCCAGTCATCAGTGCTGAAATTATACATGACATATACGTTAATAAAGCCAACACTCAGAAAAAAGCAGCCCCATAAATTGTTCAACCGCTTCCAGACCGCGGCCGGTAAGGTCAGGTTGGCGGACATCATGCGTTCAATGAGGTTTCTTTTGCCGATGAATTGGCTACCCAAAAAGGTCAGGCCGAACAGCCATTCAATGATGGATAATTTCCATTTGATAAACAGCTCGTTTTGCAAATACAGGGTTGCCCCGCCAAACACCATCACCAGGGCCAACGTCACCCACTGCATGGTTTCCACCTTGCGGTGCCTAATGGCGGCAATAGCTACTTGGAGTGTTGTTGCCACCATCACCGTGGCAGTGGCAATGTAAATGTCGTAAGCTTTATAAGCGATAAAAAACAGGACAATAGGGAAAAATTCGTATATCTGTTTGAGAAGCTGATTCATAATAGCCGATGCTGGGAAGCCTCTAAGGCGATGGGGGTTGCGGCTGCAGTTGTGCTGCCGCATGTTTGGGCTATTGTAAAATCATTGTCAGTGAATGTACATGCTTGGCTAAGCCTTTCTGTTAGAATGCCATAATAGAATGCCATAAAACAGCCCGCAAAAACAATAATAAAGCTTCATTTTTGCTGCTTTTGACCGGATAAAACCCAATGGTTGCCGTTTTTGCGGCAACTGCTTTGGCAATCAGTTTATTGACCTGATAGGAAAACAGATGATAGAGGAAACCCAACAAACCGAATTGGAAGCGGCTGCCTTTCGGCAGTTGCTGGTGCATTTGCAACAACATCCGGAAGCACAAAATATTGAATTGATGCTGTTGGCGGATTTTTGCCGCAACTGTTTGGCAAAATGGTATAAGGCCGCCGCCGAACAACGCGGTATTGCCATTGATTACGAACAGGCTAGGGAATACGTTTATGGGATGCCCTACAGCGAGTGGAAAGAACGTTTTCAACAGGAAGCCACTGCAGAACAATTGGCGGCCTATGAACAGAAAGTGCAGGCAAAAGCCGCTGTCAATTGACAGTATCCAGATGAGCTGTTATTTTCAATTGGCACTCGGTGCATTAGAGTGCCAATTTAATTATCGGGGTGGATGTGGCTAATCAAGCGCAAATTTTAAACGGGCGATCACTGCAATTACTTAAAACACTCATTGAGCGCTACATCAGCGATGGTCAACCTGTAGGCTCGCGCATCCTGTCAAAAGACCCGTCGTTAAACCTAAGCCCAGCCACTATCCGCAATGTCATGGCGGACTTGGAGGACTTGGGTTTGGTGCACTCGCCGCATACTTCGGCGGGCAGGGTGCCTACTGTCAAGGGTTACCGGCTCTTTGTCGATAGTTTGCTGACGATAAAGCCGCTGGATTCTAAAGAAGTGCGATGCTTGCATCAAGGCTTATTGGCGCAAGGTGATGGCGGCGATGTGGTTGGTAATGCGTCAAGGCTACTGGCGGATTTGACGCAAATGGCGGGTGTGGTCACATTGCCCAAACGCGAATTGCTATGCCTGCGCCATATTGAATTTTTGCCATTGTCCAGCGGTAGGGTGCTGGTTATCTTTGTCACCAATGAACAAGAAGTCCACAACAAGATCATCCACACTAACCGCCTGTTTAGTCCTGCCGAATTGCAGCAGGCGGCCAATTACCTCAATTCCGTTTATGGCGGGCTTAGCCTTGCCGCCGTTCGTGAAGCCATATTGAAAGAGTTGCAAGAAGACCAACAGCGCATGAACCAAGGGATGCTGCTGGCGATTAAAATGGCCGAGCTGACTTTTGCAACCGACACCGGCCAAGATGATTATGTGCTGACCGGCGAAACCAATTTGATGGAATTTAACGAATTGTCAGGCCGCGATCATCTTAAGCAATTGTTTGAGGCGTTCAACCAAAAACAAGCGGTGATCCATTTGCTGGACCAATCCATGAAATCTGAAGGCGTGCAGATATTTATCGGCAAGGAATCCGGCTATCAGGCTTTTGACCAATGCAGCTTGGTCACGTCTCCCTATTCGGTCAATGATGAGGTGGTGGGCGTGCTGGGTGTGATAGGCCCTACCCGCATGTCCTATGAAAAAGTCATCGCTTTTGTTGATGTCACCGCAAAATTATTGGGCGCGGCCTTGAATCCCAAGCCAACATCCCCATTATAAGTGACAAATTAGCCTGGCTTGGCTTTTGCCAGACCGCCCGGCAGTCAGGCTGCTAATGACCACCTATCAACACAACAAACCGTTTAAGGTAAAAAAATGAGTAAAGATCAGGAAACGCCCGAAATCGCCACTGAAGCCACTGTTGAAGCAGCGCTTGAGCCAAATGCTGAGGCAATCACAGCAGAGCAGGATATCGGCGGCGAAGCCATTGCCGAAGCCACAGAGACCGAAGTGGGCGATCACGAATATACCTTAGAAGAACTCAAACAAGAGCTACAAGAAACCAAACAAAAAGCCCATGAAAACTGGGACAAAGCGGTCCGCGCCCAAGCGGAAATGGAAAATATCAAACGGCGCACATCAAAAGACTTGGAAGACGCGCATAAGTTTGCCTTGACTGGTTTTGCCAAAGAATTGCTGTCGGTTATGGACAGCTTGTTGCTTGGCTTACAGGCTGCAACAGGTGACAATGAAGAAGTCACCAAATTTAGGGAAGGCAGTGAACTGACCCTTAAACAATTGGAAGCCGCTTTCGCCAAATACAATATTATTGCCATTGACCCGCAAGGTCAGCCCTTTAATGCCGAGCATCACCAAGCCGTTATGACGCAAGTGGCGGAAGGTGTTGAAGCCAACACCGTGCTGACTGTTTTTCAAAAAGGCTATCTGTTGAACGGGCGGTTATTGCGTCCGGCTATGGTGGTGGTGGCAAAAGCCGCTGAATAAAGACTTGAATACCATAAAAACGGCCTTATATCGGTAATAACTTTAATTTACATAAAAATAATTCGGAGCATTCAATGGCTAAAATAATTGGCATAGACTTAGGGACCACCAACTCTTGCGTGGCAGTATTGGAAAACGGCGTCGCAAAAGTGATTGAAAACAGCGAAGGTGCCCGCACCACCCCATCCATCATTGCTTTCAGCAATGATGATGAAGTGTTGGTGGGACAATCCGCAAAACGCCAAGCGGTGACCAACCCCAAAAACACGTTGTTTGCCATTAAACGATTGATAGGCCGTCGCTTTACTGATGATGTCGTGCAAAAAGACATTAAAATGGTGCCTTATAAAATTGTTGGTGCTGATAACGGTGATGCATGGGTTGAAGTCCACGGCAAAAAAATGGCCGCACCAGAAATTTCTGCCCGTGTACTGATGAAAATGAAAAAAGATGCCGAAGCCTATTTGGGCGAAACGGTCACTGAAGCGGTCATTACTGTACCGGCTTATTTCAATGACTCGCAGCGTCAGGCCACTAAAGACGCGGGTCGTATCGCCGGTTTGGATGTTAAACGTATCATCAACGAACCTACCGCAGCGGCTTTGGCGTTTGGTATGGACAAACCGAAAGGCGACACCAAAATTGCCGTGTATGACTTGGGCGGTGGCACATTTGACATTTCCATCATTGAAATTGCCGAAATTGATGGTGAACATCAATTTGAAGTGTTGGCAACCAACGGTGACACTTTCTTGGGTGGTGAAGATTTTGACTCCCGCGTCATTGAATATCTGGCGGAAGAATTCAAAAAAGACACCGGCGTTGATGTCCATAATGACCCCTTGGCTTTGCAACGTTTGAAAGAAGCGGCGGAAAAAGCCAAAATCGAATTGTCTTCCAGTCACCAGACTGATGTCAATTTGCCTTACATCACCGCTGATGCCTCAGGCCCAAAACATCTTAATGTAAAACTGACCCGTGCCAAATTGGAGTCTTTAGTTGATGAACTGATAATGCGCACCAAAGCGCCTTGCGAAATGGCATTGAAAGATGCGGGCGTTTCCGCTTCGCAAATCCAAGATGTCATTTTGGTGGGTGGTCAAACGCGTATGCCAAAAGTGCAAGAAATGGTCAAAAACATATTTGGCAAAGAACCGCGTAAAGATGTCAACCCCGATGAAGCGGTTGCATTAGGTGCGGCAATCCAAGCCGGTGTGTTGTCCGGTGATGTCAAAGACGTGTTGTTGCTGGACGTTATCCCGTTGTCACTGGGTATCGAAACCATGGGCGGCATTATGACCAAACTGATAGAAAAGAACACCACTATCCCGACCAATGCCGCGCAAGTGTTTTCCACCGCCGACGACAATCAGACTGCGGTGACCATCCATGTGCTGCAAGGTGAACGTGAAAAAGCATCAGCCAACAAATCATTAGGCCGTTTCGATTTGGCGGACATACCACCGGCCCCGCGTGGTATCCCACAAATTGAAGTGTCTTTTGATATTGATGCCAACGGTATTCTGAATGTGTCTGCTAAAGACAAAGCCACTGGCAAAAAACAATCCATCATCATTAAAGCCTCTAGCGGTTTGTCTGATGATGAGGTTGAACGTATGATCAAAGATGCCGAAGCCCATGCCGACGAAGACCGCAAACTGCATGAATTGGTGCAAGCCCGCAACCACGCTGATGGCATGATCCATGCCACCGAAAAATCGCTGAAAGAATTTGAAGCACAAGTTGAGGGCGAAGAAAAAGCCACTATTGAGGCCGCTATTGAAGCTTTGAAAGAAGCCGTTAAAGGTGACGACAAAGAGGCCATAGAAAGCAAAACCAACGCCCTGACAGAAGTGGCCGGTAAACTGGCTGAACGTGTTTATGCCCAAAAAGGTGCGGCTGATGGCGCAGCGGGGGATGGCGGTCATGCACATGCCAACGCTGATGATGGCGTAGTTGATGCAGAATTTGAAGAAGTCAAAGACGACAAGTAAACCCTGGCGCTGATTTGCCGTAAGGCTAAGCCAGCATAAATTCGTCGGGCGGCCTTTTGAGTTTAGGCCGCCCTTCGGATTTTTTGTGCTTTATAGGGTTGTTAGGCTAGCCTGGTCAGAAACTTTGCCAAGTGCCTGAAGCATAACCATTGCTTGCTAAATAATTGACCGTAACTATCCATTAAACCAGTTAAATAATCACTCATGGCAGCAAAAGAAGATTACTACAAACTGCTCGGTGTTGAGCGCAACGCCAGCGATGAAGAGCTTAAAAAGAAATACCGCAGTTTGGCAATGAAGTTCCATCCAGACCGCAATGCCGACAATCCCGAAGCGGCGGAGGTTAAATTTAAGCAAATCAAAGAAGCTTATGAGGTGTTGTCCGATCCCAAAAAACGCGCCGCTTATGACCAATTTGGCCATGCCGGTGTGGATGCCTCAATGGGTGGCAGACCGGGTGGTGCTGAAGGTTTCAGTGATATTTTCGGCGATGTGTTCGGTGATATTTTTGGCGGTGCCAGACAACAGCGCGGCGGTGTGCAGCGCGGTGCCGATCTACGTTATAACCTGGAAGTGACGCTCGAAGAGGCCGTCGCGGGTACGGAACAGAAAATCCGTATTCCGGTATTGGTCACTTGTGGCGAATGTGCCGGTTCGGGTGCCAAAAAAGGCTCAAGCCCAGTGATTTGCACCACATGTCATGGACATGGGCAAGTCAGGATGCAGCAAGGCTTTTTTTCGGTGCAACAGACCTGTCCAACCTGCCGTGGCACAGGCAAACAGATTAAAGACCCTTGCGGCAAATGTTATGGGCAAGGCCGTGTCCAAGAAACTAAAACCCTATCGGCAAAAATTCCTGCCGGGGTTGACAATGGTGACCGCATCCGTTTGCATGGTGAAGGTGAAGCGGGCGAGCGTGGTGGCCCGTCTGGCGATTTGTATATTGAAATTCATGTCAAGCCCCATGAAATTTTTAACCGTGATGGCGCCAATTTATCGTGTGAAGTGCCCATCAGCTTTATTACCGCCTGTATGGGCGATGAAATCCATGTGCCGACCCTGAATGGTAAGGTCTCGCTGAAAATACCTGCGGAAACACAAACTGGCAAAGTGTTCCGGTTGCGTGGTAAAGGGGTCAAACCCGTGCGTGGTGGCCCGGTCGGTGACTTACTCTGTAAAGTTGTCATTGAGACCCCCGTTAATTTGACCAAAGAGCAAAAGAAATTGATCACCGAACTGGGTGAATCCCTTTCCGGTGGCGGTAAACATCACAGCCCGCAAGAACACACTTGGGTTGACGGCGTTAAGAACTTTTTCGACAAACTGACAGGCTAACCATGACACGGATTGCAATTGCGGGTGTTTCAGGGCGTATGGGCTTATGCTTGGTCAAGGCAACTGTTGCATCAGGCCATGCCTTATTATCAGCTGCTGTGTCACGTCAAGGTAGCCCGTCGGTTGGTAAGGACGCTGCCGGACTGGCGGGCCTCACCGCAACCGGTGTCATTGTCACCAGCGACTTAAGCAGTGTGTTGGATCAATTCGATGTGCTGATTGATTTTACCCGCCCCGACACATCCATGCTTTATATCGGACAATGCCGCCAAGCCGGTAAAAAAGTGGTTATCGGCACTACTGGTTATTCTGATGACCAAAAGCAGCAAATCAGCGAAGCGGCACACGATACCGCCATTGTGTTGGCCCCCAATTTTAGTGTTGGTGTCAACTTGTCGCTGAAATTATTGGCGATGGCGGCTAAAGTGATGGGTGATTACACGGATATAGAAATCATTGAAGCCCACCACCGCCACAAAATTGACGCGCCCTCCGGTACGGCGCTGCGTATGGGCGAAGTGGTGGCCAACACATTGGGTCGTGACTTAAAAGATTGCGCCATTTACGGACGCGAGGGCAACACCGGCGAGCGAGACCGTAAAACCATCGGTTTCTCCACCATCCGTGCCGGTGACATAGTGGGTGAACATACCGTTATGTTTGCCGATGAAGGGGAGCGTCTTGAAATCACCCACAAAGCCACCAGCCGCATGACTTTTGCCAATGGCGCAGTGCGTGCGGCGGTATGGTTGCAAGACCAGCCCAACGGGCTATACGATATGCAGAATGTGTTAGGGATTGCCTGATAAGTTACCTGCAAAGGTTGGGCAACTGCTTGTTGTTGCCCATTCATATTGCCTATCTTAAAATATAAGCCGTCACTATAAGCGCCAGCAGTTTCGCAGTATGGATTGCCACCCCGCGATATGTATTTTTAATCTATGGCACAACCAACTGAAATGATTATGTTGAATTACCAAACCACTGGCTCCACTGTCAGTTTGACTTTATCGAAAGAATATTTGAATTCACAAGAATTGTTACGTTTTATTGAGGTATTGCGTATCAAAGAATTGTTGTCGCAAAGCCAAATGACCGCAGATGATGCGATGGTTTTGGATGAAGCATTGAAAGACAATTGGTGGCAACAAAACCAAGCTAGGTTTTTGAGCAAAATCTAATGAAGCCCATTATTGTTGATACCAATATCATTTTTTCGGCATTGATAAATTCACATTCACGTATTGCTTCATTATTGTTGGACTCAAAACACACTTTGTTAATGCCGGAGTTTGGCTTTGTTGAGCTTTTCAAGCATAAAGAAAAAATTTGCAAAGTCAGTAAGCATACGCCGGTTCAGCCGATGCACTACAGAATGCATGGCTGTTAGTGAAAGATATTGACCCAAAAAATGTATTGTTTATTGCCTTAACGATTGAGATGGATGGCCTGTTGTGGACTGGCGACACCAAGTTGCGGTCAAGTCTTGAAGTCAAAGGGTTCGACAGTTTTTTCGATAACCCGTAGATGTATATGACTACATGGATGAGACGAGACGGTAGGGCAACACGGCAGCACTTGCTAGGAGCGATATCTGTCTAGTCCCATGTGATCATATACCTATACGGCAGCTGATTAAGCTTAGCTTACCAACCCCGATGCCAGCCAAATTCAGGGTGATGCCATCCCCAACCATAGTTAGGATGCATCTGCCACACATATCCGGGGGCGGGCATTGGGTAGGCAGGTCTGACCACAGCCATGGGATAAGCCCCACCGACACCATAAGCAGGGCCGCCGACAGGTGTCACCGCACAGCCTGAAGCAGCTAACATAACGGCCAAGCACATTGTTGTAGTAAGCGATTGCATATTGCCTCTTCTAAAATATAAGCCAGCACAGTAAACAGCACGCCATTAATGACGGGCAGTAGCCTAAATATTCAACTTATTGAACACAAACGTTGGTAAATGGCGGATCACCATCATAATCACGCGCCATTTGCCCGGCACATAAGCCACCGCTTGCCCGCGCCCGACGGCATCAACAATCTGCTGTGCCACATCCGCCACATCCGCCAGTTTGGCTCCGCCGCTTTTTAGGTGCGCGGTCATTGGCGTGTCAGTCGGGCCTGGCTTGACCAGCACCACCTTGACCCCAGTACCTGCAAAACGGTGTTGTAAACCTTGCGCATAACGGGTAACTAGCCCCTTGGCTGAACCGTAAACATAGTTCGACTTACGTCCACGGTCTCCGGCAACCGAACCGATCAGCACCAATGTGCCGTTACCGGCCTTGCTCATGTGCTGGGCAAAAGCCTCGGCAAATAGTACCGGCGACACACCATTGACCACCAAGGCTCCGTGGCAAGCCGCCAGATCGTTTTGGCAGTCGGCTTGTTCCGGCAAAGAGCCGTGGGCAATCAGTACAACATCCACTGGCCCTGCGGCGGCAATGCTGTCCGCCGTAGCCTGAATGGCGGCGGCTTGTAAAAACTCCGATTCCAGCACTTGGATGTCCGATTGTGGGCTGCGTACCCGCAAATCACTGGCTATTGGCTCAATACGTCCGGCATTGCGGCCTACCAGCACCAGCTCCACCGCTTTGCCGCCTTGCACCCATAATCTCGCACACTGCTCCGCCATGGCAGAGGTGGCACCAATAATGACGATTTTTTGTTTGTTTTGCACTTCAGCTTCCCATAAGTCGGCGCGACAGTCCCGAGCTAATGCCCGGATCGCGGAAGGTTAAAAAATCATTCAGGCGCGGATAGCCCTGTTCAAAAAGCTCACGCGGCATCCGGGCATCTTTTGCCGGATAGATGCGCCCACCCGCTTCACGCACAATGGCATCCATCCGCTCAAACAATTTGAGTGTCTTTGCACCATTGTTGGGGAAGTCCAAGGCCAGTGTCACGCCAGGTTGCGGAAAGCTCATCATACCAACTGGCTGGCGGTCGCCAAAGGTTTTCAGCACCGCCAAAAAAGAACCTTGACCGGATTTGGCAATCTCGCCTAACGTGGCCTGCACCGCCGCCAAGCCCACTTCCCTAGGTATCACGCTTTGGTATTGGAAAAACCCTTTCGGGCCATACATCCGGTTCCATTCCAGAATATTGTCCAGCGGGTAGGAAAAGCCTTCGTAATGGCTGATGGTGCTGCCCGTCTGGGATTTCTTTAAATTATAGTAAAGGGTATTGAAAGGTTTCAGGGACAAGGGATTGACCAGCGAAACGGGAGGCACTAGCGGCATGGTCAGCTTGCGCCCTTTCGGTTCGGGGCGTGTCCCTATATCGGTGGGATTAGCACGCATGAACAGGCCGCGCCCCTTGTTGGACAAGCAATCAATCCAAGACACGGTATGCTCCCAACCGGCTTCAGAATCATCGGCCAGCTTGAAAAAATCATCCAGATTTTCATAGGGCAAGGTTTCCGTCTCCAACCACGGCCCGGCAATTTTGCGTAACTGGATTTCCGCTTCCACTATCACTCCGGTTAGACCCATGCCGCCTACCGTGGCCGCAAACCAACCGGCCTGTTGCTGCGGGCCACATTCAATCATTTGACCATCGGTGCGTATTAAACGGATGCGTTGCACATGATCGCCAAAAGACCCCAACACATGGTGGTTTTTACCATGCACATCGTTGGCTATCGCCCCGCCCACGGTAATCAATTGTGTGCCCGGCGTGACCGGCAGTATCCAGCCTTGCGGCACCATCACCCGCTGTATATCGCGCAACAGCGCCCCCGCGCCGCACACCAAGCGGCCTGTGTGGGCATCAAATTGGATGAAATGGTCAAGACCTGCCGTATGCCACAGCACACCATTGGGGTTGAGGCAGACATCGCCATAGCTGCGCCCGTTACCGAATGCAACACCGGGCTTTTGCACGCCGATAATATCGGCCACTTGACCAGGGTCGGCCAGTCCGACCACCTGATGGGGCAGGGCGCTCAAACGTCCCCAGGAAGATAGAGTTCTCATTGTTTTTTTGTCCGGAACACAAACCGTTTATCAAGATGGTACTTGGCAAAATAGCCAATGACCAAGCCAATGGCCCCACCCACCAAACTCATCTCCCGTGACCTGAAAAGCTCTTCAAACTCAAGTTCAAAGCCCCAGGCAATCACCGTGGTGGCGAGACCCATGATAGTGTAGAGCAGGAATGTTTGCCCGTCATGCTGGGCATTGCGGGCGGTGAAACGGAACACGAAGCGTTTGTCGAGGATATATTTCACCACCAGACCGACCCCTGTGCCGACTGCCATAGGTATCACCATATCAGGAATAGGCAGCTTTATGTTCAACCATGACGCATCTTTTGTACCAAACGCGACCGAGACCAGCATTTCCGGCGTTCCGGGGAAAGCCCATAAAAAAGCATCTTGGGCGCCGATGTTGGCGGCAATGGCAATCAGCGCAAGGCCACCATAAATGAGGACAAGTTTCATAAAATATTCTTTAAGTATCCAACAGCAGCATCGGTATTGGGCTAACGCTAAGCTTACATTGTATAGTGTCATAGCCAATAATTCAAAAAAACTCTTGGGCTAACAGCCTGTCCGGCTGGCACTGCTGTGATAAGCACAAACTTCGGGCAAAAAAAAGGGCGCATCACTGCGCCCTTTTATCACATCAAGTCAGGCAATTGCTTAGCCAAGTAATTCTTTGACTTTAGCCATAATGCCGACTGGATCGATGCCTTGGTGTGGGAATTGTTCCCACAAGCCGCCGCAACCTTCTTTGTGGGTGGCGATAAAGCCAAATTTTGGGGTCAGGCCGCGTTCCAGCAACCATGAGCCGTAACGGCTGCCCAAACCGGTTTTGCGGTTGAATGATTCAACCACCAACACCATCGGTGAAGAACCCACTTTTTGCAGCATGTCTTCATCAATTGCGCTTAAAGTAGGTTTGTTGATCAGGCCCACGTCAATGCCTTCCGCTTTCAGGCGTTCAACGGCATCCAATGCACGGTATAAAGATTCACCGAAGGCAATGACATAACCTTGTGTGCCTTCGCGGATCACTTCATCTTTGCCGGGTACAAACGTGTAATCACCACCGAAGAATTCTTCACCTTTTTCGTTCAGGATGAACGGTACTTTTGAACGGGTGGAGAATACGAAACGCAAGCCAGGTTCAAAGAAGATTTTGTTGACCACTGCGTGCATTTGGTTAGGGTCGGCAGGGAAGTACAGGCCAGTGGCGTAACCGTCTGACAAGCCGTTGTCGGCAAACATGTTGTTCAGACCGAAATGGCAAGTGTTGTCGGCCATGTCGTCGATACCGGAATGTGAGAAATGGCTCAACACATTGGAGTTGTTCAAACGTGCCATGGTGATTTCTGACATCAGCATTTCCAAGAAGGCGCTGAAGGTGCCGAAGATACCTTGTTTGCCCGCTTCCATACCAAAACCGGCGGCGGCGGAGAAGTTACCGCGTTCCATAATGCCTGAAGAAATGAACACTTCTGGGTAAGCGGTGTGGATTTTGTGCAAGCCACAAGAACCTTCCAGGTCGGAGTCGATCACGCGTACTTTTTCGACCCGTTCCGCTTCGCTCAAGCCGCTCATAGCGGCAACCACGGCATCACCAAACACGTTACGGTTGGCATCCCATTTGTCGCTGGAACCCAAGAATTTATACTCATTTTTAGGTGCTACAACGCTGTTCAGGAAGTCAACAGCGGCAGTGTGTCCGCGTTCTGTCAAATAT
>CAJAWH010000066.1 GCA_903945605.1 uncultured Methylococcaceae bacterium | reverse complement strand
CCTGCAAAGATGGCTTGGGCCATTTTGTTTTGGTAAGAGTTGCTGAGCAGGTTTTTTTCTTCTTCAGGGTTGGAGATAAAAGCCGTTTCCACCAGAATAGACGGCATATCCGGCGCTTTTAGCACCATAAACCCCGCATTTTGCACTTCAGTGCGGTGCAGCCCGCAGACTTCATGGAAGCTTTTTAAAATATTATTGGCTATCTCAACGCTGGCTTGTTGGCTGGCCGATTGCGACAAATCCATTAACACCGAAGCCACATCGTCTTCTTTGTCATCCAAGCCAACGCCGCCCAGTTTGGCATCAGCGGCGTTTTCATTGTTGGCCAGCCAGCGGGCCGCTTCACTGGATGCGCCGCTTTTCGATAGCGTATAAACTGACGCGCCTCTTATGGTGGCATCATGATAGGCATCGGCATGGATGGACACAAACAAATCGGCATTGGCGGCACGGGCTATTTTTGTGCGTTCCCTAAGGCCAATCAATTCATCGTTTTTGCGCACCATGACTGCTTTCATGCCCGATGCATTGATGAGCTGCCCCAGTTTATTGGCAATTGAAAAAGTGACCGTTTTTTCTTCCGTCCCCAGAGGGCCACGCGCCCCTGGATCAGAACCGCCGTGACCGGCATCAATGGCTATAATAATCGCTCGGGGCGCTTGGCTGACCACTTCGTGGGGTGTTGGCGGTTTTGCCGCCGCAATCGGCTTGGCTTGTTTTTGGGCGCGGGCGTCAGGAACCGGATTTTTTACGGTGGTGCTGGCATTAATAAGGGTTTGGCTTAACAGCTCGCGCAGGTCTATTCTTAACTGATGGGCATCACGATTATTGGAGCTTAATGAAAAATGCTTGGCATCGACATTTTTTTTAAGGCCAACAATAATTCTTAAATCGCTGGTATTTTTAGGCTCGGCTTGTACTGTGGAAAATAACGGATGGCTTGCCGGTGGTGGCGAGAGCGGTTGTTTGAGCTTGGCGTTTTTAATGTCGATGATTAAGCAGGCCGGGGTTTCTAGCACAAATACCCGATGTTTGGGCGATGCGCTGACATCCAGTTCCAAGATATACTGCGATGTGCGGACAGGATAACGGGCTGCTGACACCTCAATGGTTTGTGCGTGGCAAGCAGCACTGAGCAAAAGCAGCCCAAGTAAGTGGATAACTTTAGGGTATATTTTCATGTCAGCGGCTGGCGGTGTAATAAATGGCGTGGGCAGCATCCTAGCCATTTATTTAAAAGACGAATTATAGAGATTTTTAGGATTATGGGCAATCATTGATGGTCACTTGTCGGCCTTCATTGACAAGCGTCAAGGTGATGGTTTTATCGGCCGACGGTAAAAATCCTTGGCCTTTTTCAGGCCATTCAATAAAGGCAAGGCAATGCTTGCCAAAATAATCCCTAATGCCCATCCATTCCAATTCTTCCGGGTCGGCTAAACGATATAAATCAAAATGGAACACCGTGTGTTGGTCCAGCGGATAGCTTTCCACCAAGTTATAGGTAGGGCTTCTGATAGCACCCGTAAACCCGGCGGCACGAAGATAGCCCCTGACCAGTGTAGTTTTGCCAGCCCCCAAATCACCTCTGAGAAAAATTACCCCAGTGGTGGGCAATTGTTGCCATAGTTCCGCCCCAAAACGGGCGGTGGCCTCGCTATTTTCCAAATACCGTTCCATCAATTCACCCATTGCCTTAGGTAAGGCAACAAATCGCTGGCTAACATGCCGCGTTCCCCATCAGTGCTTGCCGCCCTATCGGCAGCCTTACCATGACAATAAGCGCCTTGTTCGGCGGCTTCGGACAAAGGCAAGCCTTGTGCCAGCAATCCGGCAATAATCCCACATAAGGTATCGCCCATGCCGCCGCTGGCCATGCCGGGATTACCGGTTGTGCTAATGCTGATTGATTCTGCAGTGGCAACCAAGCTGCCCGAGCCTTTTAACAAACAGACACCGTGGTATTTTTTTTGCAGATTGGCAACCGCAGCGAAACGGTCTTGTTGGATGTCAGCAGTGCTGCAAGCCAGTAGCCGTGCTGCTTCGCCAGGATGTGGGGTCAGAATCCAATTGTCTTTTTGGCAGGGTTGTGCCGCCAATAGGTTTAAGGCATCGGCATCAATGACAATGGGCTTATCGCTCGCCAGCGTGTTAACCAACAACAGCTTTGCCCATGCGTCTTGGCCTAATCCCGGACCAATGACGATGACCGTGGCCTTATTCAATAAGGCTTGTAGTTGTCCGGCCTGGTTGATGCCGTGGCACATCAGCTCCGGTTGGTGCAGGGTTAAAAATGCGACGTGGTCAGGATGGGTGGCAATACTGACCAACCCGGCCCCTGTCCTTAATGCGGCTGTTCCGGCAAGCAAAGCCGCCCCACAATAACCCTTGTTGCCGCCAATAATTAATACATGGCCAAAGTGACCCTTATGGCTGCTGCGGTTTCTGCGTGGCAAGGGCTGGTGAGTGATCCTAAAAGTGTGGGCGGGGACTGTTTGGTAAACCGCTTCTGGGATTGCCAGCGACGCAAACACAATTTCACCGCACATATCAGCGGCCTGACCGGTGAATAAGCCTTGTTTCAGGGCGATGAAGGTCACAGTTATAGCGGCTGTTACGGCAATGCCCATGATAGTGCCGGTGTTGGCATTGAGGCCGGAGGGCACATCTACGGCAACCGTGGGGGCAGGGTGGCTATTGATGGCGTGGATAGCCTCTGCCATAACGCCGGTCACTGCCCGTGCCAAGCCAATACCTAACAGGGCATCAACCAAAACATCGGCGGCAATGTCTAGGGCGCTGTCAAAATCCGTGATTGTGCCACCGCCCTGAAGATAATGCTCGCGGGCAAGGGCGGCATCACCGGATAGTGGCTCTAGTCCGCCAATACTGAAGACAGCAACGGTCATACCTTGTTGTAATGCCAAGCTGGCCAGCAAGTAACCGTCGCCGCCATTGTTGCCTGCACCGCAAAAAACCGCCAAACGGGATGCTTTAGGCCAATATTGCCGGATGTGCGCCAACACAGCGGCAGCCGCTCGGGACATCAGTACAAAACCAGCAATGCCATATTCCTCAATGGCAATGCGGTCAAGTTCGCGTGCCTGTGCCGCGCTATAAAGGCTGGTGGGTAAAATCGGTATGGGGTGTTTGGTCATGGGATTGACAAAATTCAAGGCCAAAAACTTGCAAAGCGAATTTGACCCGTTATATTTAAACGGCGTTTGCTTAAGGTAAGCAATGCCAATTATGATACCTTAAGTTGCGCCGAGATAAGCGAACAATCAAAGTGCACCATTAATGGCGTTTTGTAAAATTAAAACGACGACTTCCGCATAGACGGAAGCTTACTTAACCATTCAAATAAAGGGTAGAAAAAACTATGACAAGCATATTAAACGAAGTGTTGAGTGCGAACCGCGATTATGTCGCAAGCTTTGACAAAGGCCATTTGCCCATGCCTCCGGGCCGTCATTTTGCTATCTTGACGTGCATGGATGCACGGTTGGACCCTGCCAAATATGCCGGCCTTTCCGAGGGTGATGCCCATGTTATCCGCAATGCCGGTGGACGTGCCAGTGATGATGCCATACGCTCTTTGGTGATTTCTTACAAGCTGCTGGGTACCCGTGAATGGTTTGTTGTCCACCACACCGATTGCGGTATGGAAACGTTCACTGACGATATTATGCGCGATTTGTTGGGTAGCAGCTTAAAAACCGCATCGGTTGATGAGAATGGCTGGCATGATTGTGGCGAAGGCCCAGGTTCTGCGGAAGGCAAATATATCGACTGGTTGACTATCAAAGACCAAGCGCAAAGCGTATTGGAAGACGTGGTGCGCATTAAGTCACATCCGCTAGTGCCTTCAGATATTCCTGTTTACGGTTATATTTACGATGTCAAGTCAGGCCGCTTGATTGAAGTGCCTGAAGCCACCGAGGCCGGCAAATAAACTTTATTTGCCTAAAAGGGTTTGGTTTTTCGCCAACAGTCCGGCAAGTCGCCCGGGCTGTTGTGCTGTCCTTATGCTAATGGCTAGTCAGCAAAACACAGGTGGGTGTACGCGCATGGGCAATTATTATATCGGACTGTCGGTCACCTATCACGATCCGGCATTGGCGATTATTAATGGTCATGGTGAAGTTCTGTTTGCTGAAGCAACCGAGCGTTTTTTGCAAAACAAGCGGGCGTTAAATTGCGAACCCGACCAACTCTTTTACCTGCCGCAATTGCTGGGCGACTATTGCCCTGATGCCAAAACTGTCACTATCGCCACCAATTGGCGCAAACAGCGGCCACTGTATGAAAATATGGTTGAGCGTTTGGGGATATTGTCCGCTTCGGGTTTGCTCAAAACCGGCCTTAAAAAACTGGTCTCGCCGCTAGAAAACTACCAGTTGCATCATAAAATGGCCTGCCAGCACAATGCCATCACCAAGGCTGGCCTTAATCTGGTGCGCGTTTTGCGCGAACAGCAGCCCCGCTGTCACATCCGTTTTGCCGATTTTGACCACCACCTTACCCATGCCGCTATGGCCTGTTATAGCAGCCCGTTTTCTGACGCGGCTTGTGCGGTTATTGATTCCTATGGAGAAAACGGTTCGCTGGCGTTTTACCGCTACCGCAACCAACAGTTGCACTGCTTGCATAAAAGCAAAGGCTTTGCCTCAGGCAGTTTGGGTTTTTTTTACATGAAGCTGACCGAGCTTTGTGGTTTCAGCTGGCTCAAAGGGGAAGAATGGAAAGTCATGGGCTTGGCCTCCTATGGCAAGCTGAATCCCGAGCTTTACAGCATCTTTGAACAATTGGTCACCGTTAATGGTTTGGATTGCCAGCATCCTAAGCAAGATTTTTTTGCTAACCTTGCCAAGCTAGAGCGATTTAAACGCAGCCAAGACCAAGCCATTGAATGGGCGGCTGATTGTGCTTACACGGGTCAGCTATTTTTTGCCGATAAAGCTAGTCAGTTGCTTAACCATCTGGGCGCGGTCACACAGATGGAAAATCTTGCCTTGGCAGGTGGTTGTGCCCTCAATTCATCGTTTAACGGACACATCAGCCAGCGTACCGCTTTTAAACAAGTGCATATCCCCTCTGCCCCGGCAGATGATGGCTGTGCATTGGGCGCGGCTTGGTTGGCTTACCATCAAGCTGTCGGTGATGATGCTAAACCGCCCCGGCGGTTGTCGCCGTATTTGGGGGCAGCAATTAGTGATGCTTCGGTTGAACGCCTCAAACACTATAACCGCTCGTTAACTATTGAGCATTTGCCCGAAATTATTGGCGAGAAGACCGCGCAGCAGTTGGCGCAGGGCAAATTAGTGGGGTGGATACAAGGCCGTGCCGAATTTGGCCCACGCGCATTGGGCAATCGTTCCATTTTGGCAGACCCGCGTTTTGCAGCCACCCAAGACCATATCAACGCCAACATAAAATTTAGGGAAAGTTTCCGGCCTTTTGCCCCGTCGGTGCTACAAGAACACGGTGATGACTATTTTGAACATTACCAAGCATCCCCTTATATGGATAAAACATTAACCATTCGCGAATCCAAGCGGGATAGCATCCAAGCCGTCTGCCATATTGATGGCACAGCCCGATTACAGACCGTGGAGTATGCAGTTAATCCGCGTTTTTATGGACTTATCCAGCATTTTTACCAGTTGACCGGTATTCCCCTATTGTTGAACACCAGTTTTAATGTCATGGGCAAACCATTGGTGCATTCCCTTGATGATGCTTTGGTGGTGTTCATGGGCAGCGGCTTGGACGTGTTGGTGGTCAATGATTATTTCATCACAAAGGCACGGGATGAGTGATCAGGATTGTTTTGAGCCGTTGTCACATCCGGTGATCACGGCAGCGCCGGATAGCGCACAATGGTCGGCTCGGCAACTTTTTTATCGGTTGATGCAAGGCGGCGATCAGGCCACGCCGTTGGCTTACCATTGGCTGCTCCGGCAATTTAAGCATGCTGGCAAGGCTTATCAACACCAGTTCATAAGCTATCAGCCAGAAGCACAGCCAAATTTGCAGCTAACGGCTGATTGCCCTGTATGGAGGCTGCCTGGGCTGGCTTTGTTGCAACAGGCCGCCCCTGTTTGGCAGACCGAAGCGGAGTGGCTGGTGGCAGCCAGCAAGGCAGCCACTAACGACCACCCCATCGCCGCACAGTTGCTTGCGGCTTATTTGCAAATCACTGACGGGGTGGACTATCGGCAGTCCATACAAGGCTTATTGCTGGCACATGACCTAGCTTGTCCACCCATGTCGAGTTGGGCTTTTACCGCCCAAACAGATATGACTGACAGCGTGTTTGCTTTGGCGGCGGCCCATCGCGCGTTAGCCTATTGCCCACGGGTTTTTATGCCAGAATTGTTGGGTTTTGCTCTGGCATGGTGCCAAACCCAGGGGATTGTTGGGTTTACCGTAGACGATGCCCTGATCAATAATGCCTTAGCGCTCCGGCACAGCCGATTGGTGGTGCAACACTCAGCACTCGTAACTATTATGAGTGATTATCTGCAACGCTACCCGCAACACAAGGCCCTGTTGTGGCAGCGGTTGCAAACTGGTTTTTGCTGTCACCAATATTTGCTGGATTGTTGCCGGAAAGATTTGCAGGACAAATTGGCACAGGTGGCGACCTTGGCGGATAAGGTCGGCACGTTGTTTGCCGAAAAAGCCGTTGCGGCGTGCGGGCATCATCGGGCGCTATTGCTAGGTGGTCGGCCAATTGATCACTGGTTCGCGCAATCCCCTTTTGATAGCCTTGGCTTTATGCAGGCATTGCTTAACTCCCCCTATATTGACCCCATCAACCCCAAACAAAGCCGTTTACTGAAATTATTTGGCTTTGGCGGGCCAATGTTTGGTGTCTTGTCGGCACAGGAGGTAAAGCAATTGGAAAACTGGCTGGTTGCAGGCGGGCAACTGCCCATTGCGCCCCAGCCTGACATATCGGCAGCAGTCCAGCCGGTTGCGGGTAGCCAGAATCCTAATAACCTGTCAAACGCGCCAGCCCAAAAATTATCAGGCATCAGTAACCGACAGCTGTTTTATTATCTGGTCAATGCTGATCTGTACCCCGAAGTGTCCACCTTGGCAAAAAATAACGTCAAAGCAGTGCTGCGGATGGCGGCTATAGGCCAGGCCATGCCCTTCAAACACTATAGCCCGTCCCGTTTGCAAGCCCATTTTAACGCATTGTACCAACGCGAAATACAAAGCTATCAAGCTTTTTCCGGTTCACCAAAATTATCTAAACAAGCTTATTTATGGGGTATCGGGCAATTGGCGCCGACCATTTTGGTTGATGGTTGCTGGTTGCAAAACTACCTGCAATTGAATGCGGGCTACCCTATGATTGCCAAGTTGTTGGGCAAAATCTACCAAGATGAACTGGGCAGTGGCAAGCTCAATCAAAACCATCCGTTGATTTATCGGCAGTTACTGGAAAGCCAAGCAATGGCTTTGCCGCCTATCCATAGTACGGCTTTTATCGGCTATCAGGGGTTTTTAGATAGTGCTTTTGATTTGCCGGTGTATTTGTTGGCTATTTCCCAATTGCCACGAGAATTTTTGCCGGAATTGCTGGGCTTGAATATGGCTATTGAACTAAGTGGCTTAGGTAAGGTTTATCTTAGTTTGGCGGATGAGTTGGCTTATTGGGGCATTGACCCTGCCATCGTCAATTTGCACACCACCATCGACAATATTGCCTCAGGCCACGCCGCACTGGCACAGCAGGCCATTGTGCTGTATCTGGATGCCGTTGCCGCCGAAGCGGGTGAAGCGCAAGTGCAACAGCATTGGCGACGTGTGTACACCGGTTATTGTTCTTTGCAGGCAGTTGTCCGGTGGTTTAAAGTGGCTTTAGTGGGCCGTTATCTGGTTAATCGCAGTGCTGCTATTTTCCCGCATCAATTTTTTAAGCCCCATGCTTGTTAAGCTAACGAATACGATGCCAAGGCCATTCATGTATTTGCTCAGCTTTATTCTGCCTCTTAGCACCTGTGTATTCCTTGCCAGTGGCCCGCATTCTTATGGCGGGGCATTGGCTTGGACATTGCCATTTTGGTTAGTGCTGTTAGTGGATTGGCTAGGGCCAAAAGTAACCGTGCAACCGGATAGCCGCCCCGTCAAACGCTATTACGACACTCTATTAGGCACGCTGACATTGTTACAATGCTTCAATATCATTTTGATGTTGCAATATGTCAGTGACCTGGTTTGGCAGACTCCCAGTGATTGGGGGGTGGGCCTGGTCAACTTGGTGGTGGTGCGCTTTGTGGTGGGGACAAGTTCCGGTACGTCGGCTATTGTGGTGGCTCATGAGCTGATTCACCGTCCGCAAATATATTGGCAACTGTGTGGTAGGGTGTTGCTGCTCAGCGTCTGTTACGAACACTTTGTCATCACCCACAAACAAGGCCATCATTCTAATGTTGGTATGGCAGAAGACATTGCCACGGCCCGTTTTGGCGAGACTTTCAAAGCTTATTGGCGGCGCGTCTACATCGGGCAGTTGCGTTATGCGTGGCATGTCGAGCAGCAACGGCTAGGTTTGCAGGATAGCCAAGTCAACTGTCGGCAGATGCTGAATAACCAAGTGTTGCATGGGTTGCTGCTAGAAGCGCTGTTGCTGTTGTTGGTCTTGCTTTGTTTTGGCTGGTTGGCGGCGGCGCTGTTTATTTACCAAGCAGTGGCGGCAGTGCGTATCTTAGAGGCAGTGAATTATTTTCAGCACTGGGGCTTGTCGGATGGCCGTTTTGGCAAAAGTTTCGGATGGGTCAACAGTGCGTGGTTGACCAGCTATTTGTTTATTGGCTTGGCTAATCATATCGGCCATCATACCGATGAAAAAGCGCATTTTTATCAAATTCCCTATTCAGGACAAGGGCCGCGTTTGCCCTATGGCTACTTTGTGATGAATTTATGGGTAAAACTCGGCAATAGTTCCTATCAAAAAATGGCAGAACGGGCTTTGCTTGATTTCCAACGTTTAGGCTAAATTCGCTGATGCCGTTTATAGTGTGTCGAGCGGGCATTGCCTCGCATATTCACGTCACTGAGTTGAGTATCCAGTAACAATAGGGTGGTTTTGCGCCAGCAAACCACCCTATTGTTATCCGAAAGCAAAGCAAGATGGCTAAGCCATCAATGGCTTACGCCTATAATTTGCACTGTTACACCATGCGTAATTGCCGCACCACTGTCACTGTCCCAACCGGCTTGGGCGGTCAGGCTGGTTGTTGTGGAATTGAGCAACAGGGCATCAAGGCTGGTTTGGTCATGGACGCTTAAGCTTACCGCAAAGCCGGTGGCGTTCAAACTGCTCACACTGTCTGTGCTGTTCAGGGTGAACTGACCGTTCAGCAAGGACAAGTCACTGAGGTTGATGCCGTTGGCCAATTGGCTGCCAATGAAGTTCAACACCCCGGTGCTTTCATTATAAGACCCCGCCGACAGCGTCGGTGCGGTGGCATTGATCACGGTAACCGCCTCGGTGCTGATGGCGGTGCAGCCTGGCTGGTAGCTGCCCAGCCCCCAGCCGGCACTGGCGGAAAAATTGTAGGCGGTGCCGTCGTTGGCCTGTGTGCCGTTATGGTTCAGCACCCCGTCCACGGCCAGCTGCGTGGCGGCGGACAGTTGGATGGTCACGCTAGTGTTGCTGGGTGTGCCTAGCACATGGCTACTGTTGCTGAAGCCACACACATGACCACCATCACCTTTCAGCGCGAGGTCGGGAATCACATAGCCGGGCGAGGCCATATAGTTGCCGGTCAGCGTCAACTGGCCATTGGCGGCATTGTAAGTCACCGAATTGACCACCGGATTGACCAACACCGCTTGGGCGGACACCGCCGCACCGCTGTCACCGTCCCAGCCCGCTTGGGCGGCCAGGCTGACGTGCGTGCCGTTAAGCAGCAGGGTGTTGAGGCTGGCTTGGTCTTGTGCGCTCAAGGTGACGGCAAAACCGGTTGAACTCAGATAGCTGACCGTGTCGGCGCTGCTGAAATGGAATTGCCCGTTTAGCATAGACCAGTCGCTGAGGTTAACCCCGCCGACCAGTTGGCTGCCGGTGACCGAGAACACCCCAAGAGCCGCATTGTAAACCAAACCTGACAAGGTGGGGGTCATGGCGTTGCTGACGGTTATCGCGGCGCTGCCAATGGCGGTTGCGCCGCTATGCCAGCCCGCCGTGTTAGACAGGCTATAGGCGGTGCCGTCATTGGCTACCGTGCCGTTTTTGTTCAACAGACCATCAAAAGCCACCTGCGCACCGGCAGAAAGCTGTATGGTCAGGTTGCTGCTGGTAGGGATACCAATTATTTGGCTGCTGTAACCCAAGGCATAGCTAACCCCACCGTCACCGGTCAGGGACAGGGCAGGGAACTGCTGGATGCCGGCCGCTGTCAAATAATGGCCTGTCAGTGTCAGTTGACCATTGGCAGCGTTGTAAGCAGCGGCATTGATAACGGGATTGACCAGAACCGATAAGGCGGATTGTGCCGTGCCACTGTCACTGTCCCAACCGGCAGAGGTAGCCAGGCTGGCTGACGGGCCGTTAGCTAGCAGGGCGTTGAGGCTGGCTTGGTCTTGCGTGCTTAAATTGATGCTAAAGCCAGCGGTGTTCAAGCCGCTTATACTGTCCGTGTTGTTCAGGGCGAACTGCCCGTTCAGCAACGACAGGCCGCTGAGGTTGATGCCGTTGGTCAAATGGCTGCCAATGAAGTTCAACACCCCAGTGCTTTCATTATAAGATACGCTAGACAAGGTGGGTGTGCCGACGTTGCTTACCGTGACCGCCTCCGTGCTGATGAAGGTTGCGCCGGGCTGCCAGCTGCCCAGCCCCCATCCGGCACTGGCCGCTAGATTGTAGCTGCTGCCGTCATTGGCCGCTGTGCCGTTTTTGTTCAACACCCCGTCCACAGCCAGTTGCGTGGCGGCGGATAGCTGGATGGTCACACTGGTGTTGGTGGGTGTACCCAGCACATAACTGCTGTTGCTTAAGGTACAGATCACCCCACCATCACCTTTCAGTGAAATATCGGGCATCACATAGCCGGATGAAGCCATATAATTGCCGGTCAGGGTCAACTGGCCATTGGCGGCATTGTACGTGACCGCATTGACTACGGGGTTCACCAATACTGCTTGGGCGGATACCGCCGCACCGCTGT
>CAJAWH010000065.1 GCA_903945605.1 uncultured Methylococcaceae bacterium | reverse complement strand
TGTGGCGGAGAGAGAGGGATTCGAACCCTCGATGGGAGTTAAAGCCCATACTCCCTTAGCAGGGGAGCGCCTTCAGCCTCTCGGCCATCCCTCCTAAAATTTTTTAACCGTTGGGGTCGGTTAGCTCTGTTTGTTCCTTTTTTATGCGGTCGTAAATTTCTTCCCTATGGACAGACACATCTTTAGGGGCGTTGACACCAATTCTGACTTGATTTCCTTTTACGCCAAGAACGGTGACGGTCACTTCATCACCAATCATTAAAGTTTCCCCCACTCGGCGAGTCAATATAAGCATGGTATCTCCCTTATCTTGATTAATCTCTGACTGTTTTCGCAGTAACCAACTTACGGCTGAAATGATAACAGTTTTTTAGATAAATAAAAATCAAAACCTGCTAATTATGCGGCAATTTTTCAGCTCTTGGTAGCATGGGTAAAGTTAAGTGGTTGTATGTGTGGCAATATATGGCAAAAATCAGGGCAAGTTTTATGGGGGCGTCAATCTTATTGGTTTGGTGCATGTGCCAAGCCGTAACCGTGCTTTTTCAGGGCCAAATTGCATAAAAGGCAGGACAATTGCTTTTTAGCTTGTATAATTGGGCGTTGGGCATTGCGTGCCACAAGTATAATTATAACACAGTCTGCCAGGCACAGAATTTAGTGCAATAGGAAGCCACCCATGAGCGATAGCGACAACAAACAAACCGGACTCGTTCCCCATCCTGCAGTTTGTCACCAGGCTTTAGTCAATTATAACCGTTGGCGTTTGCCGGTGCTGGTGTGGCTGATGGCTTTGGTGGCGGCGGCGGGGTTTTGGCTGATGCCGGTCAGGCATTTTATTGACAGCTACCAAAAGATAACCGCCGCCCAAGCAAGGCTGGTGACATCGCAACAAAGCCTGTCTGTCGAGGTGGCCACCCTGAAAGGGCAGGTGGTGGGCATTGTCAGCGGTTCTATTGAAAGCAAGCTGGCAAGCTTGGAGCAAAGTCTGCGTATTGGCGCAATCAACAGTTCGTTGGGTGCGATTGAGGATTTACGGAACGATGTCAAGTTGCTGCGCACTTATACGGCTGAAGAGCAAGTGCAGGCGCAAAACACGGTTGCCAACCAACAGCTTTTAGATGAAATGGGGCATCTTAAGCGGCTTATTTATATGACTATTGCTTCGTGCGGTCTGATGCTGGCGGCGGTGCTGGGCATTTGGGTCAAACAGCGCAAAAAATTGCCCAGTGCGGACAAGGTCGTGCGTTTTTTGAGCCGGCACTAAGACCGTTACTGAACCCAGAGGCGGTCATAAAAAAAGCCGCACCAGCGGGTTGCCGGTGCGGCTTTTTTATGCACCGTGCAGAAACTTATTTGGTTTCCAGGTATTTGTACAATGCGTCAACTGCTTGGTCTTCGCCGTAGCCGGCTTTTTCAACGGCTTTGTTTTTCATGATTTCTTCAATTGCTTTAGGCATGCCGCCTTTGCCTTCTTTCAATACTTGCTCAAATTTTGCCCGGTCCAATTGACCGGCTTTGATCAATGCGGTCAGTTGTGGGTTGGATGCGATGTCGTGGCAAGTGCCGCAACCACGGCCAAAAGCGCGTTCATAGATCTTTTTACCGATTTCGATTTGTTCGTCGGCCATAGCTGAGCCGCATAATGCGATCAGGGCAATGCTGGATGCTGCGATTAGGGTATTTTTCATTGTGACCTCTCTTGTGTTAAAAAAGAACTGCATTCTGCATAGAAAATACAGCCCGAGTAAAAGTTAAACTGTTAAAGGATAGAAAATTATCGCAAAAAATTCAATGAATTTATTTCAATTTTCACATAATCTGGAGCAAATGACCGAAAAAAGGGCGTTATTGGCAGTTGGCGCTTGGCCTTAGCTATAGCGGAGCTTGAAAAAATGGTATAGTCAGCAAAACGAAATAGGGAGAATACATGTTAAATAAAGTTACGCTTATTGGCAATTTGGGGGCCGACCCTGAGGTGCGCTATTTGCCGACTGGCGGCGCAGTGGCCAATATCACTTTGGCAACCACTATGCGCTGGAAAGACAAACAATCCGGCGAGCGCAAAGAGGCCACCGAATGGCATCGTGTTGTGCTGTATAACCGATTGGCGGAAATTGCTGGCGAGTACCTAAAAAAAGGCCGCCAAATTTACATTGAGGGTCGTTTGCAAACACGCAAATGGCAAGGCCAAGACGGGCAAGACCGTTATACCACCGAAATTGTCGCCAACGAGCTGCACATGCTGGGCAATCGCACCGGCGGCACATCCGAATTTGGCGGTCATGAGCAAGCACAAAGCGGCACTATGCCCTCGCGCCCGCCGCAAGCAGCCCAACCCATGCCGTCCCCCGCCTATAATCCGGCCGTTTCTGCCCCTCCGCCGCCGCATTATGATGATTTTGATGATGATATCCCATTTTAATGGTAAATCCGCCTAACTTTTTGTTAATCATGCACAACAGCTACCCTCCGCTCATGCGAATGGCACGTCAACGAATTTTAATTTTATGCTGGCTGGGTACTGGCTTCGGTCTGCAAGGCTGTGCCGGTCTTTTGGGCGGTCAAGCCCCAGCTCCGGTTTATAAGATAGGTTCTGCCGTTTATCCCACGCCTGCACCCGCGCCTGTTCCGTCTCCTGCTCCTGCCTCTACACCAGCGGTGCAACAGCCAGACGTGGTGCAAACCCAGCCATTACAAATGCAGGGTGAACCCGGTATTGCCCCGTTAGAGCCGTTGCCCGAGCCTACGCCGTTGCAGCCGTCGGTATCTGTACCCGCATCAGCTGATGTGGTCGATATCCCTGCTGCAGCCCCGCTTACCCCTGAAGAGCAGTCCGCTCAGCCGAATCAGTCTAATCAGGTGAACCAAGCAGTCCCAACGGAGCAAACTGGGGTATTGCCCAGTGACCTTGCCCCGCCGCCACCTGAGCCACCGCCGCCAATGGTATTTGCGCCACTGCAAACTTTTGCGCCGATGTCGCCAGCAGTGGGCGCTTTGGTGCTGGCAGCCAATAAGGACAGCCAAAAAGGCAGTTACGATACCGCGACCACGACGCTGGAGCGGGCTATCCGCATAGAACCGCGTAATGCCGCTTTGTATTATAAGTTGGCAGTGATCAAGCTGGATCAATCCAAGCCGCGCTTGGCAGAGGATTTGGCCAAAAAGGCCCTTTCTATGGTCGGTAAGGACAATCAGCTTAAAAAACATTGCTGGCTGTTAATTGCCAAAGCACGAGACCAGCAAAACAACGAAGCAGGCGCTAAAGCCGCTTTGGACAAAGCTGAAAAACTGTAATTTCTTTGATGAACTGTTGCCTTTATATTGTCTTATGAAAACCAATGCTTCCGAGGTGATAACCTCGTTAACCACTTTGCGCGATTATATCCGTTGGGCTGCCAGCCGCTTCAGCCAAGCCCAGATTGCTTTTGGGCAAGGCACTGCATCGGCATTGGATGAGGCGGCGGCTCTGGTGCTTCACGCTGTCCATCAGCCCTATAACTTGGCGGACGGTTATTTGGCGGCGGTGCTGACGCTGTCAGAGCGGCAAGCGATTATTGATGTGGTTGACCAGCGCATTGAACTGCGTATCCCGTCCGCTTATTTGACCCATGAGGCCATTTTTGCCGGGCTGTCATTTTATGTCGATGAACGGGTGTTGGTGCCACGTTCACCTATTGCCGAACTGATTGAACAACGTTTTGCCCCGTGGGTGGATGAAGACCAGGTGGAATCCATTTTGGATTTATGCACCGGTAGCGGTTGCATTGCCATTGCCTGTGCTTATGCTTTTCCGGTGGCTGAAGTGGATGCCGTGGATTTGTCCGCCGATGCCATTGATGTCGCCAGAATCAATATTGACAAGCATGGATTGGCTGAGTCGGTGATGCTTTACCATTCCGATTTGTTTGCTGAACTGGGCGATCAGCAATACGATGTGATTGTCAGCAACCCGCCTTATGTCAGCCTTGCCGAGTGGCAGCAATTGCCGGCGGAGTTTTTGGCTGAGCCGGAAATGGGCTTTAAAGGTGGTGATTCGGGCTTGGATTTGGTGATCCGCATTCTGGCTGGAGCAGTCAATCATTTGACCGATCAAGGTATATTGGTGGTTGAAGTGGGTAGCAGCGCACTAACCTTGCAAGCCCGTTTCCCTGAAGTGCCGTTTTGCTGGCTGGAGTTTGAGCGCGGCGGTGATGGGGTGTTTTTACTGACGGGCGAACAAGTGCAAGATTATCATGATTTATTTTTAGCGGCCTTGGGCTAAGTCGGATTCATTATGTCTGGAAATTCCATCGGAAAATTATTTACCGTCACTTCATTTGGCGAAAGCCACGGCCCGGCCATCGGTTGCATTGTCGATGGCTGTCCGCCTGGAATGGACTTATGCGAAGCGGATTTGCAGCATGATTTGGATCGCCGTAAACCTGGCACGTCGCGGCACACCACCCAGCGCCGTGAAGATGATGTGGTGCGGATTTTATCGGGCGTGTTCGAGGGCAAAACCACTGGCACGCCTATTGGCTTGTTGATTGACAACACTGACCAGCGCTCTAAAGATTATTCCAAAATCGCTGACAGTTTCCGTCCGGGCCATGCCGATTACACTTACCAGCAAAAATATGGCTTGCGTGATTATCGGGGCGGTGGGCGCTCTTCAGCACGGGAAACGGCCATGCGTGTGGCGGCGGGCGGCATTGCCAAAAAGTACCTGAAACAAAACGCGGGTATTGAAATTCGTGGTTATTTGTCGCAGTTGGGGCCGATAAAAATAGCCAAGCTGGATTGGTCTATTATCGACAGCAACCCTTTCTTTTGCCCTGACGCTGATAAAGTGCCGGAAATGGAAGCTTATATGGATGCTTTACGCAAAGCAGGGGAGTCCATTGGTGCTAGGATTGAGGTGGTGGCAAGCAATGTTCCGCCCGGTTTGGGTGAGCCGATATTTGACCGCCTTGATGCCGAATTGGCCTACGCGCTGATGGGCATCAATGCCGTAAAAGGGGTTGAAATTGGTGATGGCTTTGCCTGTATAGACACTAAAGGCACACAATTCCGCGATGAGATGACTCCGCAAGGTTTTTTAAGCAACCATGCGGGTGGTATTTTGGGGGGTATTTCCAGCGGTCAGGCCATTACTGCCAGCATTGCCTTAAAGCCCACTTCCAGCTTGCGCTTGCCCGGTAAAAGTATCAACCGTTTTGGCGAGGCTATTGAAGTGGTGACTGAAGGCCGTCATGACCCTTGTGTTGGCATCCGTGCCACACCCATTGCCGAAGCTATGGTGGCTATTGTGTTGATGGACCATTGGCTGCGCCATCGGGCGCAAAATATTGGCGTTGATGCGGGGCTACCGGCGTTGAGGTAGCCCCAGGCTGCTTTGCAATCCTTGCCAATATTGGCAAGGATTGCAGGATCAAGATTTGTTTAAATGATTTTGGGCGGTCACTTAATACAACGGTTCCCGATAAAACATCAAGATAATGCCAATCTGGAACAATGCCGCCACCGAAACAAAACCGGCAATATTTTTGCCTGGGCTGTCCAGTTTTAATTCCAACCAACGTCCGCAAGCTAAAATTAGCGAGAATATCCCCATCAAGGTATGTCCGACCTGAATCAAGAACGCGCTTTTCGCCTGAAACCCCACATGTGAATGGGTCAGTAACATCAAACCACCAAAAGCCGCTAAAATAGGGAAAAAATAAGGCCAGTAGCTGTTTTGTTTGTTGGGCATCCGTGCAATCAGTTCCAATACACCTAGCACAAACACCAACAAGGTCGCTATGCGATGCTGCAACACTTCACCATTGTTAAAGGTGCTTTCCCAAAAGCCAATCGGTCCCAATGGCCACGTTTCGGCATCACTGCGGAAAAACAAAAATATCCCTAAACCGACAAAACCAACTGGCCAATAGCGGGTGCAATAGCCCAAATAACGTTCTAAAAATGACAAGGATGCTGGCACACGCAAATAAGACAACATCGCAAAAAAGCTCATTGAGGTTAAAAAAATACCGGCGATGTTATGGTTATAATCAGACCAAGCGGTTGCCGCTTCTGACGGCACTTGCCCAATAATGGCCACCCGTCCGGCTTCACCGGCAATCAGGGCTTGGTGGGTAGGTGAGGCAATCCTAGGAATTTGCGGTGCGAACATATTGACCACTTCCTGCCAAGTTGCGGTCAGGTTAGGGATGTCTATCGCCGGAGGTTGTGAGGCCAAACTGGCGGCGGTGAACAATAAGGTGACCAACACCAAGGATTCCGCCTCAATGTAGTAGGGCAGGCGACGGGTTAGTGTGTGGCTGTTGTGGGTGCGGTAATAGGCTTGCACCGATGTTTTGTTTAACCAAGCCAGACCTAATGCCAGACCCAGTAAAATAATCTTGACCGTCAGCAAATTGCCGTAACCGGTGCCGATAAAACCGTTCCAACTGTCAATATACTGGAAAGCCATTGGTAAACCGGTCGATAAAATGACTCCTACCGATACCATGCCGAAGACAGAAAAACGCTTCAATAGGGTAGGCCATAAATGGTCGGGGATTTTTTGCTGGCTACGCATCAGCCAAATATTAACCAAATGGAACACCCCGCCAATCCATGCTGCCGCCGCCAATTGGTGGATGACCGTCAACGCCATCAGTTGTGCTGGATTGTCGAAACGTCCGGCAGCATGGACGAGCCATGCACCGGAAATGATCATCGGCAGTGCAACTAAACAGGCCGTTTGCCAACATTGTTTGGAATAAGGGTTTTTATTCAGGACAAAATAACAATAACCAGCTAAAACCAAAGTGAGGGTAGCCCGGATAACACCACCGATAAATTGTGTTGTGTCAGCAAACTCAGGGAACGGCCATTTTTGCAAAACCGCTGTCATCAGCCAAATTTTCAGTACAATTTTAAATGCCTGCGCGCCTGCCAAGGCAAAACCACCGAGGTATAAGAGCTTGACGGTGCGTTCCAATAACGCAGGCGTATAACCTACATCCCTATGCCAAGGGCGTAGCACAAACACTCCCCAAAACAGGCTGCCTACGGCAAAACAGTAACAAATGAGTGCGAAACCGCCAATTAGCGAGTCAAGAAAATCTGCAATACCAGCCATATAAAGACCTATGGGCTAACAGTGAAATGGATGACATCTTCAGTAAGATGACCATCGGCGGCAAACACTTTCATTTTTAGGGCATAATCCCCGGGCGATAAGGCTGGCACAGCAATCGCCATTTGGCCGGGCAGTTTGCCTTTGCTAAGCAACAGCGGCGAAAGTTGGTCGCCCTTGCTGACCAGAAACACTTGCGACAAGCCCAGCTCAATTTTGGAGTTGAAGTCGAGTGTTACCGTTTCGGCTGCATTAGCATGGATGGGTTGGATTTTAAGTGAGTGGTCGGTGACCACTGCATGGGCATGGGCTAGTTGCGGCTGCTGGCAAGCACAGCACAACAACAATAAGGCCAATTTTTTCATGTCAGTTTCCTTTTTTGGCTTTTAATGCATGACCGGCGAGGTTTTTGCCCAAATCCCAAATTGAGCCGGGTATTTGGTGGGTGTCGGCAATGGTTTGCTCAAAGCTGTTGACAATATGGTCACGGTCTTGCTGGTTTAGGGTTAATGGTGGCAACAATTTGACGACATTCATGCCGTGTCCGGCCACTTGGGTAAGGATGTGATGCTCCTTAAACAATGGGATGGTGATCATCTGGCAGAACAAACCTTTGTTGGCAGCTTCAAGCATCATCCAGGCAGCTTTTAGGGTTAGGCTTTTGGGTGTTTGGAACTCAATGGCAATCATCATGCCTTTGCCGCGTGCCTCTTTGAGGAATTCGTATTGGCTGCTCATGGCGTTGAGGCTATCAATAATGTCCGTGCCGACCTTGAGGCTGTTTTCAACCAGTTTTTCTTCTTCCAACACATGCAGGGTAGCCAAACCTGCCGCCATAGCCATATTGTTTTTAGAGAAGGTTGAGCCATGGACTACCGCGCGGTCCATGCGGTTATAAACGGTGTCCATAATTTTTTCGGTGATGCCCACGCCTCCCACCGGCACAAAACCACCGGACAAAGCTTTAGCCATACAAATCATGTCTGGTTGTACGCCCCAATGGTCAATCGCCCAGAATTTGCCGGTGCGGCCCAAGCCGGTTTGCACTTCATCGGCGACGAACAACGTACCGTATTGTTTGCATAGCCGTTGCACTTCCGGCAAGTAGTCATCGGTGGGTACATTAACGCCTTTGCCTTGGATAGGTTCTACAATAAAGGCTGCCACATCATGGTTGCTTAGGGCCGCTTCCAAGGCCACCAAGTCATTGAAAGGGATGGCGCTACAGCCTGGCAACAAGGGGCCGAAACCTTCACGGAAAATGTTTTCACCATTCAGTGACAGGGCGCCCAAGGTCAAACCATGATAGCCGTGTTCACAAAACAGAATTTTTTCGCGCTTGGTGGTGTAGCGGGCAAATTTAATGGCGGCTTCCACTGCTTCCGTACCGGAATTGCAGAAGAACATTTTATTGGTGTTTTCTGGCGTGGTTTTTAACAGTGCTTGCGCCAGCAAGCCGCTCAGCACCGACACATCCAATTGCACTAAATTAGGCAATTCTAAGGTCAGGGTTTCCTGCAAGGCGTTGATGACGGTGGGATGGTTGCGGCCAATGGCAAACACACCAAAACCACTGAGCAAATCCAAGTATCTGTTGTCTTCTTGGTCGTATAAGTATTGGCCAACCGCCCTTTTATAATGGCGGTCATACCCGATGGTTTTCAGCACCCTGACCATTTGGTTGTTCAGATACTGTTCATGCAGGTCAAATTTGTCAGTGCTGTGTTGGGCAAAAAGTTCGGCGATGCTAAAAGACATTCGGTACCTCAGTTGTGTTGGCAGGGTTGCTTATTAGGCTGATGCCATCAATGGTTTGGTAATGGATAAAATCAATATTTCAATATAACAGCTTATCCTGAAAAATAGCTTTCGGTAGTGCTGCTGGTGTTGTGGCAGGGCTTTAGCCTGCCCAGAGCATCGCGGGGCTGCTGAAGTTTTCCCACAACGCTTATACCCGTTTGCCGCTAAAGGCCGGTAAGACCACTAAAGAGCATATTACGGTGAATAACAAGCCGAGTGACAACAATAAACCCATGCTGGCCATGCCTTGATGTGGGGTGAATGACAGACTGGAAAAGCTGCATAAGGTGGTCAGTGAACTAAAAATGATGCCCCGTGTGGTGCTGCTTTGCAGCAAGTTTTCTTCTGCGCTCAAGTGAAAATGTAAGCGGTGCATAATTAGGATACTGCTGTCGATACCCAAACCCAATAGCAAGGGCAATGCAATAATATTTGCGAAATTGAAATCGTTATTTAACAAAACATTGGTTGCACCGGTCAAGAGTGCTGCCAAGATCAGCGGCCCCAACACCAAAGCGGTTTGGTAGAAACTCTTGTAAATGACCAGCAGAACAATCAGGATAGCCAAGAAAGCACCGCCAAACGCTTCTAGAAAAGCTTTTACCACTGCCGCCCCGCTGGCCAAATCGGAAACCGGCAGGCCAGAAACACTGTCATCAATGCTTTGTACCTCGGCGACAAATTGTTTAAGGTTGCTGTCGTCGTTCAGGTCTGCTTTAGGGGAGATGAGAATTTTATAAAGCCCCTCTTTGCTCAGCCACTCTGTACGGATGGACTCAGGAATATCGTTAATGCCAAATTCATGGGCGGTCAGGCTGGTTTTAAGCCGTTCCAAGGTGAACGGCAACAGTCCGAGCAAGTCTTGCTGCAATCCTTGGTACACGGTTTCCGGTTGGTGGGCATTGTCCGCTTTGCTAAGCAAGGCATCAACATGTTGTTGTAATTGGATTAAAGTGACTTTAGGGGCATTGGGGCTGTTTTCGGCAAGTGCTTTTTTCAGCTCGCGGCTAAACTTTTCCAGGGCGGCCTTGGCTTGGCTGTTTTCTGGCAGTGTATGGTCAAAACTTTCCAGTTGGTTGCCTAATACTAAGTTTAAGTCATCCAATGTCGCTAATTTTTCTGCTTGGTTTTTGGCGACAAAACTGGATAGCGTAATGGCATCGTGTACGCTGGGCAGATGTTGCATTTTTGCAGCCAGTGAGTTGGCTTCCTCCAAGCTGTTGGCAAGGCCGGTCAAGGCAAATGGCGAATCGTTTTTGGATTTGACCAGCTCCTTAAAGGCCAGCACGGACTCGCTGTTAGGGTCACGCAGGTTAATAGGGTTGGAATCAAACTTTAACTGGGTCAACACCGCACAAGCACCTATGCCCAGCACAATGGCAAGCACACGTATGGTGGTCGAGTAACGGAATGGCAAGGTCACCATAAAGTGCGGTATGAATGCCGAATTCATGGGTTTTGGGTTGTTGACTGGCCACACCGCAAACAGTGCAGGCAACACGGTCAGCGAAATCAGCAGGCCAATGAAAATGCCGCCGCCGGAAATGATGCCCAATTCGGATACGCCCGCATAGTCGGTGGGGATAAAGGCCAAAAAACCCAGTGCTGTGGTCACCGCGCACATAAACAAAGAAGAGCCCACACCTTTCATGCTGTGGTGGATGGCGTGCGGGTTGTCGTAGCCACGGGCACGCCGTTCGCGGTAATACAGGCAGATGTGTACTGCGTAATCGACCCCCAGACCAATGTACAAGGTTGCGAAGGCAATGGAAATCACGTTCAGGTGTCCCACGGTGATCGCGGCAAACCCTGCCGTGAAAACCAAGCCCATAACCAGCACGATATAAGATATTATCAGCAATTTTAATGAACGCAAACCGACCCATTGCACCACAAAAACCAATACAAATGAGGCAATGCCGGCCCATTCTGCACCACGGGTGACGCTTTCCATTTCTTCGTGTTCCAACGCAGTTTCGCCAGTGATGCGGATTTTCACATGGGGGTTGTTGGCCATGATTTGACGCACGGCCTCATGGGTGGCTGCTTGGGCCACGTCAGCGGGCAACAATTCGTTGTAATTGAGTTTTGGCTTGGCAATCAATAAGCCATGGGTGGCACTGGCATTGAACTTATCATCCGCCAATAAATTTTGCCATGACAAGGGTTTGCTGGCACCCTCCAAGGCTTGGCGCAAGCTGTCGTCAATGGCCAATAACAATGGATTGAGTTCTAGCGGGATTTTTTCATCGCGTTGGTTTAGTCCTTGGCTAATAATGCCAAACAAGCCATCCAAGTTGTAATTTTGTGCCAAATGACCAATAAATGGTTGTGCGTCAGTTAGTTTTTGCGCCAGTGAATCAAGCTCGGGTTGTTCCAGATAGAGTAGTGCTTGTTGCCGGAAAAAGGCATTGTCGCTAGGGTTGCGCACCGATTCAAAACGCTCGTTTTGGCTGCTGAGCAGCTGTTGTAATTGCTCGGTGGCACGTGCGGTTTCTTCCGGTGTTTGCCCGTCCACGATCAGTAAGATCGTGGCAGTGTCTTGCGGAAATGCGTTATTGATGCGTTTTTGGTTTTTTTGGAAAGGCAAATCGGGGGACAGCATTTCCGCAGTATTAGAGTTAATCCCAAGGTGACCATACACATAATAGCCGGTGGCACTGCAAGCCAGCAGGCTCAATAATAGCAGTAGCCAAGGCAGGCGGATAATTTGCCGCTCGCATTGGTTGAAAAATGCGTCGAGTAAAGAGGAGGGGTGGTGATGGGTCATAAATTTGGCTGGATGGCAGGGGATGGCTGCAGCGGTTGGGTTTAGCCGTGTGGCAAGGCGGCGAGTTTATGCAGGTGGCTGGCGACCTGTGTCAAGGTTTTGGTCGCCGCCCTGAAATTTAAGCCCAGTCTTATCAATTGCGGCAGTTCTAAAGGGTGTAACAGCAGGAACAATAACAGCTTGCTTAACACTATGTCCCCTTGTCCGTTGGCGGCATAGGCAATGGCTTTGGGCAAGTCCATACTGGCGGGGTCAACAATGGCGCGAATGGCTAGAAAAGGCAGGCCATGCTGGTTAGCGGTTTTGGCAACGGCGGCACTTTCCATGTCCAAAACTATCGCGTCAGTGGCGCTGTAAATTTGTTTTTTTTGCCGCCCTGTTGCAATCATGCTGGTGCTTTCCACCAAGCAACCGCTGGCTACCGTCAAGGTTTCCGCCAAAATGGTTTTGGCGGAAGATTGCCAATGCAAGTCCATCGGCAGCTCATGGTAGTCGGCATCCAATAATTTATCAGCTAAGGTCAGGTCGCCCGGCTTAAGCAGTGGGCTTAACGCGGCGGCACAACCCCAGCTGATCAACTGCGTGGCCCCTTTGCTGACCAATAACTCCGCCGCAGCGCGGGCATTTTGCGGGCCAACACCGGCGCAGATTACTAAAATGGCATCCGCTATAAACAGGGAGTGGCCTTTGCTGACCTTTTTGGCAGTGAGTGTACCCAATTCATCAGGCAAGGCGACGACAATTCCGGTGATCACTTTGTGTTAAGCTCGTTTCGGTATCTGGCCAACGCCCATAACGGAAAGAACTTGTCGTAGCCATGATATTTAAGGTAAAACACCCTAGGGAAGCCGGGGGCGGTAAAACCGGGGTCATGCCAGATGCCGTCGTTTTGTTGGTGGCGCAATAAAAAGTCTATGCCAGCTTTCACTTCTGGACTATGTGCTTCATCTGCCGCCATTAGCCCCAACAAGGCCCATGCGGTTTGGAAGCAAGTGCTGTTGCGGTAAGTGCCGCTTACTGACACATCATGGTAAGTGAAGTTGTCCTCGCCCCAACCACCGTCAGCCCGTTGCTTGCTTTTAAGATAAGCCACGGCACGGGTATACATCGGGTCTGTTTTGGTCAGGCCGGTTTGTTCCAAGCCCAGCAATACCGACCAAGTGCCGTAAATATAGTTGGTCCCCCAGCGACCAAACCACGA
>CAJAWH010000064.1 GCA_903945605.1 uncultured Methylococcaceae bacterium | reverse complement strand
GCACCGTGGAAGAGTTCTCCGCCGACGGCACTTTGCTACTGACGCTGAGCAACGGACTCGGCAATCCAAATAGCGTAGCGGTGGACGCCCAAGGTGATATATACGTAGCGAGTCCGAACGGTCTGCTGCACACGGTGGAAAAGTTCTCCGCCGACGGCACTTTGTTGCAGATCCTGAGCAAAGGGTTCGACTACCCAATGGGCGTAGCGGTGGACAGCCACGGTGATGTGTTCGTGGCGTATTACAACGGCACCGTGAAAGAGTTCTCCGCCAACGGCAGCTTGCTGCAGACGCTGAGCAGCGGGGTTCATGATCTGCAAGGCTTAGTACTGGACAGCCAAGGCGACGTGTTTGTGGCGAATTCGGGCAACAACACCGTGGAAGAATTTGGCGTGCAGCTATTGGGCGTCAGCCCGCCGACGGCATTATAAGCTTTAATCCGCCGGGCGTTTGTCCGGGTTAAGGGGCTGGCTTTGCCGGCCCCTTAACGGGGCTTAAGCCCTATGGCAAGAAAATGCTGGCTTTACTTTGCGCTGAATTCAAGCATCAAGAAAATCTTAAAAAGCCAAACCCTTGCTGTTACCGCGTGCAGCTCACTGTTCGTGTTGCACTGGAATCATCAAGCCAAACAAATAGCGGCTTTTGACCCAAACTAACAGGCGGTAAGCCCAGCAAACACGGACTAATGACCCCCCTTGCCCTACCGGCGCGGCATCGTCTATGTCAAATGCACTGACCAGCAAGGCCGCACCTTCATTGAAATGTAAAAAAGAATCCAAGATTGGTACGTATGGACAGTCATGGAAATTCCCTACCTGTGCTGCGTGAGACTGTTAAAAGTCCTAAACCTCACCGAGTAAACGAAAAAGCAGCTGCAGAAAAAGGAATTGACTGGATACCGTTCACACTTCATAAGCTGAAATGCCAAAGGTGTAAATGCCACAAAAGAGGATAAACAAGGAAGTGTCTGGCTATCAATCTGCCAGCATGATGAATGTCTATGATGTAAAACTGAAGACGGTCAAACCGCCAGATGGCTAGCCTTTGTCAGCGGAGCTGATTTAAAGACTATTGTTAAAATGTAACTATATGAAAAATTTGGGGTGAACGACGGGGCTCGAACCCGCGACAACAGGAATCACAATCCTGTACTCTACCAACTGAGCTACGCTCACCATAATGATGGGATATCCAAGGGGTGGCGCGCTTGGCAGGATTCGAACCTGCGACCCTCGGCTTAGAAGGCCGATGCTCTATCCGGCTGAGCTACAAGCGCTAAATGGTCGGAGTAGAGGGATTCGAACCCCCGACATTCTGCTCCCAAAGCAGACGCGCTACCAGGCTGCGCTATACTCCGACGATCTTCGACTCATGGCTTGCTTGATTTCTCAACCACTCTTGAAGAGCTGCTTATTGTATTCATGACTGTTGCTAACGTCAACCTATTTTTTAAATTTTCAGGAAACTGTACCACTTTATTTTACAATTTATCTTTAACAAGCTGAAAAATATGATTAACTTTTTCATCAATGCCATTGAGCAAAATAGCCAATTCTGCCAGTTTAAGCTCCGCAAAAACACGGTCTTTTAAGCTGCCAGTATTGATATAAACATTTAATGCGGCACTTTTTAGCCCGCTATGGGCCGCCATAACAGCTACTCCGGCATCACTGACCACACCCAGATAACCGTAAGTGGCAGCAATTTCAGTCAAAGCAATCACTTCATGGCAAGCTTTTGCACAGGCCAATGGCACGTCGGTGGCTTCTTTTAATACCGCTTGGATGGCTTCGCTACGCGCGGCCTTTTCCTCATCGGTCGTTTTAGGTAAGCCGTAGCAGGCCATTAGCCGGTCAAACACAGCCACATCGGCTTTGACCATGGCGGTCAGTGCAGTGCGTAACACTTCAGACCGGGCCAGCAAGTCTTGCATAGTGGCTTCGACTTCGGCATATTGCGGTTTGCCAAGGGTCAAATGGCAAACCATGCCCACTAAAGCAGCCCCTTGTGCCCCCATCAGCGCGGCAACACTACCGCCGCCGGGAGTGGGTGATCTGCTGGCCAGTTCGTCCAGGAAATGCTGGATGGGTTTGTCTACTATTTCTGTCATGATATTGGCTAAATTTCTTTAGGGTAGTAAAAGTCTGGCGCGGCTATGGATTTAGCAAGGCGTTTATATAATGATTGCAATCATAACAGCTTCACTAAGGCGGCAATCATGGCAAACTGACCCAATACCAAACCGCCCCCCCATTTGACCAACCGATTCTCCATCTCATAAATCCTTGCATCGAGGTGGTCTCTGGTGACAGGCAAAGCATCCGACTGTGCCTCTTGGAAAGAGGCCGCGACCGCTTCGGCTTTATCTTCATCAAAACCCGCATCGCGTAATTTTCTGATAAATTTGTGGGTGTCAAAAGTGATTGTGCTCATAATTTAGACCTTTGCTCGTTGTTAAAATTTTAGCACACAAAGTTTCATAGCTTAGCCCAATTTATCGGCAAATTCAGCCAAAAAAGCCGCTTCATCCAACACTTTTACCCCCAACTCTTCAGCTTTGGCAAGCTTTGATCCGGCATCTTGCCCAGCCAGCACACAGGTGGTTTTTTTAGAAACCGACCCCGACACTTTAGCCCCTAAACGCTCCAATAAGGCTTTGATTGTTGCCCGTGGCATCGACAAAGTACCCGTTAGCACCCACGTTTGTCCTGCCAGACACTGTGCTTGTTCCGGTTCATCCGCCTCATCAGGCCAATTGACCCCTGCATCAATAATGCGCTGTACAAGGGCTTGGTTTTTGGCATCAGCAAAAAATGCGACCATATTGGCAGCAGTGACCGGCCCGACATCGGGGATTTGCAATAACTGTTCGTAGCTGGCGCTAGCAATGGCCGGATAATTCTTAAGATAACGGGCAATATTTTTAGCCCCTTCTTCCCCCACCTCATGGATACCTAAGGCCGCCAAAAAAACGCCCAATTGGGTGGTTTTAGAGGCGGCTATCGAATCCAGCACGTTTTGCGCACTTTTCTCGCCTTGCCCTTCCAGATTGGCAATATCGCTGGCCTTAAGGGTGTAAATGTCGGCAATAGTGTTCAAAATGCCTTTATTGTGCAGGACTTCGATCAGCTTAGCACCCAGATTGACAATGTTCATGTATTTGCG
>CAJAWH010000063.1 GCA_903945605.1 uncultured Methylococcaceae bacterium | reverse complement strand
GGCGATTGATCAGGCCGCCAAAAAGTGGACGATGCCAATCCACAATTGGAAACCTGCCTTGAATCAGCTTATGATTTTGTATGGCGACCGACTTTCAGAAGTTTTTTAGTGGCGGTTTACACGAAAAGTTTTACACTCTCATAAAGTTGTTGGTGCAGTAGTGTATTGATTAACTATTGTTATTCCAAATGGTCCATCAGAAAACTCAACTGGGGCATTGATTAAAGCAACTCCTTCTCCAGACTTGTTATAAGTACTGCTCGGAGGGCTTTGCCCCATTAATACATTGGCAATTTCCCCTAACTGGACCCAGCACCAACTGTCTGGTATATCAAAAAAACCTTCTGGATTAGATGTTTCAGTAATAACCTTTTGTTTCTTATTGGATACTATTTCCTTCTTGTTCCTTTCATCTTTTATCCGCTTTAGCAATTTCTCAACAAGCTCATCATTCGGGTCTTGGGCAACCAATTTGCCACGCACGGCAAGGTTTAGGATGGTTTGGCGCAGTTGTTTGATGTGTGCAGGGCGGGTGGTCAGGCGCGGCAGGTGGTTGAAGATAAATCGGGCGTGGTCGTTTAGGGCTGCTGGGTTGCTGGTGGTTTTGTCATTGTCCGATGCGGCTAGGCGGTGCAAGCTGGAAGCCACTAGCCGGTCGCGGTTTTGTTCGCGTTCGGTTTGTGCCGCTTGCAGTTGGTCGCAGAGCACCATGAGTTCATCGACTTTGGCGACAATGCGCTGTTGTTCGGCTAGGGGGGGAGGGGGATTGGCAAATTCATTAATTCTTCAACCCTTATGCCTTTTACGGTCAGTCCTGCACCTTCGAATCCATGTGTTTTGAAGAAGTTAAAGTAATAATCAATTGAGACTAAACTTGATAATGTTAGTGCGCGAAGGTCTTGGTTTATTGCGATGGGAACGCGATTAATCGAGATTTTGCCTAACCCCATTCTCGTAACGACAATTAAATTGCCAGGTGAAATTAAGTTAGAGGAACTGTTCCGCAATCCTTCTTCTGTTATGCGGTCAATGGTATTATCGATGTACTTCCCTTTGCCCACATCTTTCACGCTTGCCCAAAAAATGTCACCTTCCCAATACATTGGATTGTTTTTAGATGGGGTGCCACCTCCAAAATGACTATTGACAGTATCTCCAAGCACCACCCATTTCCAGTTTGACGGAATGTTGTACGGAATTTTATCCAAGTCCGGCATAGCAAAAGGTTGCAATTCTTTGTTTTTTCTATTTAGTAATAGGCTCTCCTTTTCCTGCCGAATTCGTTTCAACAATTCACTTGCCGGTTCATCATTCGGGTCTTGCCCGACCAACATCCCCCTGACCGCCAAATCCAAAATAAAGCGCCGCAAGCGCGGTATGGCCTCCGGCGCTTCGCTGATCCGGTCAAAGTGTTGCAACAATTGCGCGGGGTTCATCTTAGCAACGCCTCTGCCAAAATGCCTTTGAGCTGGTCGCGCAGTTGTGCGAGTTTTGATTCATCCTGTTGCAGTTGGGTCAGGAGGTCTTCGGGGGCGGCGTGTTGCTCGGCGACGCTGTGCGGGTTTTTCTAGTCCAAATTGTAGTTGCGGGCTTTGATGTCGGCTAGGCTGACTTGCCAAGCGCGTTCGGTGGGTTGCCTGCCTTGCCGTTCCGGTCCGCCCCACCAGTCGCGGCAGTCTTGGAAGTGTTCAACGCGGATGGGGCGGGTCATGGAATAAGCTTTTTGACCGGCGGGGATGGCGTGTTCGTAATACCAAATGGCCTCGGTCGGCTGGCCTTTTTCAAAGAACAACAGGTTGGTGCCGATGCTGGCGTAGGGTTTGAACACGCTATTGGGCAAGCGTACGATAGTATGCAGGTTGCATTCTTCCAGCAGGTGTTCTTTCAGGCGGGTTTTGACCCCTTCGCCGAACAGCGAGCCATCCGGCAAGACGATGGCGGCGCGTCCGCCGGGTTTTAGGATGCGGATGAACAGGGCCAGGAACAGGTCGGCGGTTTCTTTGGTGCGGAAGTGGGCGGGGAAGTTGGATTCGATGCCGTCTTCTTCTTTGCCGCCGAAAGGCGGGTTGGTCAGGATGATGTCGACGCGGTCGGTCGGCCCGTAGCTGGTGTAGGCTTGTGCCAAGGTGTTGTCGTGGCGCACAAAGCTGGGGTCTTGGATGCCGTGCAACAGCATGTTGGTGACGCAGAGCATGTGCGGCAATTGTTTTTTCTCCACGGCGCGTAGGCTGGCTTGCAGGGCTTGTTCATCGGCAACGGTTTTTACATAGCGGTCGCGCATGTGGCGGATGGCGCAGGTAAGGAAGCCGTCCGTGCCGCAACTGGTGTCGAACAGAATTTCACTGGGCTTGGGGTCGATGCGCTCCACCATAAAGGCGGTGACGGCGCGGGGGGTGTAGTATTCTCCGGCGTTGCCAGCGCTTTGCAGGTCGTTGAGCAGTTGTTCGTAGATGTCGCCGAAGTGTTTGCGTTCGACCAGGTCGTTAAAGTCCACACCGCTGATTTTGTTGATGACTTGGCGCATTAGTTGGCCAGATTTCATGTAGTTGTAGGCATCTGCAAAGACGCTTTTTACCACGCGGGTGCGGCTGGCTTGTGTGCCGAAAACCGCCAGCTCTTTCAGGGCGGGGAACAGTTCAGCATTGATGAAGTTTAACAGGCTGTCGCCGGTGATGCCTTCGGGGTCGGCGGCCCAGTTGCGCCACTGGTATTGCCGGGGGATGGGCGACTGGTAGCCGTCTTGCATGATTTCCAGTTGTTGGTCTTGGTCGTCGATGATTTTTAGGAAGAACATCCAGCAAAGCTGGGACAGGCGTTGGGCATCGCCATCAACGCCAACATCTTGGCGCATGATGTCTTGAATGGCTTTTACGGTGTTTCTGGCTGACATGGCTTAGGCGGCATCCTCGTAGAGTGCGTTTTGCAGTTCGTGTACGGCAGTTTGGAATTGGGCTTTGTCGCCAAAGTGTTTGATCAGTTGGTAGGCGGTGCCAAGGTCATTAAAGGGCGGGATTTCTAAGATTTGCACGTTATCCAAGCCGCTGATAATGCCTTCGTCTTGGTATTTGTCGAGCAGGGCTGCCAATACGGCGCGGGCTTGCTCGCCATATTTGGCAAAGACGTCGCGTTTTTTGACGTTTTTGGCGCGTTGGCTACGGGTGAGCGGGGGTTGGTCAAAGGCTATGTAGCAAATCAGGTCGAACGGGTCGAGGTCGGTGCCGATTTCTTCCAATAAGGGTTCGAGCAATAGGCCTTCCTGTGCCAATTCTTCGATAATGGCTTCTTTGCGGGCGGCGGATTTCCAGCGGCGCAGAAACTGGTCAAGGCTGGCATACTGGGCGCGGATGGCTTTGCGCGAATAGTCGCGCAAGGATTCGGTGATCAGTTTGCCGTTTTCGTCCAGATATTCCACCCGTTCTTTCAGCACGGCAACGGGGTTGCCGTGGATGTAAAATTTGGCTTTCGGCGGTGGCGGTGGGGTCGGGCCGCCCGGTGGTGGCGGTTCGACCAGTATGTCCTCTTCCTCTTCTGTCTCTTCTGCTTCGCCCGGTTCGGGCGCTGGGGGGCTGTCCGAGTCGTTTGGCGGTGGCGCGTCTGGTGGCGTAACTGGGTCGTCTTCACCGGGTTCGTAGATTTGCACGGGGTCGCCGTCAAAATCGGGGTCGGCAAAGTGGGCGCTGGCTTGTCGGAAATCGACCAAGGTGAAGTAGTATTTTTGCAGCCGTTCCAGCAGGCGGGTGCCACGGCCTACGATCTGTTTGAATTCGGTCATTGAGCCTACCGCGCGGTCAATCACGATAAGGCGGCAGGTTTGCGCATCCACGCCGGTGGACAGTAGCCGGGAGGTGGTCACGATGACGGGGTGGCTGGATTCCGGGTCAATAAAATTATCCAGTTGGGCTATGCCGATCGGGTCGTTGCCGGTGATGCGCATGATGTAGCGTTGGTTTTTTAGCACTTCGTCTTGGTTTTCAATAATCAGTGCTTGGCGCATTTGGGTGGCGTGTTCGGTGTCGACACAGAACACGATGGTTTTTTGGTAACGGTCGCCACTTTGTTTGAGGTAATCGGAAATCCATTTGGCAACCCGCTGAATGCGGCTGTCAATGACGATGCTGCGGTCAAAGTCTTTGCTGTTGTAGAGGCGGTCGTCAATCACTTGGCCGTGCTTATCGGTTTCACCTTGTTTGGGCCGATAGCCTTCTATGTCGATATCCAGATGCACTTTGATGACTTTGTAGGGGGCCAGGAAGCCGTCGCTGATGCCTTGCTTGAGCGAGTAGGTATAGACCGGCTCGCCGAAGTAGTGGATATTGGAGACGTAGGCGGTTTCTTTGGGGGTGGCGGTCAGGCCAATTTGGCTGGCGTTTTTGAAATGGTCCAGTATTTCCCGCCAAGCGGAATCTTCGGCGGCGCTGCCGCGATGGCATTCGTCAATGATAATCAGGTCAAAAAAGTCGGGTGACAGTTCACGGTACAGTTTCTTCCAATCTTCGGGGCCGGTCAGGGCTTGGTAGAGGCCCAGGTAAATTTCATAGGCCGTGTCAATGCGCCGCTTGTGGTCAACGGCGGTGGTCAGTTGGCTAAAGCTGCCGTCGTCACGCTCAATGGTGTTGGATTTGGTGCTGAGTTTGGCCATGGTCGGGCCGAAGGGGCGGAAGTCGTTGACCATGGTTTGGTTGACGAGGATGTTGCGGTCGGCCAGAAATAGGATGCGCTTTTGTTTGCCTGCCCGCCAAGCGGATTTCCACAAGCGCCAGATAATTTGGAAGGCGGTGTAGGTTTTGCCGGTGCCGGTGGCCATGACCAACAAGACGCGGTTTTGGCCTTTGGCAATGGCTTCTACGGTGGCGTTGATGGCATTGGTCTGGTAATAACGCGGTGCTTTGTCGCCACCGTCATCGTAATAGGGCTGTAGGATGATTTTTTCTTGCTGGGGGTCAAGCCCTTTCCACGTCAGGTAGCGTTGCCACAATTGCGCGGGGCTGGGAAATTGGCCGGGCGGCAATTCTGTTTCGAGGGTGTCGCCGAGTCCGGTTTTGTCGTGAAACAAGAAGCCGTCGCCATTACTGGAGAATACAAACGGCACCGCCAGGGTGTGGGCGTAGTCAAGGGCCTGCTGCATGCCGTCGCCGATGCTGTGGTTGTTGTCTTTGGCTTCGATGAGGGCAATGGGGATGGTTTGGTAGTACAGCACATAATCGGC
>CAJAWH010000062.1 GCA_903945605.1 uncultured Methylococcaceae bacterium | reverse complement strand
TGGACCAAGCCAGCAAACTGGCTATCGACAGCCACATGCCGTTGTTCCAATCCATCCCCGTGCTGCCTTATTTTAACCTGACTTATGTCCACAACACCGGCGCGGCGTTCAGCTTCCTGAGCGAAGCGGGCGGCTGGCAACGCTGGTTTTTTGCGGGCCTGGCGGCATTGATCAGCATGATGATAGCGGTCTGGTTGACCCGTCTACAAAAACATGAGGTGTTGTTGTCGGTGGCCTTATCGTTAATATTGGGCGGGGCCATAGGCAACCTGATTGACCGCTTGGCTTATGGCTATGTGATTGACTTTTTGGATGTGTATGTGGGCAGCTGGCATTGGCCCGCGTTTAATGTGGCGGATTCGGCAATTACCTTGGGCGTGGCGCTGATGCTGGTGGAGTCGTTGGGGTTGGTTAGGGGGAAGGAGGGGGGGTAGGGTTGTTGGGGGTTGTTCCTTCACCCCAACCTACGAGCCACCATAATTAATTACCTGACGAACCTGACTGATCTGTTGAATCTGACTGATCTGTTGCACTGCTAGTCTCTTGTTTTAACGTATTTTGGGCATTATCAATTACATACTTTGAAACTGCTCCAGCAGGATGCGATACTGAATCATGAGCAGGGTTATTTTCCGATTTTGCAAAACTATCAGCTTCATCAGCAAAACAAGATGATGAAAGACAAAAAGCAAAGGTTGTGGTTAGCCCGTAGGTTGGGGTAAGGAACGAACCCCAACAAAATCTACCCATTAACGACTCATCCCCTTTATACTCTTTGGGCAAATCCTAACCTACGCACTTATAATCCGCAACTTTGTTGTGTTGGGGTTCGTTCCTTACCCCAACCTACGGGCTTATCAGCATCATGATTGCGGTGTGGCTGACCCGTCTGCAAAAACATGAGGTGTTGTTGTCGGTAGCCTTATCGTTAATATTGGGCGGGGTCATAGGCAATTTGATTGACCGCTTGGCTTATGGTTATGTGATTGACTTTTTGGATGTGTATGTGGAAGAATGGCATTGGCCCGCGTTTAACGTGGCGGATTCGGCAATTACCTTGGGCGTGGCGCTGATTCTGGTGGAGTCGTTGAGATTGGTTAGGGGGAAGGAGGGGGAGTAGGATTTTTGGGGTTGTTTCTTATCAAAACCTACTAGCTACAACAAAAAAATTGTTGAAATACTATGTTTACTTCAAAATTGTTCGCATATCTAATACATTTCATACCAAACTTATTGATTATGATAGCTTGTGCTGTAGGTATCTTTACCGCTTTCCATAATTTTTTTTCTGGATTAGCAATAGGCATTGGTGGCATCATTATTACCACACTTATATTTGGGTTTATTTCCATTGTCGTCGATATTTATAAATTACTTAAAGAAATTAGGGATTTATTACGAGATATAGTGAACCCGTAAAAACAGCTCATAGATACTTTCTTAAAACACAAGCCTATTTTGCAAAAAATCATAAAAATAATTATGACCATTTCATTAGAAAAAAAATTAGAAGAAGCCACCATAGCTAAAAAACGTTATCGATCTCTTTTTTTGTTAGCGTCTATATCATTTATAGTTTTGCTTGGCATAGTTTATAACAACATAGTTTTGGATTATGCCGTACTAGATAACATCAAAATAAACCGAGAACGTGGTACAAATAATGTGAATTTTCGATTTGATGTTGTAAAGTCTGGGCGAATAGATTTTATTTATGGAAATGCCATTTTAACGGACAGACAACAAGTTCAGCAAGGTCAAGGATTTGATTGGAATTGGAACTCTAAAGGTAAAACTGAAATTTCAATCAGAAGTCGTAAATTTATTTTTCCCTATTGGACCATGGAAGAGTTTATCTTTTAATTTAAGAGGTGTTATCATGGCTGCGTGGTTAATTATTGCCATAGTAATAATTATGGCTGCTATGTCTTCCGGAAATGAAGAAACAAAAAAAGCACAAGTTAATGCAACTCAAGGAACTAATAACGCCGAACAAGCGCAACAGCAGTTTAACCAACGTGTTGAAGAGTGCGGGTCACGTTGTGCAGATGTCGGTAACGATTACAACATCAAAATTGAAAAGGAATAGCTATGCAAAAAAACTCAATTTTTATTGTTATGTTATTTGCGTATCTTTTTTTGTCGGGATGTGCAAGCATTTCCAAAGAATTGCCAATAGCTACGTCAGAACCTGCTTTTCAAATACAACAAACTAAGGCGGCACAAATCATTTGCGCCGAACAATGGGTCTCTTGTGGAGTACAGGCAGCAGGAAGCCTTGTTCAGTCCGCACAGAAACGGGCATTGACAACCTTTTGGAAAACATCGTGTACTTGTGGCGATGGCTGTGGCTGTATTGATGGTCAGGCAAGCGGTAATGGTTTTGCCCGCTGGTGTGATACATCAACTTTATGTGATGGTCATGATCTTTATGGATCAGCGAGCGGCAAACTGAGCAATGGTAGATATGTAGCCCAGAATGGAAAAATTTTAGTGACTATTAATAGCGCACGAGGAGTTTTCCGTGGGGAAATAAATAATGATGGTAGCTACGCAGCAGGAGTAATTGCGAAAATAGGCAGTAATGAAAAATTTCTTGGCCTACTGGATGAACGTGGATATTATAAGAGCGGAGCATTACATATTGACAACAGGGTTATTCTCGCAAATAAATTCGATGGTAAAAAACCTTTAGGAAGAGTTCTCATAGGTGACTCTACTGGCAATTTTACGGAGAACGAATGCAATACCAATGGTTGCATAGAGATTAAGAAGGATCATAGCAATTTAATCTCAGATTTGTTTAAGATGTTGGCAGGTAATAAAGCTCAAGAAATAGGAGCGCGTAGCGCATTGCGTTTAGTTGGCAAAGAAGTATTATTAATGCATCCTGCATTTCGTGCTTTCTCATTTTTAAGCAATGCCTTAGACGTGTTTGAATTAGCTAGCAGCTCGTAGATACCGTCTTGAAAGCCCGTAGCCCGTAGGTTGGGGTGAGGAACGAACCCCAACAAAATCTAGCCATTAACGACTCATCCCTTTATACTCTTTGGCAAATCCTAACCTACGCACTTATAATCCGCAATTTTGTTGTGTTGGGGTTCGTTCCTTTTATGCCCCTTGGGTGCACCCCAACCTACAATCCGCTTAATCAAATATTTGAATGCGTTATCGACGAGCCAATATCCCCGGTGCCTGTTATTTCTTTACGGTCAATCTGGCGGAACGCAAAAGCGGCTTATTGGTTGAGCACATTGAAAACTTAAGGGCATCGGTGCGCCGTGTGCAAACAGCGCACCCGTTTGTCATTGAGGCGATGGTAGTCATGCCCGACCATTTGCACAGCCTGTGGACATTACCGCAAGGCGACCGTGATTTTTCCACACGCTGGGGTTTGATAAAAGCGGGTTTCTCAAGACAGCTTGCGCCATCAGAACGCCTATCCGCCAGCCGCAAAAGCAAGAGCGAGCGGGGCATTTGGCAACGCCGTTTTTGGGAACATCTAATCCGTGATGATTTGGATTTTGCACGCCATGTTGATTATATCCATTATAACCCAGTCAAGCATGGCTATGTCCTCCGGCCTGCCGATTGGCCGTTTTCAAGCATCCACCGTTATGTTGACCATAACATTGTTGATGAAAACTGGGCTTGCGGTGATGGTTTTGGCACGTTTGGTTTTGGTGAGCGGTGATTTTTGCATGGAAGCTCTTTGGGTACACCCCAACCTATATGCATAATTTAAAATGGTCGCTGTTATCACTATTGGCAGTGCTGGTGGACCAAGCCAGCAAACTGGCTATCGACAGCCACATGCCGTTGTTCCAATCCATCCCCGTGCTGCCTTATTTTAACCTGACTTATGTCCACAACACCGGCGCGGCGTTCAGCTTCCTGAGCGAAGCGGGCGGCTGGCAAC
>CAJAWH010000061.1 GCA_903945605.1 uncultured Methylococcaceae bacterium | reverse complement strand
GTATAAAAGCGAAAAACGCCTGATGTTGCCGCTATTGATTGCCAGCACCCTGTTGTTTTTTATCGGCGTGGCTTTTGCTTATTTTGTGGTGCTGCCGTTGGTGTTCGGCTTCTTGACCACCGCCGCCCCTGTGGGCGTGGCAGTGATGACGGACATCAGCAAATACCTTGATTTTGTGCTGACGCTGTTTTTTGCCTTTGGGGTGTGCTTTGAAGTGCCCATCTTCACCATTGTGTTGGTTTGGACTGGCTTGGTCACTCCCGCCCAGCTTGCCGCGCAACGCTCCTATGTGATAGTAGGGGCTTTCATTGTTGGCATGTTGCTGACCCCGCCCGATGTCATCTCGCAAACTTTGCTGGCTGTGCCGATGTGGTGGCTGTTCGAAATAGGTTTGCTGTTCTCGCGTTGGTTTGTGCCCAAAGCGCAAACTGCTGACAATGCCTTGCCTGCCGAAATTGGTGTCGATAACACAAAAAATCCTGAATAACTGAGGTTACGCAAAAGCTATCGGCTGGTAGGAGTGCCAGATAATACCGCCCGTTCCCTGAGCGTAGCCGAAGGGGCCAACCAAGACAAGACGACCCGGCAAAAAAAATCATAGCTGGGGGCTGCTGCTACGCTCAGCCAACATGTCGCGTGACATCAGTGAATAAAACGTTTCTTCCAAACTATTGAAAAAAGGTATCCAATGATTGCGTGGTTGTTATTGATTGCCGCCTACCTGGTAGGCTCCATTTCCTCTGCCATTATCACCTGTCGGGTCATGGGCTTGCCCGACCCGCGTGAACAAGGTTCGGGTAACCCTGGAGCCACCAACGTTATGCGCATAGGCGGCAAAAAAGCTGCCGCCGTCACCTTGGCGGGCGATTTGCTCAAGGGGCTGCTGCCAGTCCTTGCCGCCCACTACCTAGGCGTATCTGATGAATGGTTGGTGCTGATTGGACTGGCGGCCTTTACCGGCCATTTGTATCCGGTGTTTTTCGGCTTTAAAGGCGGCAAAGGCGTGGCGACCACCATTGGCGTGTTATTGGGTTTTAACTGGCTGCTTGGCTTGGCCTTTGTTGTCACTTGGCTGGCCATTTATAAAATCGGCAAAATCTCTTCCTTGTCCGCCTTGTGCGCAGCAGTGCTTGCACCGCTGTATGCGTGGTTTTTGCTTGGCAAAATGCCCTTTGTTGCCGTCACCCTTGCCATGACCGCCGTGTTGTTATGGCGGCATAAAAGCAATATCCAGCGGTTGCTGTCCGGTCAGGAAAACTGAGCTGTTGTGCAAACCTGTTGCGGGCTTGATAGGGTAGTTTTAATGGCTGGTGCTTGGGTGGGTTCGGTTAGGGCTGTTTTCTTTTTAATTTGATGAAGGTGATGGCTATAAATGGCAGCAGCAAGCCCGCCATGATGCATACTAGCAGGATCAACCAAGTGGATTGTTGCCAGTCGATGGCATAGTGGTCGGCTTTGACGGGTGCGCTAATGCCTGGGATACTGGGCAAGTCACCATCGCCGCCACCGACTTTCAGTTGTGCCTTCATGCCTTTTTCCATGTGTTGCGGTAGTTCACAATGCACCAAATAGGTTTTTTTCTGGCTAGGGACAATTAAAGAAGCCTTCAGCTCGCCTGCCCCGTAAAGTTCGAGATGGAACATGCCTTCGGGGTACAAATAGCCGGGCAAACCGTGGATCATCAGCTGGTGGCGGATGTGGTCATCATTGATAAAGGTGATGTTGATTTTGGCGCAAGGTTTGACATCCCATTGCTGTTTGTCAAACGCAAACATTTTGCCGTTGAATGCCAGCGCGTGTTGGTGTCCGGCATGGATGGTGATATCAACAGTTTCTGATAGGGCTTGGCAGTCTTGTGGCAGCTTGTCGCTGTTGGCATTCATGACCATGCCACGCCCGTCCATCAGCATGTGATGGTGGTGGCCCATATCGGCCCAAGTGGCGGGTAAATGAGCCACAGCTAAAGCCATCAATGCCAGCATTATAATAAGTTTTTTCATGGACGCTTCCTGGATGTTGCCATCATGATGAACATCAGCAAAGCTAAGGCCAGTCCTATCAGTAAACCAAATATGATGATTTGCCAGTAAGTAGGGGGCATTTTGCCCGCGTCGCCGAGCAGTTGTTTAAAGTCACCGGAACGCCAAACCGGGAGTTTTTTTGCGTAATAATCAGGGCTGAACAGCTCACCCAGCATATCTTCATGCATTTTGGGCATCCCTTGACCGTCCACTAAGCTTTGGTAGGCCAAAATGGCCATATTGCCGCCGGGTTCCATGCCGTCGCTGGTGGTGCCGGTCGGTACATGGTCATGGAACATCCACAAGCCGGGGCCGTAACTGTGCAGGCCGTCATCTTGTGTCCGCAGGCTCAGGTCCACGCGTTGCGCGGGGGCAATGTCCACCACGTCGCGGGTCAATTGCTGGCCTTCGGGCTGGTCAACCCCGTCATAAGCGGTGATGGCCACTTTATGCCCGTGCACATGCAGGGCAACGGCGGAGCGTTGCAAGTTGGCAACGCGTAATTTGATGTTCTCGTTTTCGGCGGTGATGATCATGCCGTCACGCAAGGTATAAGGAAAGGAATGACCGTTCAGCAGAAAATAATTTTCAAACGATTCGGTCATGTTGTAGTCACGGCTCATCTGTTGGCTGATTAGCCGTGGGTCATTGGCTTGTTGGATGATACCGGACAATTTTTTATCCAGTGACTGGTATACCAGATCGTACTCTTGGTTATAGGTTTGGCTGACCGCCACTGAGGGGTGGCGCACTTGCCCAGCCCCTATGTTGAAGGTTTGCAGCCAATTGTTGGGTCGGTTTTCTTCCACGATAAATAGCCCGCCCAGCCCCATCATGATATGTTGTGCGGTTTGTACATGGCAGTGGTAGAGCATGGTACCGGCATGGCGGGGCTGTATTTCGTAAGTGTGTTGGGTGCCGGGGAAGACGGGGTGTTCTTCAGCACCGTCATTGTCTTCGCCGTGACTGTTCTGCCAAGGGTGGTCCACGCCATGCAAATGCAGGGTGTGTGGCAAGTAGTGGGTGTTTTCTAAGGTGATGCTGACGCGGTCGCCCTGTTCAACACGGATACTGGGGGAGGGGGCACGCAACAGCGGGTTGGCAATACGGGAGTTGAAGTTTTTAACGCCCATGCCGCGTGATTTGGGGGCATAAGCCCACAGACCCGGTTGGATACCCGGGGCAATGGCAAAGGTGTTGATGAGGTAATCACCATCTGGGCTGAAGCCGTTCAGTTCCACCACTTCCAATTTGATATGGATAATGTCGGGGTCGCCATCGTTGTCCAAGTCGTCGGACATTTCCAGTGCGTCTTGTGCCAAGTCAGTCTGCATCAGCGTGGCCATCGCTATATTATTGGTGCCTTTTACGGCAGCGGCAATCTCGAACGGATTGTCCGGCTCACAGGCCAATGAGGCGGCTATAGGCACACCCTCTATACTTTGTGCCGAACGCCATTCGGGATGTTCGTCAGAGCAAGGCTTTTCGATGCTGGTCACTTCATCTTGGGCAATGGCACGCGTCCCCGGCGGGTTAAGTGTGGCTGTTCCGGTGGCGGTTGGTTTTAAAAACCAAGCAAGCTCCAATAACACGGGGATAATCAGGGCAAGCAAAAGCAGTTGTTTATTAGCCATAATCCGAGTGATAGCCTATTAAAGCAGCATATTTTATGCCTATCGGCGATGATTACCTAATAGTTGGCGCATTTGTCGAAAAACTGGCGGTGGCAGAAATGTCCGGTAGGAATGCTTGTGCAGCAAATTGGGGCTGGCTACCGCCAACATCCTGAGGTGGGATATTGGCGGTGTTTGGCGTGGGCTATTGGCTAGGCCAAGGCGGCAACAATGGCGTTGCCCATTTCGATAGTGCCCGCTTTAGAGTCAGGATTTAAATCGGGGGTGACAAATTTGCCTTCATTGACCACCGTTTCAACCGCTTTTATCACGCGGTCGGCGGCTTCTTGTTCGCCTAGGTGGCTTAACATCATGGCACCAGCCATAATCACAGCAATGGGGTTGGCCAGGTTTTTGCCAGCAATGTCAGGGGCGCTGCCGTGCACCGCTTCAAACAGCGCGGCGTTGGCACCAATGTTGGCGCCCGGTATCAGGCCCAAACCGCCGACCAGACCAGCCGTCAGGTCAGATAAAATGTCACCGAACATGTTAGTGGTGACGACCACGTCAAATTGTTTGGGGTTCATGACCATGTGCATACACGCGGCGTCAATGATTTTTTCATCGAATTTGATTTCAGGGTAGTGGCTGGCTATCTCCCTTGCCACATCCAAGAACAGCCCTTGGGTATATTTTAAGATGTTCGCTTTATGGCAAACAGTCACTTTTTCCCGTTGGTTGTCGCGGGCATATTGGAAGGCGTAGTCAACAATGCGTTCTGATGCGGCGCGGGTCACTACCGCCAAACTTTCGGCGATGTCTTTTTTCGGGGTCAGGTAGTGTTCCAGTCCGGCATACAAGCCTTCGGTGTTTTCGCGCACAATGACAATGTCCACGTCTTCAAAACGGGTTTTAATGCCGGCCCAGCTTTTGGCGGGGCGGACGTTGGCATAGAGGTCGTATTGTTGGCGCAAGGCGACGTTGATGCTTCTAAACCCAGTGCCGACCACGGTGGTCAACGGGCCTTTAAAGGCGACACGGGTTTTGTCGAAGGAGGTCAGGGTTGCATCGGGTAGCGGTGTGCCGAACTGTTCAAATGCGGATAGCCCCGCGTAGGCTTCTTCCCAAGTGATTTTTGCCCCCGAGGCGTCGATGACTTTGACTGCTTCGTCCATGATTGATGGGCCGATGCCATCGCCTTTGATTAGTGTAACAACGTGCATTGATGTCTCCGATGTTTGAGGTCTGCAAAATATGAATTTCTACAACAATAATCCTAAATATTAAGGGATAATGCAAATATTGACGGATTAATTATTGATAACGCCAATTTTGTGCGGTTTGTGCGCTATTTTGGTGCAATCATTGGGGGTTGGCGCGGGTTTCGCCTGGTAAAGGTTTGTGCTTTAAGACTATGCAGGGAACATGCCAGTTGTGCATCCTGTTGCAATCCAGATGACAAGCTAAAGTTGAACGCAGGCAATCCGCCCCCTATACTTGCCGCACTTACTGGCATCGCCCCGTTCATCCCCTTAATGGTCAGGGGGGGCGGGATTTATCCTTATTATCACCATAATCACCAAGCTAGGCTACCGATGAATTCTTACGACATTAATAAAGTAAAAGACTATCTACTTAATTTACAGGACAAAATTTGTGCGGCGTTGGAACGTGAAGAAAAGGGGCAGCGCTTTGTGGAGGATATTTGGGATAGGGAAGAGGGCGGTGGCGGCAGAAGCAGAGTGCTGTGTGGTGATGTTTTTGAGCAGGCCGGAGTTAATTTTTCTTATGTTTCCGGCATCAGTTTGCCACCTTCCGCAACAGCCAGGCGGCCTGAGTTGGCGGAAAGACAATTCCATGCTATGGGCGTGTCTTTGGTCATCCACCCTAAAAATCCTTATGTGCCGACTTCCCATGCCAATGTCCGCTTTTTGATTGCTGAAAAGCCCGGCTCACCGGCTATTTGGTGGTTTGGTGGTGGTTTTGACCTAACCCCTTTTTACCCTTTCCATGATGATGTGCTGCACTGGCATAAAGTGGCGCGTGCCGCTTGTGTGCCTTTTGGCCAGGATGTGTACCCTATGTATAAGCAATGGTGTGACGAATATTTTTATTTGCCGCACCGGCAAGAAACCCGAGGGGTGGGCGGCTTGTTCTTTGACGATTTGAATGAATGGCCGTTTGCCCAATGCTTTGCATTTATGCAAAGTGTCGGTGATAGCTATATTGAGGCTTATCTGCCGCTGGTGCAAAAACGCAAGGATATCGCTTACACCGATAGGGAACGGGATTTCCAATTGTACCGAAGGGGGCGCTATGTGGAGTTCAATTTGGTTTATGATCGTGGCACCTTGTTTGGCTTGCAGTCGGGTGGCAGGACAGAGTCCATTTTGATGTCAATGCCGCCGATGGCCCAGTGGAAATATAATTGGTCACCTGAACCCGGTAGCCCGGAGGCGCTATTGTATGAACGCTATTTGCAGCCGCAAAATTGGCTGGCCTTATAGTTTTGCTTGGTTGCCCGTTATTCCCCATGGCGGACAAACAAAGGGTGTTTCTTATTGGATATTAACGGAGGGTAAGGCAATGGTCTTTGAATATATCGGTTACTTGGCGGCTTTTCTGACGACTTCATCGTTTTTGCCGCAAGCCATCATGACGATTAAAACCCGCGACACGCAATCGCTGTCCTTATCTATGTATAGTCTATTTACATTGGGTGTGTTTTGCTGGTTGGTGTATGGCATATCTATTAATGACAAAGCAATAATATTCGCAAATTCAATCACTTTCTTGCTGGCAGCCTCAATATTGGCGTGTAAGCTTTACAATGGCTTCAGCAAAAAGGAATAAGCTTGATGTGGTAAAGTTAAGTGTTATGGGTTAGCTTTACCCTAATGGGAGGGTTATGCCGCCTTACTGGCAACGCTAAGCCGTCCAGCTTAATGATTGTATAAATTTTGAGATATTTGAATGAATAACAAAGTGACTTTAACCCAGTTCCTGATTGAACAGCAACGTGGCTTGCCCGATGCGTCCGGTACTTTTACGCTATTGCTGAATAATATCGTAACGGCTTGCAAGCAAATTTCGCATAAGGTCAACCGTGGCAACCTGATTGGCGTGTTGGGCAGTGCCGGCACCGAAAATGTCCAAGGCGAAGTGCAAAAGAAACTGGATATCATCACCAATGACATTATGATCAATGCCCTGAATTGGACAGGGCATCTTGCGGGTATGGCATCAGAAGAAGATGATGATTTGATAACCATCCCCGCCCAATACCCTAGGGGCAAATATTTGGCTTTGTTTGACCCCTTGGATGGTTCGTCCAATATTGACATTAATTTGGCGGTGGGCACTATCTTTTCAATATTGCGTTGCCGTGAAGGTGTCGAACCGGATATTGAGGATTTTTTGCGTAAGGGCGCGGAACAGGTGTGTGCCGGTTTTGTGATTTATGGCCCGTCAACCATGATGGTGTTGACCACAGGGCATGGTGTCAATGCGTTCACTTTAGACCAGGATGTGGGCGAATTTATTTTGACCCATCCTGATATGCGCATTCCTGAAGAGACCAGCGAATTTGCCATTAATATGTCCAACCAGCGGTTCTGGGAGCCGCCTGTGCAGCGCTACATAGACGAGTGCTTGCAAGGTGTGCAAGGGGTGCGCGAAAAAGATTTCAATATGCGCTGGGTTGCTTCATTTGTCGCGGATGTTTACCGTATTTTGACACGTGGTGGGGTGTTCTTGTATCCCTGCGATTTGCGCGACCCTGAGCGTCCCGCCAAGCTGCGTATTATGTACGAGGCCAATCCAATGGCCTTTATTGTTGAGCAGGCGGGCGGCCTTTGTTCCACAGGGCGCGAGGCTATTTTGGATATTAAGCCCACTGGGGTGCATCAGCGCGTACCGGTCATTTTGGGTTCTAAAAAAGAAGTGGAGCGCATTATCCGTTACCATCAAGAAGCCGATGCCAAGGGCACAGAAACTGCCAAAGGCATGGGTTGAGGTGCTTGACTTGCTATCCATTTGATTAAGTAAGTTCAGCAAGGCTTAGCGGAGCAGCGTAGCAAACCAGTATTGTCAATATGCCGTCCAATTGGGCGGCTCTCTTTAACGCGTAACGCAATATGTCTGTTTTGTCAACTTAGGAGTGCCGGATGCTGAAAACGGAGTTGTTGGAAATTATTGCAAATGGAGAAAATTCCGGCGTTGAGTTTAAGCGAGATGACATACGCCCCGAGCAGCTGGCTAAAGAAGTGGTTGCAATGGCAAATTTTCAAGGGGGCAAATTGCTATTGGAGGTTGAAGACGACGGCACTATAAGTGGTGTCCAACGTCCAAACCTTGAACAGTGGGTGATGAATGTCATGCAGGATAAAATTCATCCGATGATGTTGCCTTTCTATGAAGAAATAAAACTGGATGACGCTAAAATCGTTGCACTGCTCAGTTTCCCGCAAGGTATCTCAAAGCCTTATGTCGTCCGCGATCGGGGCAGGGAGGACATTTATATCCGTGTCGGTTCGATTTCCAGACTGGCAACCCGAGAGCAGCAAATGCGTTTGTTTGAGCTGGGCGGTATGTTGCATACAGAAGTTATGCCAGTGCCCCGCACCGATACCAGTTGCTTGGATGAGGCGAGGTTAACCAATTACTTAAGGGATATTTTAAAAGACCCCGATATTCCTGCTTCGCCCGAAGCCTGGCAAACCCGTTTATTAGGGCTGGGGTTTCTTACTGAAGTCGCAGGTAACTGTTATTGCACGATTGCTGGATTAGTGCTGTTTGGCAAGTTTCCACGTCGATATTTGAAACAGGCCGGGTTGCGGGTGTTGGCATTTAATGGCCAAGATAAAGAGTATCAGGCGGCGCTGGATGAGATTTTAGATGGGCCAATGGTGGGTCGTTGGGATATAGAGGGTTCAGGTAAAAGGCTTATTGATGGCGGCATAATAGAACGCTTTATGGATGCGGTCGGCCCTTTTATGTCGCGGCAAGCCAGCTGCATAGACCAAGGCTTGAGGCGGGAAACACAGTGGTTCTATCCATTGGAAGCGGTCAGGGAGTCTTTGGTTAATGCCTTGGCACACAGGGATTGGACGCGGTTTGTGGAAATTGAAGTGGGTTTGTATGCCGACCGCCTGGAGGTGATAAGCCCAGGCATCCTAACCAATGCGATGACCATAGAAAAAATGAAAGCAGGGCAGCGTTCACCACGCAATACCCTGATTATGGAGGTATTGCGCGATTATGGTTATGTCGATTATCGGGGCATGGGGGTAAGGACTAAAATCATTCCGCTCACCCTTGCGCTGACCGGTAAAGAACCCGCTTTTGTAGTGACCGATGATTACTTAAAAACCACTTTATACCGTTAGCGGAGCAAGCGTTTGTTTTGGCTAAGGTCAAGCTCTGCCAGCGACAAATTAAGGCTTCTTAAGGCTTCAAGGCTTCCAATCGCGCCTATATTTTCTCCTCCTGCCCGCCAAATAAGGGTTGCGTGCCTAACGCACTCATTTCTTCCGCTTTGTTGTAATCAACCCCGACACTGATGATGAAGCTAGTGGCTTCTTCGATGTTCATGTCAGATTTGATCACCTTGGATTTCTCGACAATCACGGTGAACCCGGAGGTGGGGTTGGGCGAGGTGGGTATAAACAGCACATACCAGTCATCATGGCGGTTGGTGATGTAAGCGGGCACCCAAACCCCTTCTTTGGGGTATTCCACATAAACCACCTCTTTGGCAATGCCCGAGGCTTGCGAAGAAAACATTTGTATAACTTTTTTTAGCACCCGATAAATACTGTTTAATACCGGAATCCGGTCAAACACAAATTCGAAAGCACTGATGATCCAAGACCCCCCTTTTTTGACAATAGTGTTGCCGATAGACACCAAAATGGCAAAACTGACCAGAAACAGCAGGGTGGTGTAGGTGTAACTGTCGGAAAAGCCGTAGACGATTTGGAACAGCTCCGCGAGCAGTTCCTTAACAAAAAATATAATCTGCAGCACAACCACGATGGGTATGACCGAAAAGCTGCCGATCAGAAAGTAATTGAAGAATTTCTTAAATAGTTCTCTCATATTGATCCTTACTCTTATAGTTATAATGGTGCATAAGGTGTCCGATGAAACATCGACGCCGTTCTTCCTGGTTTCTGCCAATCCCTGCAAGGTATCATTCCTACGCGAATTATAAGCCAGTTTAAAGAAGTGTATACCGGTTTGGCAGATGCCAAACACTGCCGGTCAGCTGCAAATCGCTTACGCCATCAGCTTGCCGGGCTATGGATGATGCGGGCATTGCCGGTTATGGGCTGTTTTAACTGTCACTTATAAAGTAGAACGTATATAATTGGGACTTTTGTTGATAGTTGCACTTAACAGCCGGAGGCAATCCGTCAAGTCAGTGCCGTGTGCTTGGCTGCTTGCAACACAGATTGCAAGGCAGTTGTAGCCCTGGTCGCCTACCGGATGCTTGGTTTTAAACATTTACTAATTTCACATCGGAAAAAACATGCTGGGTAAGCTAGTCAAATTGACAGTAGGTAGTCGTAATGACAGGATCATCAGGAAGAAAAGGAAGCTGGTCAAAAAGATCAATGCCTTGGCTTTGGACTATGAAAAATTGTCCGACGACGGACTGAAATCCAAAACGCAAGAATTCCGTGACCGCCTGGCACAAGGGGAAACCTTGGAAAGCTTGGCGCCGGAAGCCTTTGCTGCGGTGCGCGAAGCCTCTACCCGTGTGTTTGCCATGCGTCATTTTGATGTGCAATTAATTGGCGGCATGATTTTACATGACGGCAAAATTGCCGAAATGAAAACCGGCGAAGGCAAGACCCTGATGGCAACGCTGGCGGCTTACCTGAACGCCTTGCCCGGCAAAGGTGTGCATGTGGTGACGGTCAATGACTATTTGGCCAAGCGTGACTCTGAATGGATGGGGCGGTTGTATGGCTTCTTGGGCATGACCACAGGGGTTATCATTAGCCAACTAGGACAGGCCGAACGTCGTGAGGCTTATGCCGCCGACATCACTTACGGCACTAACAATGAGTTTGGTTTTGATTATTTGCGCGACAATATGGCGTTCAATTTGCAACAAAAAGTGCAGCGTGATTTGCATTTTGCCATTGTCGATGAAGTGGACTCCATCCTGATTGACGAAGCCAGGACACCGTTGATCATCTCCGGCCCTACCGAAGAAAGCACCGATGTTTATATCAAGGCCAACCAGATCATCCCGTTCCTGACCAAGCAGGAGGAAGAGGAACAGCCGGGCGATTACACGGTTGATGAAAAAATCCGTCAAGTGTATTTGACCGAGGCCGGTCATGAACGGGTCGAGCAGCTGATGCTGGAATATGGCCTGATGACCGAGGGCAGCAGTTTATATGACGCTGCCAATATCAGGCTGATGCATTACCTGAACGCCTCATTACGTGCCCATGTGCTGTTCAAAAAAGATGTGGATTATATTGTCAGCAATAATGAGGTGATTATTGTTGATGAGTTCACCGGCAGGGTGATGCAGGGCCGACGCTGGTCGGAAGGCTTGCATCAGGCGATTGAAGCCAAAGAAGGCGTGACTATCCAAAACGAAAACCAGACGCTGGCATCGATCACCTTTCAGAATTATTTCCGCCTGTATGAAAAATTGTCCGGCATGACCGGAACGGCGGATACCGAAGCTTTTGAATTGAATAAAATCTACAATTTGGAAGTGGTGGTTATCCCTACCCATCGTAATATGGTGCGTAAAGATTTTGGCGATGTGGTGTTCCTGACCGCCGATGAAAAATACCAAGCGGTTGCCGAAGATGTTAAGGACTGTGTCAGCCGGGGTCAGCCGGTGTTGGTGGGCACCACCTCGATTGAAAATTCCGAACGGGTTTCGGCCTTGCTGAAGAAAATGGCTATCCCCCATGAAGTGCTGAATGCCAAACAGCACGAGCGGGAAGCGCATATCATCGAACAAGCCGGTAAACCGGGTGCGGTGACCATTGCCACCAATATGGCGGGCCGTGGTACGGATATTGTGTTGGGCGGTAGTTTGGATGCGGAATTGTCCGCCCTGGGGCCGGATGCCAGCGATGCCGACAAGGCGGCTGTCCGTGACGCATGGCAAGCCCGCCATGACCAAGTGGTTGCCAGCGGCGGCTTGCATGTGATTGGTTCTGAACGGCATGAGTCACGCCGTATCGACAACCAGTTGCGCGGTCGTTCGGGTCGTCAGGGTGATCCCGGTTCGACCCGTTTTTATCTGTCACTACAAGATGATCTGATGCGTATTTTTGCTTCGGACCGGGTTGCGGGTCTGATGAAAAAACTCGGTATGGGCGATGGTGAGGCAATTGAACACCCTTGGGTGACGCGTTCCATTGAAAATGCCCAACGCAAAGTGGAAGGCCGCAACTTTGACATCCGTAAAGAAATTCTGGCTTACGACGATGTCGCCAACGATCAGCGTAAGGTGATCTACACGCAACGTAATGAACTGATGGCGGCGGAAAATGTTTCCGATATTGTTGCCGCTATCCGCAGTGATGTGGTCAACCAGATGATTTCCGGTTATATCCCTGCCAAGTCAATGGTTGAGCAATGGGATTTGCAGGGGCTTGAAGAACACCTGATGCAGGAGTTCAATGTGCAAATACCGGTGCAAAAAATGTTGGAGGAAGATCACAAATTGCACGAGGAAACCTTGCGCCAACGCATTGTTGACTTATTGACCGACAACTATCAAGAAAAAGAGCGGCAGATCACCACGGAAGTGTTGCAGCACTTTGAAAAATCGGTGATGTTGCAGGTGCTGGACACCAGTTGGAAAGAGCATTTGGCGGCGATGGACTATTTGCGCCAGGGCATTCATTTTAGGGGTTATGCCCAAAAAGACCCTAAGCAGGAATATAAACGCGAAGCCTTTGAAATGTTCACCGACTTGCTGGATCACATTAAGCACGAAGTGGTCAGTATTTTGGCTAAAGTGCAAGTGCGTCAGGAAGAAGATGTCGAGGCATTGGACAAACAAATGCAAGCGCCTAGGGAAATGCATTTTGAACACGCCGAATCGCCCACTTTGTCGGCCTATGATGAAGCCCATTCTGCTGCCGTTGCTGCGGAGGAGTCCGAGAACACCTTGGCAGCTGAACAGCCTTACGTGCGTGCAGGCAACAAAATTGGCCGCAACGACCCATGTCCTTGTGGTTCTGGCAAAAAATACAAGCAGTGCCATGGCAAAATCAATTGATGGCAAGTGGCTGGTTTGTGCTTATGTTTAGGTGCGCCTTGTGCTTTGCCAATATCCCGTTAGGCTTTTAACAGGCCATGCTTTGGGTGTACCCGCTAGCACAGCGGGTATGCTTATCCCCTTTTTTTGCCAGTCCCCCCCGCACCTGCAAGGCTGTTGATGCTGTCGCCAGTAGACCCTATCCATCTGTTGTTGGAAAAGCACTACCAACGTCTGGTTGCCGGGCAGCACATCCAGTTTGATGAAGTCCAGTTTAACGCGGTAAAACATTTGCAGCGGGTGCTGGAGCAGTTGCTGTTTGCCCGCCAACAGCGCCAACAATCCTCGTTGCGTAAATGGCTGTCACCTGCTCCGGTCAGTTTTCCTAGCCTGTATATTTTTGGTGATGTGGGGCGGGGCAAATCGATGTTAATGGCGTTGTTTTTTGATGCCTGCCCCATTAAAGAAAAACGCCGGGTGCATTTCAATGCCTTTATGCTGGAAGTGCATAGCTTTATCCATCATTATAAGCAACAGAACAATAAGGACGCACTGACTGCGCTGGCTGAAAAAATCAGCGGTTCGGTGTGTTTGCTTTGCTTTGATGAGTTCCATGTGACGGATATTGCCGATGCTATGATTTTGGGGCGTTTGTTCAGCAAATTGTTCGAGGCCAATATCAGTATTGTCATGACCTCCAACCGCCATCCCAATGAGCTTTATCAGGGCGGCTTGCAGCGGGAACAGTTTTTATTTTTCATCAATGTACTAAGAAAGTCGGCTGAAATTGTTGAACTGGCGGCGCAACAAGATTACCGTCAGGCAATGCTTGTTGTTAACCGTGCCAACTACCGTTTCCCCTTAGATGCCAGCACCGATGCCTTTATCCGTGACAGTTATCAGCAATTAGCCAGCCATGCCGCCGTTGCCACGCCGGTTCTGGAGGTGTTTGGGCGTAAGTTGCCGGTTTCAGCCATTGCTGATGGGGTGATGCGTGCCAGCTTTGAAGAGCTGTGCGGACACCCTTTAGGGGCGGCTGATTATTTGGAAATCGCCAAGCGCTTTCATGTGCTGATTTTGTATGGCATCCCTAGGATGACAGCGGAAAAACGCAATGAGGCGAAACGTTTTGTCACCTTGATTGATGCGTTATACGAACATCATGTACAGTTGATATGCAGTGCCGAGGTGGCGGTGGCGGAGCTTTATGTGGAAGGTGATGGGGCGTTTGAGTTTAGGCGTACCATGTCGCGGTTGATGGAAATGCAGTCGCAAAGTTATTGGGCGGGTAGTGTGGTCAGTGCTTTGTGGGTGTGAACAGAGTGTAGGGTGTAATGGTGCTAGGGTATTGTGATGAGTCAACACTTTTCCGGACACAAGTTTAAACGGCATTGTTAATTTAGCATAGCATCGAGTTCGCCATTCCATTTGAGCATCAAAAGCATGACGGAATATTTGAGCATGTCCTTGCTTTTGCTGCAGCATTTTAATTTTCTGCGTAACCGGGCCAAGAAATGCCCGAACAGGCTGTTATAGCCCTTGACCGTATAGGTTTCGGCTTTAGATTGCGTATGCAGCTCTTTCGGAACGAAATTTTCATAAGGACTCCAGCAGTCACTCATGACATCCGTTATGCCGTCGTTTTTGATGGCGTCCCAGCGTTTTCGTCCGGTTTCCGTGTTGCGGGTACCCACTTTCCAGTCGGGGAAGCGTTTCCCATCCCGATCAACAGCCATCCCTATCCGGCAGTAGTTTTTTTGAGCCGACATGGGTGTGCATTCCGCATTAATCCTCTTCCGCCATCAACTGTTGCCGTATGGCTTCCAATTCGGCTTGCCTTGGCTCATCGGCTTCGGGGTAGTGCATTTTTAATGCTTTGAAAGCATCGACAATAATTTGGGCAATAATCAGGCGGGTATTTTTTTTGTCGTCGGCGGGTACGATGTACCAAGGGGCGGTTGCACTGCTGGTTTTGCCAAGGCATTGTTCATAAGCCTGCATGTAGTGTTTCCAGTAGCGCCTTTCTTGCAGGTCGGCAATGCTGAATTTCCAGTTTTTTTCAGGTTTGTCGATACGTTCAAGGAAGCGCTGCCGCTGCTGTTCTTTGGACAGGTGCAAGAAAATTTTGATGATGCGGGTGCCGTTGCGGTGCAGGTGGGTTTCCAGGTCAATAATGGACTGGTAGCGTTCTTGCCAGATGGTTTGTTCATCCAATAATTCGGGCGGTAGCCCTTGGCTGCGTAGTATCTCCGGGTGTACGCGGGCGATCAGCACTTCTTCATAATAGGAGCGGTTAAAAATGCCTATCCTGCCGCGTTCGGGCAGGCATTGGATGGCCCGCCAAAGGAAATCGTGACCCAGTTCCATTGCGCTGGGGTGTTTAAAACTGAACACTTGGCAGCCTTGCGGGTTGATGCCCGACATGACGTGCTTGATGGCACTGTCTTTACCGGCAGCATCCATGGCCTGAAAAATAACCAGCACGGCATGGCGGTTGGCGGCATAGAGCAATTGTTGTTGGGCGCTGAGTTCGTCAATTTGTCTGTCCAGCAGGGTGTGGTAGATTTTTTTGCTGGGGTACAGCGGGGCAATCTGGGTGGGCCAGTGTTTCAGGTCGATAGTGCCGCCAGCCGGTACACGGAAATCTTGGGGATTTATGTTCATTGCACTGTGCTCGATAAAGCCTTGGCTGGTTTTGTTTGATGGCTTGATAGCGTATAGTTTACCGCTGGTTAGCTATCTGTTCTGCATTATATGCCAAAATTAAGTGATTTTTCAGCGGTCATTTTCGATATGGATGGCTTGGTATTGGATACTGAGGGCGGTTACTGTTTGGCTTGGCAAAAGGCAGCTTTGCAGCTGGGTTATCGTTTGACCGACAGTTTTTGTATGGGTTTGTCCGGTTTGCCGGGGCCCGCCATTGATCACAAGCTGCGCGGGCATTTGGGCGACGCTGTGTCGCTGGACGTGTTCCGGCAGCTCAGCAGCCAATATTGGCACGCGCATGTCAGCCGCCACGGCATTGCTGTCAGGCACGGGGTGGCGGATTGGTTAAGCCACCTTAAACGCCAACAAATCCCCTATGGTATGGCGACCAATAGCCGCCGCGCCAATGCCGTGCAGTGTTTGCAATGGGCCGGTATGGCGGATGAATTTACAAGCTTGGTCTGTCGTGATGATGTGGCTGAAGGTAAGCCCGATCCGGCTATTTTTTGGCTTGCGGCGGAACGCTTGCAGGTGGCGATAGCCGATTGTTTGGTGTTGGAGGATTCCCACACCGGCATTGTTGCCGCTAACTGTGCTGGGGCTGTTGCGGCTTATGTGCCATCGGTGCTACCGGCTGATAGCGCGGCTATCAGTTTGTGTGATGTCATGGCTGATGATTTGGCGGCACTGCTGGCCCGCTTGGGTGTCCAAACGCTTGTCAGTTAGTTCGCCATTTAGGCTCGCTATCGGCTATAATTGCTGCTATGCGCATAACCTCAGCTTCCAAAAAATTGAAAGTCAGCCACCCACAAGTTACTGTTATTGCACCGGCTAGGTTGCACATGGGCTTTATCGACTTAAGTGGTTCGTTAGGCCGCCATTTTGGCAGTATTGGTGTGGCGCTTAACGAAATCAGCACCCGTATGACCATGGCATCGGCAGACCATTGTTCCGTCACCGGCCCTTCGGCGGAACGTGCCGAGTGCTGTTTGGGTCAGCTGTGTAAAGTGTTGGGGGTGTCTGACAAGCTTAACATTGCTATTGAAGCGGCGATACCCGAGCATGTTGGTTTGGGTTCTGGCACGCAAATGGCGTTGGCGGTGGGCTTGGCACTCAGCCAGTTCTATTGCCTCAAGCTCAGTGTGCGGGACGTTGCCGCCATTACTGAACGTGGGCAGCGTTCCGGTATTGGCATAGGCGTGTTTGAACAAGGCGGTTTGGTGGTGGATGGTGGTCGTGGCCCGCAAACCATCACCCCGCCGATGTTGGCGCAGATGCCGATACCCGACTCATGGCGGTTCATTTTGGTGTTGGACCAACGCGGTCAGGGTTTGCATGGTCAACAAGAAGTGCTGGCATTCAAAAAATTGCCGCCTTTTCCCCGACAAGAAGCCGAACATTTGTGTTACCTGTTGTTGATGCAAGGGCTGCCTGCCCTTGCCGAACGCGATATTGGCCGTTTTGGTGAGGTGATCACCCATTTGCAGCGGTCGGTGGGCGAGCATTTTGCCCCTGCCCAAGGTGGCATCTTCACCAGCCCTGAGGTTGCCGAAGCTATCGCTTGGCTGGCAGGGCAGGGGGCGGTGGCATTAGGTCAAACTTCGTGGGGGCCGACCGGTTTTTGTATGGTGGACGGGGAGGGGTTGGCGGAAGTGCTGACCGCCAAAGCCCGCCAGCAATTTGAACATTATGGCAACCTCAGTTTTATCACGGTCAGTGCCCGTAATACCGGCGGCAGTGTGCAAGTGGTTGGGGTGGAAAACTTGCCAGTCTGATGTTGCCGAAAACCATCCTTGTTGTTGCCCATTCCGGCAGAATGGCGGCGCAGATTGCCCATCAAGCGGGTGTTAAGGTATTGGTGATTGATTGTTTTGCCGATTGTGACACGCAAGCCGTGGCAGCGGCATTCATCCAGATACCGTCGTTGGCATTGGCAGCCTTACAGCCCGCAGTGGAATATTTTATCGCACGTTTCGCAGTGACTGATGTGCTGTATGGCAGTGGCTTTGAGAGCTATCCAGAAAGCTTTGATTATTTGCACAACCGATTGAGGCTATTGGGTAACCCACCCGAAACGTTTAAAAAACTGGCTGATAAACCGGCATTTTTTGGCTTGTTGGATAACTTGGGCATTCCCTATCCGCTTACGCAGTTTTCACCGCCCGCCACACCAGAAGGGTGGTTGGTCAAGCCCCTGCAAGGGCAGGGCGGTGTTGGCATTACTTGCTACCGTGCGGGCCATCAGCAACAGGCGGGCGAGTATTACCAGCAATGGCAAAAGGGTACGGCACATTCCGTGTTGTTTTTGGCGGATGGGCAAGATTTTTGCGTAGTGGGTTTTAACCGGCAATGGACGGTTGCCTTGGATGCTGATCAAGCTTTTGTGTTTGCAGGTGTTTGCACGGTTGCCGATATGCCGCCTGAACAACAAATGCAGGTGGCTGGCTGGCTGGCAAGGCTAGTCCCTGCTTTGTCGCTGCAAGGGCTGAACAGCGTGGATTTTATGCGCGACGGCGGGCAAATTTATGTGTTGGAAATTAATCCACGTTTATCAGCCAGCTTGCAACTATATAGGGGTGATTGGCTAGCTCACCAGATTAACGCGCTCCATGGTGTATTGCCGACCGTCATTGTTCAGCGCAGGGACTATGCGGCCTATCAAATCATTTATGCCGATGAGGATGTGCAGGTACCTGACCCGTTCTGTTGGCCTGAACAGTGCTGTGATGTGCCATGCGCGGGAGCTTTAATCCGTAAAGGCCACCCCATTTGCAGTATTATTGCCCACCACACTAACGCCGGTTTGCTCATGCAAACTCTAGATTCAATCCAACATAATCTTTTAAAAGGTCTTTATCATTATGGAATACACTGCTAGCGTCAACAAACTGGCCGCGCCGTTGGTCGAGCAACTGCTTGGACAGGCGGATAAACTGCGTCTTGGCATTACGCGTTTGGATAATGGCTGCACTATTATTGATGCAGGTATCAACGTGCCGGGCGGCTTGGAAGCGGGGCGTATTATTGCCGAAATTTGTATGGGTGGCCTGGGTACAGTCACCATTCAGCACAGCCCTTATACGGCGAACTGGCCATTGTCAGTCACCGTTTACAGCAGCAATCCGGTGCTGAGCTGTTTGGGTAGCCAATACGCAGGTTGGAGTTTGTCCCATGAAAAATATTATGCGCTAGGTTCAGGCCCCGCACGGGCAATGGCCAGCAAGCTGAAAGAAAACCAACGCGAACCAGTGGAAGAGCTTTATAAAGAGTTGGCTTACCGTGATGAGGGCGGCACGGCTGTGTTGGTGATTGAAAACGATGCTATCCCACCGCTGGAAATCATCGAAAAAGTGGCGGCGGCTTGCCAATTGCAACCCGCCCAATTGACCATCATCGTCACCCCTACCAGCAGCCTTGCCGGTGGCGTGCAAGTGGTGTCAAGGGTGTTGGAGGTGGCTATGCACAAGGCTCATGCTTTGCATTTCCCCTTAGAAAATATTATCGACGGCAGCGGCAGTGCGCCAATATGCCCGCCGCACCCTAAATTTGTCAAAGCTATGGGGCGCACTAATGATGCCATTTTGTTCGCCGGACTGGTGCATTTATTTGTTAAAGGTGATGATGCAGCGGCGGAGAAGTTGGCCAATGCATTGCCCAGTTCCACCTCAAAAGATTACGGCAAACCATTTGCCGAAATATTCAAACAATACGACTACGACTTCTTCAAAATTGATGCCATGTTGTTCAGCCCTGCCAGCGTGATTGTCACGGCGGTGGAATCCGGCAACAGTTTCCGTGCCGGAAAATTGGACAACGCCTTATTGGACCAATCGTTCGGCGCTTAGGCAATAGGGAAGGCGAGTGCAACGGATAGCCATTTTTACTGATGACCCCGGTTGGCATGGCAAGCAATTGCAGCAGGCTTTTGCCGATCTGGGGTTTGACAGCCATTTTGTTTCTTTAACGGATTGCCAATTTTATACCGGTGGCGGTCAACCCGCCTTGATCATTCCGGGGTTTGAGCAGCAATTGCCTGATGCTGCTTTTGTGCGCGGGGTGCCGGGCGGCTCATTGCAAGAAGTGGTGCTGTATCTGGATGTGTTACATGCCTTAATGGCACTGGGTATTGCTGTTTACAACGATGGCAAAGCCATTGAGCGCAGCGTTGATAAAGGTATGACCAGTTTTTTATTGCACCATGCCGGTTTGCCCACCCCGCCGACTTGGGTGTTGCGTGACCGTGAACAGGCGCTGGCGATTGCAGAAGACGAGCTTAACCAGGGGCATTTTGTGATCAGCAAGCCGTTGTTTGGTTCGCAAGGCGAAGGTATCCGCCGACTTGAAAAAATGACTGACTTGTTTTGGCTTACTGCTAACCACGGGGTTTATTATTTGCAGCGTTTTGTAAAATGTGCCGGTGAGGGTTTTTCTGACCACCGCGTGTTTGTCATTAACGGTAAGGCGGTCGCAGTCATGCGCCGACGCGGCAAATCGTGGCTGAACAATGTCGCCCGTGGGGCCAGTTGTGAAAGTATGGCGATCAACGCCGAATTGGCCAGCTTGGCTGTTAAGGCCGCTGATGCGTTGGCAATGGATTACGCGGGGGTTGACATTATCGAAGCGCACGATGGCCAGTACAGCATTATTGAAGTGAACAGTATTCCGGCCTGGAAAGGTCTGCAAAGTGTCTGTGCGGTCAATGTCGCGGACTTGCTGGCGCATGATTTAATTAGCCGTTATCTGCCGCAAGCATGTCTATGCCATTAAGCCCAGAACAGCTCAGTGCCTGTTATGCGCAAGCCTGTGAAATTGAGCTGCAAGCCTTCAAGCCGGGCAATGTCAGTGTCTACTCCGATGGGCATGGCATGACGGTCGCTGATTTTAGGATAAGCGCCGAAGTGAGCGCTGCGCCGCTATGCAACCGTGCTTATGGCTTGGGCGAAAGGATTTATTATGCCGTGCAAGCCACCCGCAACGCGGTGGGATGCAACACCAACTTGGGCATACTGCTATTGTGCGCCCCCTTGCTGGAAGCTGCTTACTGTCGGGCATCCGGCGAAACTTTACGCCAGTCCTTGCGGCAAGTGTTGTCCAGCACCAGCATCAACGATGCCGACTGGGTGTTTAAGGCGATTGTCTTGGCGGCTCCCGGTGGCTTGGGTAGTGCATCGCAACAGGATGTCAACACTGGGGCATCGGTGACACTGACCGAAGCCATGTGTCTTGCCAGTGATAAAGACCGTATCGCTTTGCAATACCTTACCGGCTACCAAGATATTTTTGATTTTTCCCTGCCAGCCTACTATAATGCCATCTATAAGTGGGCAAGTAAGCACTGGGCTGCGGTGGCTGTCTATATTGGTCTGTTAAGCAGGTTTCCTGATAGCCACATAGAAAGGAAATACGGTGGCCAGCATACCCAGTGGATAGCACATGCCATGCTTGCGCTTGATGCCGAGTTCGCCAATGCTGAAAGCCCCGAACAATTTATGCCTCTATTGTACCGCATGGACGGGGACTTAAAGTCTAGGGGCGTTAATCCGGGTACTACGGCGGATTTGACAGTAGCCACGGTATTGACCGCATTATTGGAAAATATTATTGCTTTAAACTAGATAATATTTTCTCAGGGATTTGTGCAATGCAAATAAGGAGACGCCGGAAGGTGTCAATATTAGTTACAATCACTTTAATTCTCTAATAGAGGAAGATATAAAATGGCGAAAATTACTAAAATGCTTGTTGGTGAATCTTTAGTCGGCGAAGGCAACGAAATTGCCCATATCGACTTGATCATTGGCCCAAGAGGTTCAGCTGCTGAAACTGCTTTTGCAACTGCTTTGACTAACAACAAAGACGGTTTCTCAACATTATTGGCTGTTGTTGCCCCTAACCTAATGGTTAAACCAGCAACTATTTTGTTCAACAAAGTAACTATCAAAGGTTCAAAACAAGCTGTCCAAATGTTTGGCCCAGCACAACGCGCTGTTGCTATGGCTGTTGCTGATTGTGTTGAAGATGGCACTATTCCAGCTGACGAAGCTGATGACCTGTTCATCTCTGTTGGTGTTTTCATTCACTGGCAAGCTGAAGACGATGCTAAAATCGAATCTTTCAACTACGCTGCCACTAAAGAAGCATTGCAACGCGCTGTAGCGGGTTCACCAACTGCTGCTGAAGTAGTTGCTGCTAAAAAAGAAGCGAAACACCCATTCGCAGTAAACAACGAAGCATAATAACTTTTGCTTTGCTGTTAAAAATACCCCGGCTTGCCGGGGTATTTTTTTGCCTAAAATTTAGCAATCCCCGCAATTTCTTGGTGGCCTATAGTTTTGGCATGTAAGGCACTGGCAAGCAGTGCATGACGGACTCCCAACGCCTGTAAGACCAGTAAATCATCACTATGCCGGATACCTCCCGCCGCAATAAACTGTGTGTCAGGATAGTCCCTGCAATAACTCGCCAATTTGCCAGTATCAACCCCTTGCTGGTTGCCGACACGGTCTAGCGTCATAATAATCACCCTGTCTGGCCAATATTCGGTATGGTCAAATAACTCGCGGGCGCCTAACGCGCCGCTTGCGCCATAATCCAAAGACAAAATAAAGTTGCCATTAAAATCAGCCAATTCTACCAACTGTTGCGGTTTATAACATTCACTGCCCAACACTGGCACATAATTGGCTGGCTGCGCTTGATGGCGTTGGTAGCCGCAATCCACCCAAAATATTAGCTCAGGAAATGCCGACAACAAGGCGTTGATTAATGCCGTGTGGTCGCCTTCTTGCCCAGTAATGGCGTTTAAATCGGCCAGGTAAAATGTTTTAAAGGCATACACCGACAAAAAAGCCCTGACCACATCAAAAACATCAGAAGACCGGCATAACGGGCTGTTGATAGGTAAATATAAAGACCGATTGCCGCAGCGGGCATGGACAACGTGTCCATCTTTTAAATCAATGACTGGAATGATTTCCATGCTGGGTATGCCCTTGGGGAACGCCTTAAATTTGCCAGCCTAATTTTGTGACCCACTAGCTTCTTTAGCCTCTTTAACGGTCGGTACACGCCGCTTGCCCACATTCTTTTTGTCCCGCTCGCGGATTTTTATTTTTTTGACTGGGGCCTTCTTCTCTTCGACTGTTTTTTTAACACCGGTGGCCTTGCCGGAAGCCTTGAGTTTTTTGGGGCCTTTAAAGCTGCCCGCCAACGCCTTGATCAGCCGTTGCTCAAAATTTTGATGCAAAAACCGCTGGATGCCAGAAATCACGTTCCATTCAATATGATTGACCAAGGTGATGGCTTGTCCGGTGGCCTCGGCCCGACCGGTGCGCCCGATACGGTGGATATAGTCAATGCCGTTTCTGGGCACGTCAAAATTAACGACCAAATTGATGCCCTTGACATCCAGCCCGCGGGCCGCCAAGTCGGTGGCGACAATAATCGACACCAGCCCATTACGCAGCAAGTCCATGGTGCGTTTGCGTTCGCGTGGCTCCATTTCACCATGCAACACCGCGACGCGCAGCCCTAGCACCCGCAGCGGGTTTTGCAGTTCGTCAGTCCTGATGCGTTTGTTAGTGAACACCAAGGCTTTTTCGTAATCTTCGTTTAACAGCAACCACGCCAATATTTTTTGTTTATGGCTGTCATCATCGGCTAATATGATGCTTTGTTGGATATTGCCGTGTCCGTCATGCAAACTGTTTAGGGCAATGGTCTGGTGGTTATTAAGCAGTTTGTCAGCCAGCTTGATGATGCCATAATGGGTTAGGGTCGCGGAAAACAGCAGGGTTTGCCGCTTGGGGTTGCAGTGCTGGACAATTTTCATCACGGCTTCGTTAAAGCCCATGTCCAGCATCCGGTCGGCTTCGTCCAGGATGAGCAGTTGCAGATGCATAAAATCGGGCGATTCTTGTTCCAGCAACTCCAACAGCCGCCCGGGCGTGGCGATGAGTATTTCCACATTCCTGCGGATATGGCCTTGTTGCTGTTTAAAATCTTCCCCGCCGATGATCAGGCTGGCTTTCAGGTCGGTAAAAGCCGCCAAGGCTTGGCATTGTTGCCATAATTGGCTGGCCAATTCGCGGGTGGGGGTTAAAATCAATACCCGGGTGCCGAACAGGCTGGTGGGGTGGTCGATGAGGTGTTGCAGGGCAGGCAACAAAAAGGCGGCTGTTTTGCCGCTGCCAGTTTCTGCACTGACCAACAGGTCTTTGCCAGCCAAGACAGCGGGAATGGCTTTTTGTTGTACGGGCGTAGGTTGGTTAAAGCCCATTTGGGCGACTGCCCGTAATAGGGGTTCAGCGAGCATTAGCTCGGGAAAATTGGCGGGGGATTCGCTTGGCGTGTCTTGCATGGCTGTATAAATAGCGGCTTACCGTTAATATTAGGAAAATTCAAGGTTTATTATAAACTGTTTAAGCCTGCGTATGGCATTAACTCCAGCCAGCGCACCGTACCCCTAAAAAACATGTATTATCAATTACTATAGCCAAGGAATCCGCTATGATACCAATAAGAGATACGGCCCCCTGCAATACCAAACCCTTGGTCACTTGGTCGCTGATGGCCATTTGCTCAGCGGTGTTTGTGTGGATGTATTTTATGCCGGAAGAGCAAAGCGCCCGTTTGGTGATGCGCTACGGCATGGTGTCCGCCCGTTATGCCAATGGTTGGCTAGGTTATGCCGGGTTGCCGTTTGATGGTTATGTGTCGTTTGTCACCAACTTGTTTTTGCACAGCAGTTGGTTGCATCTTATCGTCAATATGTGGTTTTTATGGATTTTTGCCGATAATGTCGAGGATTGTATGGGTAGGTGGCGGTTTTTGCTGTTCTATTTGTTGTGCGGCGTGTTTGCCACCTTTCTGCAATGGCGTTTTGACCCGACCTTGACCATACCGGTGGTGGGTGCTTCGGGTGCCATTGCCGGGGTGTTGGCGGCGTATTTTTTCATTTATCCGTTGGAGCGGGTGGTGTTGTGGGTGCCGATATTCTTTTTGCCGGTGGTTATCCATGTCCCAGCCATCACTTTTCTGGGCTTATGGGTGCTGTTCCAGTTGCATAACGCCACTACTGCCTTGTTGTTTGAAAACAGCATGGCCAGTGTGGCGTGGTGGGCGCATTTGGGTGGTTTTATTGCCGGTAGTGTGTTGTATCGGTTTTTCCTGCGCCCCAAAGCACCGGTTGCTGTGTAAAATTTCAGTTTTTTAGTGTTGGTAAGGTATAATCAAGGTTTCAAAAGGTGCGGCTGTTATGCAAAAAATTTTACAAAAAGCCACCTAAACATATTCAGGAAATTGAAAATACTATGAAAAAAGTAAACGTTGCGTTGGTAAGGCTAATCCAGTTTGTCGTGTTTGTATTGTTCACTTTTATGGTAATGGCTTATTTTGGCGCGATGGTGTTGTTGCCTTTAGATGCTATGGCCTTATTGATAAAACTGCTGGGCTTGCTGGGCTTGCATGGCTTTATCGGCGCGTTGATAGCCATTCCTGCAGTCGGTTACTTGTGTATGATCGTCTATAAAACCCCTGAGTTGGGTAAGCTGGTGGTTGATACCGGTGTTGAGCTGGTCAAAACAGGCAAAGAAAAAGTTGAAGCCTTCAATGCCATTGCCGAATCGGCAAAAGCATAAGTCATTTGTTGTAGAACCGCTAAAAAGGCGTGCCCATGTTGTTGGGCGCGCTTTTTTTATGGTCGTTTGAAAAGGGCATTGATAAAGTCGCTGATGTGTTCCAGTTCTTCCACACATAGGGAATGACCCATCAAATAATCGTGCCATTGCACTTTATAGCCCAAACCGCTTAGCCCGTCGTAGGCACTTTTGGCCACTTCCACGGCAATCACCGCATCCAATATGCCGTGTGCCATCAGTATCGGTAAATGTTGGTTGGCGCTGGTGGCGGTAGTTGCCACTTGATTCAGGGTCGGCAAATAGGTGGACAAAGCCAGCACCCCCGCTAAGGGTTGCGGGTAGCATAGGCCGGTATGCAAAGCGATCATGCCGCCTTGGGAAAAACCCGCCAGCAAGATGTGTTCCGAGGCAATGCCTTGGTCGAGTTCACGTTGGATCAGTGCGCCTATTTGCAGGCAAGATTGGCTGATGCCGTCCAGATCGACAGGCTGTTCTTGTGTGAGTGAAGCAATATCGTACCAAGCCCGCATGGCCATGCCGCCATTGAGTGTGACCGGACGCACGGGGGCGTTAGGAAAAATAAAGCGTATGTTATGGGCGGCCTTAAGTTTTAGTTCACCAACAACATCTTCAAAATCATGGCCATCAGCACCCAAGCCATGCAGCCAAATCACTGAATAGCGGTGTTCTTCTGTGGCGGCTATTTCAATAGTAGTGAGCATTGTCATAAGTTTCCATAGTTTCCGTGAAAGTTTGGTTAAAACGGGCTATTAGCCTGATGGCTATATACTATGCAATGCCAATTGCAATTGGCAAGCAAAATGCCAAGGTATATGCTACCACTTAACGGGCAGATTGCGGTTTTGATGGTAATGCGTGCTGTGGGTGGTGCGGATTTGACCTTAATGTTCACTGCTCCATAAAAAGCATTAAGCAAAAAGGGCGATGCCTGATTTTCATCAGGTATCGCCCTCTTATCTATTTATTAATTATATTTGCTCTGGTGTTGAAAGCCCTACAACACAGACTATGACAACTAAAGTGTTTTTAAATCAACAACAGGAAAGTCAATGGCAGTTAAGGCTGTTTCGTTAAAATAATTGGTGAAAGTGTTCAAAGCCACATGGGCTAGAATTTCTACGATTTCTTCATCAGTAAAACCGGCGGCACGCACCTTATCGAAATCCTCATCGTTGACTTTACCACGCTTTACCAACAAAGCATGGGCAAACGTGATGGCCGATTGGGTTTTGTAGTCACTAGAATGGCCTTTGCTATTGGCTACCAACTCATCTTTATCCACACCAGCTTTGCCGCCCAAGAAAATGTGGGCAGACGCGCAGTAATTGCAGCCGTTGAAACCTGCCACTGTCACAGCAAGCTGTTCTCTGAGCCTTTTGTCAAGCACACCCCCGCTTAACGCTGTATCGAAATTGATATAGCCTTCCAATGCGGCAGGGGCGTTAGCAAAGGTGGTGAAAATGTTCGGGGTTGACCCCATGGCTTTTTTGACACCTTCTAACAAGTCTTTGGCTTTGCCTTCTGTAGATGTGATTGCTTTGATTCGTTGCATGATGGTTTCCATTAAAAGTGCGTTAAACGAGTAAACCGAATTGTTTACTTTAGGCTAAATGTATACCGATCGGTTTATCTTGTCAAGATGTTTGTATACCGATTAGTTTACATTTTTCCAGTATCTGATAATCTAAACGTACTCCAACCGTTAATGTGATGTATGAAGCAAGCGATACCAACTGAACCCAAAAAACTCCAAAAACGTGCACAAATTATTTTGGCGGCATTTAAGCTGTTTAAAGATAATGGTTTTTATGCGACGGGTGTGGATTTGATCATGCAGCATGCCCATGTATCTAAACGAACCATGTATGTGTATTTTCCGACTAAAAATGATTTGATTGTAGCCGTATTGGAACATTACAGATCGGATTACGAAGCTAAGTTACAAGGCTTGCTGGCCCGAAGTGACCTAAACAGCAATGAAAAAATCATGGCAATTTTTGAAGATGCAAGTAATTGGTTTCTGAACCCGCAATTTCATGGTTGTTTGGCAGTAAACGCTATGGGGGAGTTTGTCGGAAAAGATGTCAATATTGAACATGCTTGCCGAGTGTTCAAGGCTTGGGAATTATCAGTTTTTCAAGCATTGGCTTGCGGATTGCCGGTGCGCGATCCGCATGGCTTGGCCTATAAGCTTCTGGTATTGTTGGAAGGAGTAGGGGCAATTGCCCAAGTGATGAGACAGCCTTGCCCAATTGACATAAAAGAAATGGTCAATTGCCTGATAGAAAGCCACTGTGGCGATTAATGAAGCGGTTTTTTTGCCCTGTTCCCAGTTAAAAATATATTAAGTTGAATTACAAGCCCCAAAGATAATCAACCACCGCATCAATTTCCGTGGGGCTGAGAATGTGGTTAGTGCCAAACGGCGGCATACTGGTTTCTGGGTTAAATTGCCGTGCATCCCAAATTTGCTGACGCAATTGCTGTTTATTGTCAAACCGGCTAGCCAGCGATTGTAACGGCGGGCCAATGTTGCCGGGTGATTCACCATCAGCAATTACATGGCAAGCCAAGCAATTGCCTTTGTTGCGGCTAAAGGCCAGTTGCTTGCCGTCAAGTTTGGCGGGTTCAGGTTGCACTGCATAGTCAGCCGTACAAGCGGACAGCATCAGCACCAAAGCCAATAATAACAGCCCTTTCATAGAAACAACGGTTTAAAGGCCAAGGCTGATTGCTCGGGGCATTGTGTGGGTAAACTGTTGTCGAACAGCCCGCCAATCACCCCCAACACATCCGCACCGGCAGTCAGCAAAGTCGCCCCGTTATCCGGCAAAATGCCACCAATGGCAACAATAGGCAGATTAATAACCGCCTTGGCTTGCCGTAACGTCTCCAATTGCGCGGGTGCAGCCAAAGGCTTGGAATGGGAGGGGAAAAACCGCCCAAACGCCACATAACTGGCCCCTTGTGATTGTGCCAGCAAGGCGCGCTCAAGGCTGTTGTAACAGGAGATGCCAATAATGGCGTGTGGCCCCAGCAAAGCTCGGGCTTGTTCGATGCCGCCATCATCTTTGCCCAGATGGACGCCATCAGCACCCACTTTGTCGGCCAATTCGGCATTATCATTAATTAGCAGCGGCACGTTATAGTTATGGCACAGCACCGCCAAACGGCGAGCCAATGCTTCCGCGTCGTGTGGGTTTTTATCGCGGTATTGCACCACCAGCGCACCGCCGCGCAATACTGCTTCTACATCCGCTACAATATCATCTAGCGTCCGGTTATCGGTTTGGGTAATGGCATACAGCCCTCGTGCCGGAAAACTAAACTTAGGGGTCATTCATCTTCCATCCAAAATAAGCGGTTCGGGTTAAGTTGCCCGCTGCCGGGCAAGTAGGCATGGTTTAAGGCATTCCAGGTGTATTCTTGCGCTTCCTGAATGGCTTGTACGGGGTCTAAGCCGTGTGCCAACAAGCTTGCAATGGCGGCTGCCAAGGTGCAGCCCGAACCGTGGTAACTGCCTGCCAGACGTTGCCAATGGTAGGTTTCCCACAGGCGGTTGTCATGGAACAACAAATGCTTGACCGTATCAGTGTGTTCATGGGTGCCGGTGATCAGTACATAACGGCAGCCTTGTGCCAGCAAGGCTAAACCGCAATCGTGCAAATGGGTTTTTCCGGTCAAACGGCGAGCCTCTTCACTGTTAGGGGTCAGTACCGTGGTGCAGGGCAGCAGTAATTCAACTATGGCATCAATCAATTGCTTATTGGCCAGTGCCGCACCACCGCCCGCCGCCAAAATGGGGTCTAGCACCAGCGGAATTTTGGCATATTCGCGTACAATGCCATGGATGGCCCGGGCGGTTTCAGGGTGGCCTATCAGGCCAATCTTAAAGGCTTTTACAGGCATATCCGCCAACAGGGTTCGCGCTTGGCTGATAATGTCTTCGGGGCTTTGCGGCAGCAGTTTTTTGACATTTTTGCTGTCCTGCTCGGTCAGGGCGGTGATTACGCTGGCAGCATGGCAGCGGTGACTGGCCAAGGTCTCAATATCTGCTTGCACACCTGCGCCGCCGCTAGGGTCGTGACCTGAAAAACAAAGCACAGTGGGGCGTGGTGGGGTCATAGTTGGGGTATCATTGGGTTAAGGTTTTTTAGGTTAAAGGCACATTGTCACTGACAGGCCGGATCGATTCAACCCGAATTTTTCAAATAGTCTCTTTGTAGGCGTGCCGCGGTATGTTACCTGAGCGTAGCCGAAGGGAATTGGAATCAGATTTGGTCGCAGGGCTTCGATTCTGCTCAGCCAACGCGCTTTGAATGCCCTACCCATTCTTTCATTTCTTCCATTAAGGAGCAATTGCTTGGACAAACCAACCTTGGCAAACCGGATTGTAGTGCTGGACACCGAAACCACCGGCCTAAACCCGCAAGAAGGCCACCGCATTATTGAAATAGGCTGTGTGGAATTGGTCAAGCGTCGGCTCACCGGCAAACGCTTCCATAGCTACCTAAACCCCGACCGCGCCATCGACGAAGGCGCGGTGGCGGTGCATGGCATCACCAGCGCATTCTTACAGGACAAGCCGTCTTTTGCCGACATTGTGCAAGACTTTCTGGTCTTCATCGAAGGGGCCGAACTGGTCATCCATAATGCCCCATTCGACGTGGGTTTCATCAATCATGAACTGGCGCTGTTGTCGGGGCAAGCAGGCACAGTGCCCTTAGGCAAAGTAAGCGATTACAGCACGGTGTTTGACAGTTTGGCTTATGCCAGAAAAAAACACCCGGGGCAGCGCAATAGCTTAGATGCCTTATGCAAACGCTACAACATTGACAATAGTCATCGCGAACTGCATGGCGCGTTATTGGACGCAGAAATTCTGGCGGATGTGTTTTTGTTAATGACCGGCGGGCAAGCCTCCTTGCTGGATACCAATGACGGCGAGTCGCAAGCCGCGCAACAACAGACCAACCAGACCGTATCCTTGCCCACAGACCGCCCGCCGCTTAAAATTATCCGTTGTACTGAGGAAGAACTGGCCTTGCACGAACAGCGTTTGGCGGCGATTGCCAAAGAAAGTGGCGGTTGCCTTTGGGGGATGGTCAAGTCTTAGGGGGGTGCATTGAAGATTACCTTGCTAATAATGGCTATTCATACCTACCAATGCAAGGCACGCAACCGTGAAAACTTTTTGCGTTGGTGTTCTTGCATCCTGACCATGACATTGACCAACGCTTCAATGGCATCCAGAATATAGGGGCCTTTGTTGAGCATCACACATTCCGCCCTGACCGCCATAGCGGCATCGGTGAATTCCGGCCGGGAACGCACGCCTTTTTTGGCAATCGATTCCAACACCTGCGTTGCCCAAATCACCGGCACGTGCGCCGCTTCGCATAGCCACAGCATTTCTTCTTGGATTTCCGCCAATCGGGCACTGCCCAATTCCACGGCCAAATCGCCCCGTGCAATCATCACCCCTAAGCTATGCCGTCCCAAGGTGCCCAGAATAATATCCGGCAGGTTTTTAACCGCCAAATTGGTTTCTATTTTGGCGATAATCGGCAAATCGGCGGCATTCCGTTTGGCCAGTTCAGCCATCAGGTAGTTCATATCAGCCAAGGTTTCCACGAATGAAAAACCGATCAAGTCGGCATGGATGCAGGCAAAATCCAAATCTTGCAAATCTTTGTCGCTCAATGGCGACAAGCCTAGCTGTGTGTCAGGAAAATTGATGCCCTTGTCACTGTGCAGTGTTACGCCACCGCTACGCGCTTGGTTGATTCTCAACAACGCGCCTTGTGCGGTGACGGCTTCCACCACAGCTCCCAATTTGCCATCATCAATCCACACCGGCTGGCCAATGGCCAGTTTGCTACTGAACGAGGATAAGGTGCAGCCAATTTGGGCAGGTTTAAGCAAATTGCCTTGGTCATCGTGTTCTGCTGGTTGGCCTAATACATTATTTTCAGTCAGTAGCAGCAAATCATTTTTGGACAGGCGGATAGTCAGAGGCTTGCCGGAAAATTCGCCCAATTTGTAATATTGCCCGTTTGCGTGGGCTTTGTTGCCAGTAGCTAACAAAGTCAGCTTGCAGCCCGATGCCAAGTAACTGCTGTGGGTGCAACTGACCAGCCATTCTTGTTCGGAAAGGGCTTGTTCAATCAGCAGTTGCCGTTGCTTGCCACGTGCGTCGGTAAAGGCCAGACGGCAGCCCGGGCTGAGTTGTTGGTGCAGCGCGTTGGGTATCGGTGCACAAAACAGGGCGAATGCTTGAGTTGTTTCGGCAGGCGGCTCGCTTACAGACAAGCGCATGAAGGCCTTAGCCACGATATTGCCTTGGACATCTTTTTGCACTTTGAGATGATGGACGGGCAAGCCCACCGCCAACGCGCCGGTACGGATTTTATGTCCTGCCAAGTCCATTAATATCCGGCAAATTTTACCGGTTTCGGTTTCCGCACGGCGGATATTGCTGATCATGCCTAACCAAAGGGAAGCATCATCATGGGCGCAATTAATCCTCGCGCAGGTCATGCCTTTATCCATCAAAGCTAAAACCAAATCATAATCCCAAGCGGCTTCGCTGGCCAATGTGACCATCACATGCACTTTGCCATGTCCGTGAAAAGGCCCGAACAGTTCAATGCTGTGCTGTTCCAGCAATTGCAGGCCACGGGTAAAACCGGATGGATGGCTGATGGGCTGGTCGGTTGGGTAGTTTTTGTCGGTCGCCCGTTTCAGCAACTCAATTACGGCATCCAAGGTTGACAATACCGAAGCTTCCGCCCGTCCTAATGACGATAGGCCCGCTTGCGCTAGGCGGTCTTGCAAATGGCGCAGGTCGAATTGCCTTAATGCCAGATAATGTGCCAGATTAACAGCACTTTTGCTGAATGCGCCGGAGTGGTAATGGGGTTGGTATTTGGTTAGCCGTTGCTGTGCGTCCTTGGTGATTTCTTTGCGTAGATGCAGTATATCAGCCAATAACTGGGCTAAGGTTTCTTGGTAGCTATCAGGGTGGTTTTGTGGGGTGGCGGGCATAATGGCTTAATTAAATGATTTTTGTGGTGCAATAATTCAGTGTCCATCAGGCTGTGGCACTACACTACGTTGCCCCTGAGTTTTTGCACCGTTTCCGGCGGTAGTCCGGTCAGATTGGCAATGGTGGCATTATCCATCACCGCCAGCAGGTTTTTGGCTATCGCCAATTTTTCGTTTTGCCGGCCGATCTCAATGCCCTTTTCAATGCCCAGCTCAATGGAGTCGGTGACGATGGACTTTTCGTTGCTGATGGCCATCATCACGGACTGGTAGGCGGCGAGTTCGGCACGGGTGAACGCGGCTTCCCTGCTGAGGGTCATGGCCTCGTGGATGGGCGGGTGGCCCAGCAGTTCGGCGGGAGGCTCAAGCTCCCCCTTGACCTCATTCAGAAACCTGAGCCACAGTGCCCGCACCTTTTTAGCGGTGGCGGTCTCCGCCCTGAACTTGGGCAGTTCGATGAAGACGAACTGCAGGCCGTCGATGGTGCGGTGGCTTTTTTCGATGTTGACGATCTTGTAATGGTGATACCAGTCGTCGCTCTGCTCGAAGACGGCGTTGATGATGCCCAAGGCATAAACGGGCTGCAACAGCTTGTATTCCTCGCCCGGGTCAAGTTGCATGACAAAGGCCTGGCTGGCGTTGAACAGCATCCGGTTGAAAAACGAAGGCGTCCAGTACATCTGCATCTCGACGATGAACACGCGCCCGCGCTGGTCGGTGCACTTGACATCCACAATGCCGCGCCGGTTCTCCGGCGGCAATACGGGTATCTGTTCCGGCGGCAGGTAGCTGAGGCTGACGATCAGCCCGTCATCGGGCAGGGGCAGCAGGGCGTTCAGAAAATCCATCAGCAGCAGAGGATGCCCGCCAAAGATTTTCTTGAACACCAGGTCGTTCTTGGGGTCGAGGTAGCGCGCCATTAGCTGTCCGGTTGGGTTGTCAACGGGTTTGATTGTAGCAAAGATCGGCTATCGTCACTGCAAACAGGCAAAACCAAGTTAAACAAGGCCAGGGATTGCTAATAATCCGCAATCCCCAGCAAATGCTTAACAGCCCATTAATCCAGATGGAACAGTGGGCTTAGACTGCTAATAAAGCCAACAGTTCTTCGGTTTTGGTTTGCATTAACGCTTCGTCGCCACGCGATTCCACATTCAAGCGCACCAGTGGTTCGGTGTTGGAACAACGCAGGTTAAACCGCCAGTCGGCAAACTCCATGCTTAAGCCATCGGTAAAATCAACCACGATAGCACTGGCCTGATAATGGTTTTGCACTTTCTCGATAGCGGCGGCGGAGTCTTCAATTTCGCGGTTGATTTCACCACTGGCAGGGAACAATTGCATACGTTCATCAACCAATTGGGATAATTTTTTGCCGCTTTTTGCCATTAGTTCCAGCACCAGCAGCCAAGGGATCATACCGCTGTCGCAATAGGCAAAATTCCTGAAATAATGATGGGCGCTCATTTCACCACCGTACACGGCATCTTCCAAGCGCATCCGTTCCTTAATAAAGGCATGTCCGGTCTTGCTTTGCACCGGAATACCACCTAAGCCACTGACAATATCAATGGTGTTCCAAGATAGGCGTGGGTCGTGGACGATTTTTGCACCAGGGTTATGCAGCAAGAAGGCGGCGGCGAGCAGGCCGACAATGTAGTAGCCTTCAATAAAACGGCCGGTTTCATCAAACAAGAAGCAGCGGTCAAAATCACCATCCCAAGCAATGCCCAAATCGGCTTGATGCGTCAAAATGGCATCAATGGTGCTGCTACGGTTCTCGGGCAATAATGGGTTAGGGATGCCGTTAGGGAAATGACCATCAGGTTCATGATGGATTTTGATAAATTCTATTGGCACCTGTGCTGCTTTAAAGGCGGTTTCCAGCCAGTCCAGCACGTGGCCAGCCGCACCGTTTCCGGCATTCACGACCACTTTTAACGGTGTCAAGGAGGCCAAGGACAGATATGTCAATAAATGTTCGGTATAGGCTGTGCCAATGGCAACAGGGGTGATGCCGCCGCGTTCTGCCAGCGGCGCAGCAAAGGCGTTGGCTTCAGCCAAGCGTTTAATGTCATGCAATCCGGTGTCGCCGCTAACCGGCTTGCTTTGTTCGCGCACCAGCTTCATACCGTTGTAGTCTTTGGGGTTGTGGCTGGCTGTCACCATAATGCCACCATCCATGATGTGGCCTTCATTTTGATAGGCAAAGGTAGCAAAATACACCTCTTCTGTGCCGCACAAACCAATATCAAAGACATCCACGCCGGCATCGTTAAGTCCACGGATAACGGCATCGGCCATTTCATTGCTGGATAAGCGGATGTCGCGTCCGACTACGACCCGTTTGGGCTGTAAATGCTCCGCATAGGCGCGGCCTATCCGGTAAGCGATGTCGGTGTTGAGTTGGTCAGGAATGCGGCCACGTATGTCGTAGGCTTTAAAGCAGCTTAGGGTATCGGTCATATCTTTGCCTTGAGAGTAATGGTAATCTTTTCATTCTAAACCATTTAGTGATTACAAGAAAAGCCACTATCCTGTTAATATTAAATTGTCAGGATAACCATAACGCAGTTTTGCCAAGTTGATCGGGTTGAAATGTTACCCGCCCTTCGGTTTTTGCTATTGTTGCTTGGCTTAACCCCATACAAAACTTAATCTTTTTTGCCACTTTAAACTTACCTTTTGGATTGCAAACATGAATGATGAGCAAGCTCCTAGAAAATTGACTAAATTTTATATTGGTTTGGCGTTGTTTTTTTTATCAGCGGGTACAGTGCTGTTTGTCACCGACCCTTTTAAAATGGCAGATTTTGCATTGCTGATGTTAAGCGTTTACCTCATGGTCACCGGACTTAAAAAAAGAATCAGCGGATAGTTTCAGGATGTAAGTCTGGGGCGGTTGGGTTGCTTGGCTTTAGTGTGGCCAGCCTGTAGCCAGTTAGCCAGGGTTGGTGCTGTGTGGCGGCTATTCGGAAACAGCTTGCGGCGGCTTATAGATCGAAATGCACGTTATCTATCAAGCGGGCTTTGCCAAGTTTGGCGGCAGCCAGTATCACCAATGCCCGGTCGGTGGTTTGTGCTGGCAGCAGGGTGTCGCATTGGCAGATGTTGCAGTAATCCGGTTGGAAGCCTGCATTTTGTAAGGTCAAAAGTGCCTGTCGCGCTAATTCGGTGTAATTGCGGTTGCCGTTGATGATTGCCTCGCGGGTCTGGCATAGGGTTTGGTAGAGCAGTGCCGCCGTGTTTTTTTCACTGTCGCTGAGGTAGCTGTTGCGCGAGCTTTTGGCCAGGCCATTGGCATCGCGCACGGTTTCCACACCGATGATTTCAATGGGGATGTTCAGGTCTTGCACCATTGTTTTGATGACGGTGTACTGTTGGAAGTCTTTCAGGCCAAACACGGCACAATGTGGCTGCACCATGTTGAATAGTTTGCAGACAATGGTGGCCACACCGTTAAAGTGGCCGGGCCGGGATTGTCCGCAGTGCAAGCTAGCTAGTCCGGTGACAGAAACATGGGTTTGCGGGTTATCACCATACACTTCCTGCACGCTGGGCATAAACAGGCAATCAGTGTGTGCAGCAGTTAGTTGTTGCTGGTCTTGTTGTTCGGTGCGCGGGTAGCTGTCAAAATCTTCCCCTGGGCCAAATTGGCTGGGGTTGACAAATATGGATGCAATAACTACATCGGCCTGTTGATGTGCCACCTCCACCAAGCGCAGGTGGCCTTCGTGCAGGTTGCCCATGGTCGGTACCAAGGCAATGCGTTTGCCCGCCATGCGCCAATTGTTTACAAGCGGCTGTAGTTGCGCCAGTGTGGTGACGGTTTGCATGGTTAAAAGCTGTGTGCCAAGGCCGGAAACTGGCATTGTTTGACGGCTTGATGGTAGCGGCTGATGGCATCGGCAATACTGGTTGCTTCGGCCAGGAAATTTTTGGCAAAGCGCGGCGGCTTGTTGGGGCTAATGTTGAGCAGGTCGTAAATAACCAGTATTTGCCCGTCACAGTCAATGCCAGCACCAATGCCAATCACGGGGATGGTCAGCTGTGCGGAAATTGTTTTGGCAAGGCTGGCTGGCACACATTCCAGCACCAGCAGTTGTGCCCCCGATTGCTGTAGGGCCAGCGCGTCATTAATGATGTTTTGTGCTTCGTCGGCTTGTTTGCCTTGCACGGTATAGTGGCCTAGTTGGTTGATATGTTGTGGCAACAGCCCGAGATGCCCGCATACAGGAATGCCTTGTGCCACCAAAAAACGCAGCGTTTCCGTATTAGCGCCTTCCATCTTAATCATTTGCACGGTGCCCGTCCGCATCAGTTGGGCGGCATTTTTGGCTGCCATTAGCGGCGTGGCATAACTCATGAACGGCAAGTCGGCAATAATGAAGCTGCGTGTCCTGGCCCGTGCCACGCATTGGCTGTGGTACACCATGTCCTGTAAGGTGACGGGCAGGGTGCTGGCATGACCTTGTACGGTCATGCCCAACGAATCGCCAACCAATATGACATCAATGCCTGCTTGGTCTATCAGTGCGCTAAAACTGGCATCGTAAGCGGTCAGGCAGCTTATTTTTTCGCCATTCCGTTTCATGGCTTGCAAATCGGCAAGTGATAAGGGCTTGCTTTCTGTTGGCTTCATGGTGTTAAACGTTTGATGTTAGTCAATGGGCAGTGGTCCAGCAGGCCGGTGAGTGTGCCATAGCCGGGTACGATCAGGTTCGGGGCTATTTCGTAAAGGGGTAATAGCACAAAAGCCCGTTCGCCTATGCCAACATGGGGGATGGTCAGTTCAGGCAGATCAATTTGCTGTTCCCCGTAGATCAACAGATCAAGGTCCAATGTCCGTGCGCCCCAACGTTCACCGGTACGGGTGCGTCCATGCAGCTGTTCGATAGTTTGTAGGCAATGCAATAACGGCAGCGGTGCCAGGGTGGTGCGGATGGCCATCACCGCATTGACGTAATCGGGCTGGTTTTGCGGCCCCATCGGTTCGCTGTGATAAAGGCTGGAACAGGCCAATTGGATGATGTCCGGCGTGGCACTGATGCGTTGGCAGGCGGTGATGATTTGTTCGGCGGGCGACGCGAGATTGCTGCCAAGGCCGATATAAGCAGTGACAAAGCCGTTTGCTGGATAGTTCATGATGTCGATAGGCAGGGTAGACCGGATAGCGTGGTTAAGTAGGCCGCTATTGGTTCTGGCTGTCGGTTAGGGAGTCGGCCGTTTTTTTACGGTTGTTCCTTTTCCGACTGGCGCTGTGGGCAGGGCTTTTTTTACGCGCTGGCGCGGTCATTTTACGTTGTTCGTTCTCGCTGGCGTTTTGGTATTTTGACCACCAATCCACCAGTTCTGGGTCAACCCCGCCGGTTTCCGCCCGCAACAACAGGAAGTCATAGGCGGCCCTGAACTTGGGGTGGGTGATGAGGCGGCTGGGTTTTGAGCCGACCCGGGTGTTGAATTTGGGTTGCAGGCTCCATACATCGCGTATGGACAAGCTGATATGGCGGGGCAGGGCGGTTATTTTCACTTGCCGCGACAAAATTTCATTGGCAGCATCTTGATAAGCCATAAATTCGGGCAGTCCTTGCTTGAGTTTTTCTTTGGCGAGTTGTTGTACAGGTTCCCACAGCAGCGAGGCGAACAAGAAGTAAGCGGTGACGGATTTGCCTTCGGCAATGCGGTTGTCGGAATTTTGTAGGGCTTTGATGATCAGCTGGCGCGGAAAACCATTTTCTTCACTGGCAAGGCATTGTTCAGTGGCTGGGAACAAGACCTGAAACAACGCATATTGCCTGAGCATCTCGAAGGTTTGGAGCGCATAACCAAACAGGAACAGCTTCAACACTTCATCGTAAAGCCTGGCAGAAGGGATGCTGCCTAGCAGCTCGGCCATGTCCTTTATGGGTTGTTGGCAACCACCATCAATCTTAAAGCCTAGTTTTACCGCAAAGCGCACTGCGCGTAGCATCCGCACCGGGTCTTCGCGGAAGCGGACGACCGGCTCCCCTATCAGCTTAAGTGTGGCGGCTTTATGGTCATCCATGCCATTGACGTAATCCACCACAGAAAAATCTTTGATATTGTAATACAAGGCATTGACAGTGAAATCCCGGCGCCATACATCTTCTTCAATATTGCCATAGACGTTGTCGCGGAGCAGGCGACCTTCTTTGTCGAGCATTTGCTTGTTGCTGTCCGTTTCGCTGACACCACGAAAAGTGGCCACTTCGATCACTTCATGGCCAAAATGCACATGTGCCAGACGAAACCGGCGGCCTATAATCCGGCAGTTACGGAACACTTTCCTGACCTGCTCAGGGTCGGCATTGGTGACCACGTCGAAATCTTTGGGTTCACGTCCCAGCAGCAAATCCCTGACACAACCGCCGACCAAATAGGCATCATAGCCTTCTTTTTGCAGCCGGTATAAGACTTTTAAGGCATTCTCGCTGATCTTGGAGCGCGAGATGATGTGTTCGGAGCGGGAGTAAATCCTGACTTTTTCGGCAACAGGAGACTCCTCCAACAAGGTCGGCCTAAGATTGGTTGCGGTAATGATTTTTTTAATAAAATTGAAAATAATCGTAGAACCCTGTGTTTCTTTAAATTTTTTAATGACGTTAATCATATCATTCCAGATAAAATTCTGACCCAATTGGCGAATTTCTTTTCTTTTACATTAGCCTTTTGTCTATAGTAGAATTGCCGCTATGATTTTTTACGGCACCTATGTGCATTTAAACAGATTAAAGATCAGATCACCATTATTTTAAACATCAGCTTTTGCCTGAAGCAGCTAACGGGGTTGTTATGTTCGAAAAGATTCTTAACGGTTTTGTGGATCATCCTATTTTGACCAGTGTGTTCGCCACAGATTTTTTTATTCTGCTGTTCCATCGCCCGCCATTTTTATTCTCCTTGGTCATGTTTGCCGGTTTGATGGGTATGTGCATGTATTTTGGTCAAAAATTAGCATTGTTTAAAAACTGATTTTTGCCGCGTCCCACTCGTAAACCAAAGCCAGCAGCAGGGCATCATCGCCCTGTTCCTGGTCTGTTGCGCCGGTTAGCTGCCATATTCTACGATATGTGCCTGCTGGTTGCCCTCTTGTTTGTCGCCACTGCGCTAATTTTACCTTTTAACGCTGGCGAAGCCTTCACGCGCCAGCAAATTATTTATCCCGTTTACCTAGTGTCGGTCAGTTTTCTGTTTTATGGCTGGTTTTGGACACACGGTGGGCAGACACTAGGCATGCGTGCTTGGAAGCTTAAAGTTTTGACAATTGACGGCAAACCTTTAAGTTGGTTGCAGGCTTTGTCGCGCTTTGCCGCCGCTTTTCTGTCGTGGGCAGTCTTGGGTGTGGGGTTTTTGTGGATAGCATTCGACAAAGACCGGCGCGGTTGGCACGACCACCTATCAAAAACAGCGGTATTTTTTGCTGACCGTTAATATTTGGCACTCCTCTGGAACAATCAATCATGAACAACCCTTTGTTGGCTAACGCGCCATTACCCTTGTTTTCGCAAATCAAATCCGAGCATGTCGAACCGGCCATTGATAGCTTGTTGGCGGAAGCCCGCGTAACCATTAAACAATGTTTGGAGGCCAATGCGGTTTATAGCTGGGAGAATCTGGTCGAACCCTTGGAGAACATGGAAAACAAATTAAGTAAGGCGTGGGCGCCAGTCAGTCATTTGAATTCTGTGTGCAATAACGACGCGCTACGCGATGCCTACAATGCCTGTTTGCCCAAACTAAGCGAATATTCAACTGAACTGGGTCAAAACGAAGCCTTGTTCAACGCTTACCGGATGATCGCCGAAAGCCCCAGTTTCGCCCATTTGGACACCGCGCAACAAAAAATCATCAATAATGCCTTAAGGGATTTCCGCTTGTCGGGCATTGGTTTGGATGCTGACAAAAAACAACGCTATAAAGAAATCAGCTTGGAACAGTCACGCTTGGCCAGTAAGTTTGGCGAAAATCTGCTTGATGCCACCAATGCTTGGAGTTTGCTGATTAAAGACCGCACCGCTTTATCGGGTTTGCCTGATTCGGCTCTGGCACAGGCCAAACAGACTGCAGAAGCGGAAAATGAAAAAGGCTGGATGCTGACTTTGCAGTTCCCTTCTTACATTGCCGTGATGACTTATGCCGATCATCGGGAATTGCGCCGCACCGTTTATGAAGCCTATGTCACTCGGGCATCAGAAGTTGGCCCCGATGCGGGCGAATGGGATAACAGTGAAATTATGGAGCAAACTTTGGCATTGCGCCATGAAAAAGCCCTGCTGTTGGGCTATAACAATTATGCCGAATTGTCTTTAAGCACCAAAATGGCGGAAAAGCCTGATGATGTGGTTGGTTTCTTGGAAGATTTGGCAGAACGTTCGCTGCCTTTTGCCCGTAAGGACTTGGCGGCGCTAAAAGAATTCGCCAACCAGTTTTATGGCATAAAAGACTTGCAAGCGTGGGACTTGAGTTACTACTCAGAAAAAATGCGCCAGCATTATTACCAGCTGTCGCAAGAAGAAGTGAAGGCTTATTTTCCTATTAACCGTGTGCTGCCTGGTCTGTTTGCCGTGGTGCAGCGCTTGTTTGGTTTACAAATCAGCGAGCTGACCGGTTTCGATAGTTGGCATCCCGACGTGCAATTGTTCCAAATCCATGACCGCGAAGGCCAGTTACGCGGGCAATTTTATATTGACCTGTACGCAAGACCGCAAAAGCGCGGCGGTGCTTGGATGGATGATTGTGCGGGGCGCAAAGTCATTGAAGGCAGTGTGCAAACGCCCGTGGCTTTCCTAACGTGCAATTTTACTCCGCCGACTGCTGACACACCGGCTTTGCTTACCCATGATGATGTCACCACTTTATTCCATGAATTTGGTCATGGTTTGCAGCACATGTTGACCAAAGTGGATTACCTCAGCGTATCGGGCATCAATGGCGTGGAATGGGATGCGGTGGAACTGCCCAGCCAATTTATGGAAAACTGGTGTTGGGAACAAGAAGCCCTTGCGTTAATGACCGGACACTACCAAACTGGCGAAACTCTGCCCGATGCCCTGTTCCAAAAAATGCTCGCCGCGAAAAATTTTCAAGCCGGCATGGTCATGGTCAGGCAGCTGGAATTTAGCTTGTTCGATTTCAAATTGCACCAAGACTACGACCCCGCCCAAGGCGGACGTATTTATCAGGTGCTGGAGCAGGTCAGAAAACAAGTGGCTGTGATTGAAGCACCTGCTTTTAGCCGCTTTCCACATAGTTTCTCGCATATTTTTGCGGGCGGTTATGCGGCGGGCTATTACAGCTACAAATGGGCGGAAGTGCTGTCCAGTGACGCTTTCTCAATGTTTGAAGAAAATGGTATCTTTGATGCCGACACCGGTCATGCTTTTCTGGCCAATATTTTGGAAACCGGTGGCAGCCATGAAGCCATGGAACTGTTTGTCCGCTTCAGGGGACGTAAACCCACCACCGACGCGTTGCTCAGACATAACGGTATTGCCGTATGAAATATAGGGATTTGCGTGACTTTATCCAGCAGCTAGAAAAACAAGGCGAGCTGAAACGCATAAAAGTGGCGGTTAATCCCTATTTGGAAATGACCGAAATTTGCGACCGTGTGCTTAAACAAGGCGGTCCAGCATTGTTATTTGAGAATCCTGTGGGCGGCAACATCCCGGTGCTGGCCAATCTGTTCGGTACGCCCAAACGGGTGGCGATGGGTATGGGGGCCACTTCCGTTGATGAGCTGCGCGGTATCGGGCAATTATTGGCCTATTTAAAAGAACCAGAACCACCTAGAGGCATGAAAGATGCTTGGGAGAAATTTCCGGTTTTCAAACAAGTGTTGAATATGGCCCCCAAGCTGGTGTCTAACCCACCCTGCCAAGAGATTTTCCACCAAGGTGACGAGATAGATTTGGCTGATTACCCTATCCAAACCTGTTGGCCCGAAGATGCAGGCCCTCTTATAACGTGGCCTTTAGTGATCACCAAAGGCCCCAATAAAGAGCGGCAAAACTTGGGCATTTACCGTCAGCAAGTCATCGGCAAAAATAAAGTCATCATGCGTTGGTTGGCGCATCGCGGTGGTGCTTTGGATTTTAAGGAATGGCAAATAGCCCATCCGGGCCAGCCCTTTCCGGTTGCGGTGGCTTTGGGTGCCGATCCTGCCACCATTTTGGCGGCAGTCACACCGGTGCCGGATAGCTTGTCCGAATATGCCTTTGCCGGTTTGCTGCGGGGTAGCAAAACCGAAGTCGCCAAATGCTTGCTAAGTGATTTGCAAGTGCCTGCCAGCGCGGAAATAGTTTTGGAAGGCTTCATTTATCCCGATGAAACAGCCCCTGAAGGGCCTTTTGGCGATCATACCGGCTATTACAACGAAGTGGATGAGTTTCCGGTGTTCACTATAGAGCGTATCACGCAACGCCAAGCTCCCCTTTATCATAGCACTTTTACGGGTAGGCCACCGGATGAGCCAGCCGTGTTGGGTGTGGCGTTAAATGAGGTGTTCGTACCGATTTTACAAAAACAATTCCCTGAAGTCATTGATTTTTATCTGCCGCCAGAAGGTTGCTCTTACCGCATGGCAGTCATCAGCATGAAAAAGCAATATGCCGGTCATGCCAAACGCGTCATGTTGGGTACTTGGTCTTACCTGAGGCAGTTCATGTACACCAAATTTGTTATTGTGGTGGATGATGATATTGATGTGCGTAATTGGCATGATGTGATTTGGGCGATCACCACACGCATGGATCCCGTGCGGGATTTGACCATTTTGGAAAACACCCCCATTGATTACTTAGATTTTGCTTCGCCAGTCTCCGGTTTAGGCTCTAAAGTGGGCTTTGATGCCACTAATAAATGGCCGGGAGAAACCCAACGTGAATGGGGACGGCCTATCGTCATGTCACCCGACGTTATCAGCAAAGTTGATGGTATGTGGGACAGTTTGTTTGCTGCCAACTGATAATAAATATGCAATACCGTAATAGTTATTTATGGCTGGCCTTGTTATTGGGGCTGTCAGCCCCAGCTTATGCATTACGCTGCGGGCATAGCTTGGTTGATTTGGGTGACCGTAAATTAGACGTTTTGGACAAATGTGGCGAACCGATCACCGTAGACCAGCATGTTGAAACGCGGACGCAACAAACTGGCATCACTGTCGGCAGCGTTTATCCCAATGAGAGCTTAGGTGTTGGCGTTGACCAACAACGCTATATTGCCATTCAAGTTGTCGTTGATGAATGGCTTTATGATTTTGGTCATAAACGTTTCAGGCAACTGCTACGGTTTGAGAATGGTGTTTTGACGGACATCAGTGAGCAGGAACGGGTGCAATAGCGTATACGCTTGAAAGCAAGTTTGCTTTGGTAAAGTTGGGTATACTATACACGCATCCCGTTAGCATCTTAGCCCCAATGGGCATACGACCGATATGCCAAGCGGTGCTAGGGCTTACCGATTAAAAAAAATTTTGTATCCGAGGTGAATCATGACTTATTTTGTAATCACATTTGTTGCCATGTTAATTGTCGTATCTGTTATGGCAATTGGTGTTATATTTGGCAGACGTGCCATTAAAGGTTCTTGTGGCGGTGTCAGCAATAGTAATTGTGTCTGCGTGGAAAAATGCGACAAAAGAAAAAAACTGGAAGCTGAAGGTAAGGCATAAGCCGTAACGGCTTGCTATGACCGCTAGCCCCAGCTTCTACTGGCACGACTACGAAACATTTGGCACCGATCCCAAACGGGATCGCCCCGTGCAGTTTGCGGGTGTCCGTACTGACTACCAATTCAACGTGGTGGAACAGCCCTTAGTAGTTTACTGCAAACCGACTGATGACTGCCTGCCTCAGCCCGAGGCCTGTTTAATAACGGGCATAACGCCGCAAACAGCCCATGCACAAGGTGTTTGCGAAGCTGAATTTATCCGCCTGATCTATCAACAAATTGCGAAAGCCAATACCTGTACGCTGGGCTACAACAATATCCGTTTTGATGATGAAGTCACCCGTAACAGCCTGTACCGGAATTTTTATGACCCTTACGAACGGGAGTGGAAAAACGGCAATTCGCGCTGGGATTTGCTGGATGTGGTGCGGGCAGCGCAAGCTTTGCGTCCGGAAGGCATCGTATGGCCGTTAACGGAAGAAGGCCATCCGTGTTTTAAATTGGAGCAGCTGGTGGCTGCCAATGGTATTAGCCACGAATCCGCACACGATGCCTTGTCTGATGTATTGGCAACCATTGGCTTTGCCAAATTGCTGAGCCAAGCACAACCCAGATTGTTCGAGTTTTTATTGCAAAACAAAGGCAAAACTGAAACCTTGGCACAATTGCAATTGGGTGCTTATAAACCTTTGGTGCATGTTTCCGGTCGATACCCCGCCGCCAAAAACTGCTTGGCTATTGTGTTGCCAATTTGCAAACACCCAGTCAATAGCAACGGCGTGATTGTCTATGATTTGTCGGTTGACCCAGCGCCCATGCTGTCATTGTCAGTGGAGGAAATCCAACAACGTATTTTTGTGGCCAATGCCGATTTGCCGGAAGGTGTGGACAGGATCCCGTTAAAAACCGTGCACATCAACAAATGTCCGGTATTGGCCCCGATTAGCGTTATAAGAAAAGCAGACGCGCAGCGCTTGTCATTGGATTTGGCTTTATGCCAATCCCACTTGGAAACCATCAAATTGGCAGACGATCTGCCACAAAAATTGTTGCGTGTGTTTGCCGCCCCTGAAAGCACAGAATACAGCGATGATGCGGATTTAAGCATTTACAGTGGTGGCTTCTTTTCTGATGAAGACAAAAAGAAAATTAACCAAGTAAGGGTGTTGCCACCTGCCCAGCTGGCAAGCACCGCCTTTAACTTTAAAGATACCCGTTTGGACACTCTGTTGTTCCGCTATCGTGCCCGTAACTTTCCCGATACCTTAAATGAGAGTGAAACAGCCCGTTGGCAAGACTTTTGCCGCCAACGACTCAGCGGTAGCCAAAGTGGTGCCAGCATCACATTTAGTGACTATTTTGCCTGTTTGCAACAACTAGAAGGCAAGCCCGATGCCAATCAAGCCATAATCCAAGCTTTGAACAGTTATGGTCATGAATTAGGCCAACGTCTTGGCCTGACTGCCAATTGATGATCCGGTTTGATACAACGGGGTGTCTGCCTTCCAATTTACTGCTTAGCGTTCGCTGATGCGCATCCATGCACTGCCCGTACAATTAATCAATCAAATAGCCGCTGGCGAAGTTGTTGAGCGGCCTTCTTCTATAGTTAAAGAGCTGTTGGAAAACAGCTTTGATGCTGGTGCGTCGCACATTAGCATCGACATTGAACAAGGCGGCGCAAGGCGCATCAGAATCCGCGACAATGGCTGTGGTATCGATAAGGAAGATTTGGCCTTGGCCTTATCCCGTCATGCCACCAGCAAAATCGCTTCCTTGCACGATCTGCAGCAAGTCAGTAGTATGGGTTTCCGTGGCGAAGCTTTGCCCAGTATCAGTGCCGTGTCGCGGCTCACGCTTATTTCGCGCGTCGCCGATGCCGATTGTGCATGGTTGGTGACTGCCGATGGTTCCGAAGCGCATTTTAATCCACAACCAGACCCCCATCCGGTCGGCACTACCGTTGATGTTCGTGACTTGTTTTACAACACGCCCGCCAGACGCAAGTTTTTACGCAGCGAAAAAACCGAATTTGACCACATTGAAACACTGGTCAAACGCATGGCCTTAAGCCGCTTTAATATTGGCTTCCATTTACAGCACAACCAAAAAGAGCTGCTCAATTTAAAGCCCGCGACCGAACAGGCCGCACAAGCGCAACGTATAGCCAGCATTTGTGGCTCCGCCTTCACAGACCAGTCTGTCACCATCGACTTTAGCGCGTCAGACTTGCACCTGACCGGTTGGGTAGGCTTGCCGACCCATTCACGCAGCCAACCTGACCAACAATTTTTTTATGTCAATGGTCGGCTTATCCGTGACAAATTGATTGCCCATGCCGTCAAACAAGCCTATCAGGATGTCCTCTATCACGGGCGGCATCCGGTGTTTGTGCTTTACCTCACCTTAGACCCGCAGTTGGTGGATGTCAACGCCCACCCCGCCAAACTGGAAGTGCGTTTTCGCGAAGGTCGTTTAGTGCATGACTTCCTGTATTCGGCACTGCACCGTTCATTAGCTGATTTGCGCCCGGGCCAACGGCAAGCCGTACCGGTTAGCCCCGCCGCACCCGCACCTGATCGTAACAATGCCGCCCCTAGTTATACCAGCCCCGCTTATCGGGAGCAGCCAGCCAGACAATCATCACTTTCTTGGCAGGTACAAGAAGGCTTGCAAGCCTATTCAGCCTTGCATCCACAAGCCTTAGAACCAGCCGCTTACCCAACAGATAACGCCACCCCGCCACCGTTAGGGTATGCCGTCGCCCATATCCATAATATTTATATCCTAGCGGAAACAGCCACCGGCGTGATTTTAGTGGATGCCCATGCCGCCCATGAACGCATCACCTACGAACGCCTCAAGCAACACTACCAACAAGGGGCAATCCCTAGCCAACCCTTGTTATTGCCAATTAAGCTCAGCGTGTCATTGGCAGAAGCCGACTGGGCAGAAACTGGACAGGAATTTTTTAGCGCGTTAGGGTTTGAGCTTAACCGCATGGCGCCAGAAACAATAGTCTTAAGGGCAATTCCGGCGTTATTGCAGGGCGTAGATGTGGAAACCTTGATTCGTGATGTGCTGGCAGATATGCTGGAACACGGCACCAGCCAGCGCATCCAAGCACAAGCCAACCAGTTTCTGGCCACTATGGCCTGTCATGGTTCGGTTCGGGCGCGTCGCCGCCTGACTATTGCTGAAATGAACGCTTTGTTGCGGGATATGGAACAAACCGAACGCATTGGACAATGCAATCACGGTCGTCCGACTTGGATAGAACTGACCACCAACGACTTGGACAAATTTTTTCTGCGTGGACAATAACACAGCCTATCCGCCCGCCTTGTTCATTATGGGCCCTACAGCCTCCGGTAAAACCGCCTTGGCGGTGCAACTGGCCAACCTGCTAAACGGCGAAATCATCAGTGTCGATTCGGCATTGGTCTATAAAGGTATGGATATTGGCACAGCCAAACCGACTGCCGAAGAGCGGGGCGGTATTCCTCATTACCTGATTGACATACTGGATCCCTCGCAAGCCTTCTCAACCGGACAATTCAGGACGCAAGCCCTGGCATTAATGGCGGATATTAGCGGGCGCGGCAAAATCCCCATACTGGTGGGTGGCACTTTCCTTTATTTTAAGGCTCTCAGTGGCGGATTGGCGGTATTGCCCGAAGCCGACCCGCTCATCAGGGTGCAACTTGATGCAGACTTGGCACAGCTAGGCAAAATGGCCTTGCATCAAAAATTAGCCCAAATTGACCCCGAAGCGGCGGCAAGAATTCATCCTAATGACCCGCAGCGCGTCCAACGTGCCTTAGAAGTGTTTGCCATCAGCGGACAACCCATCAGTTCCTTTTTTAAAGCAACGTCGGCCGATTTGCCTTATCACATCACCAAAATTGCCGTTAGCCCGTCAGACCGAAAAATATTGCACGGTATAATAGCCCAACGCTTTCAGGCTATGCTCGATAACGGATTGATAAATGAGGTTGAAAAACTTTTTAATCGCGGCGACCTGCATGAAAAAATGCCCGCTATTAGAGCGGTTGGGTATCGGCAAATATGGGCGTATTTACAAGGCGAAACGGATAAAGCGACCATGACCGAACAAGCCATTGCCGCCACCCGCCAACTCGCCAAACGCCAATTTACTTGGTTGCGTAAAGAAACTGATGTGCTGATGCTGGAAACGGGGGCTACCGATAGTCTGCAACAAGTGCTGTCAGCGATGAAACCGTTATGGTGATTTGTCCGTGGTTATTACGCGAAGGCCAAGCCGTGTAGGAGCGAGGCAATGCCCGCGATAAGATACTAAGAGCCTTTTTTATAAGCATTACTGTGCCGTTTCAATAAAGCGGTATGCCGCGCCTGTTGGCTAATTGGGCTTTTTTTGATGGACAACAAAGGAACGGGCATTTTGGCAATAACGCCAGCCCCCTCGGTTTTTGCGGCAAAAGCAATGGCGGCTTGTTGATGCTTTGAAAAGGACATGTGCGGCAACTGGTCTGCCAATAAGGTTTCGACAATATTGGCCGAAGCCAGCGGATTGGCGAAACGTAGCGCGTTTTCACGCATTCTCAATAACTGTGCCGGATCATCCAACAAACGCTGCAATTTAAAGGGCAGGGTGGTCAAATCATTGCATTTGACCGCAATCCCTTCTTCCAATAGATGATCGCTATTGCGCTCCTCCTGTCCCGGGATAGGCGACACCACGCACATCGGCAAGCCACAGGCAATCGCCTCAGAAGCCGTCATTCCGCCCGGTTTGCCGATGAAAATATCAGACATCTTCATGAGCTTATGCATGTCATCGGTATAGCCCAACACCCTAAAATTATCACTCTGATGGGCAACCGACCGTGTTACCCGTTGCCTAAGCTCGTCATTACGACCGCAAATCACAATAGTTTGTGTGTCCCGGTTCAGGTTAAGCAAGCGTTCGACAATAAATTCAGTGGGGCCTTGGCCTAATGCCCCCGCTGACAACAGCAAAACCGGTTTGAGTGGATCAAGTTGCAGCGATAATCGGGCGGTGCTGCGGTCAATAGGCAGTTGGAACACGGGGTCAATCGGGATGCCCGACACGGTAATCCGTTCGGGCGGAATGCCCAACATCTCCAGATAAGCTTTGGTTTCATCCAGTGCCACAAAATAACGATGGAAGGAACGCGATAGCCACATGGCGTGGAAATCAAAATCAGTAACCACAATAGACAGCCGTGCCTTAATCTGCTGGGTGGCGATCAAATGCGACACAATACCGGCGGGCATAAAATGCGTGCACACGGTGATATGCGGGTCAAAATCTTGGATAAAACGCACCAGCGGTTTAGTGTTCAGGCGGTCGAGCATAATACGCATCCGGTCAGTGCGCCAAGGCTCATCACTGGTTTTGTACCACCAACCTAAAAAATTGGGTGCGGAACGGACGAGGGATTCATAAAATTTAGAATAAAAATCCCTAAACAACTTATTGGTGTACTGAAGCGCGTCATTATTGATCACTTCAACTACCCGATCATCGGCAGCAAAGGATTTTTCCAGTGCGGCGGCGGCCTTAATATGCCCGTTGCCCGCCCCTGCCGACATAATCAACACCCGTTTCTTCATCAATTGCGACCATCAAACCCTATTGAAGGCATGATTACAATGCAATGCCCCGTAACGGTGCCACTTGCCCATGTTCACGGAACAAGCGGTAATCCGCCAACACTTGGGCATGGTCAAAGGCCAATAGCGTAGGCAGCTCAGCTAGGGTAAAAACAGCACAATTTTTGGCATCATCCGCCGCTTTAGGCAAACCACGCGCTTCCGCCACATACACCGCTGTTACGGTATGGCCTCGGGCATCTCGGCTCGGGTCAGAATACATACCCAGCAAAGCTGTTAAACGCACATCCAGACACACTTCCTCGCGGGCTTCGCGGACAGCGGCAACTTCCAACCATTCACCCACATCGACAAAGCCACCGGGCAAAGCCCAACCGTAAGGCGGATTGGCGCGTTCTATCAAAACAATAGGGCGGTCAGGCAGGTCTATCAGTTCGATAATAGTATCTGCTGCCAATAATGGCGTAATCGGTTTTGGCATAGAGGGAATTATATAAAGAAGGGGATTAATGTGGGTTGATGCAGTAACTTAAGGGGCAGGTACAGCGTCTTGCAAGTGCTTTTTGGTCAGCCAAGCCATAAAAAAGCACACTGCCAGGCCAAACAAAACCAGAATAGTGCGAACTGGAACAGCCAACTCAACCAGAATGGCATACACTCCCAGCAGCAATAAGATGGCGACATTTTCGTTGAAATTTTGCAAGGCAATGGAATGTCCCGACCCCATCATCTGGTGCCCCCTGTGTTGCAATAAGGCATTCATGGGAATCAAAAACCCCCCCGCCAAAATACCAATCACCACCAACACCACCAGCGCAATACGCCAGTCAGACACCCAACTCATGCAGACGATCATTGCCCCCATAGCCACGCCCAGTGGCAGCACCTTAACGGCATTTTGCAAAGGCACATATTTAGCGGCAATAACAGAACCTATGGCTAGGCCAACAGCCACCACCGCAGTCAACTGGGTAGCTTGTTCCAAACTAAAATTAAAAGCCAGCGCGGCCCAACTGAGGATAAGGAAGCGTAAGGTAGTACCCACCCCCCAAAACAGCGAAGTGACCGCTAAAGAAACATGCCCTAACGGGTCTTGCCATAACACTATAAAACTATGCCAAAAATCAACACATAAGGTGCTAAGGGAACGGCTTTCCAAACGATGCTCAATGGGTAGTTTAGGAATAAACAGATTGAACGCAGCCGCCAGTGCATACAGCAGCAAAATAATCAATACGGCCAATTTAGGCGCAGTATCAATACCGGCATTGAATGGCACGGTATCTAAAAGTCCGGCCATTAACTGCCTAAAGTACTCGCCAACCAATAAACCACCGACAATAGCGCCCAAAATGACTGAGGTGACAGTAAGCCCCTCCATCCATCCATTAGCCCACACTAGGCGGTTTGCGGGCATACATTCGGTCAAAATACCATATTTGGCAGGGGAGTAGAGCGCAGCACCAATACCGACAATGCCATAAGCAAACAAAGGATGCAGACCCAACAGCATGGCAAGGCAACCAGCCACTTTAATGGCGTTGCTGATAAACATCACCTTGCCTTTGGGCATGGCATCCGCATAAGTGCCGACAAACGGTGCCAGCACAATAAAAGACACCACAAAAAATTGTTGCAGGGCAGGGGTTTGCCAATCCGGTGCAGACAAATCCTTGAGCAGCTCAATCGCCGCAAATAACAGCGCGTTATCGGCTAAGGACGAGAAAAACTGTGCGGCAAGAATAACAAAAAAAGCTTTGCTCATCACTTCACCCAAGGGCGTAAGGTGGGCAAGCGGTTATGCCCACCAAAAGTAATCTGCTCAATTGCCCTCAACCGGCTGGGCGGGTGTAGTGGCTTCAGGCACAGCAACCGCTTGGATTTTATCCCAATTAATTAACTCCAGCTCACCATTAAAATGCTCTACAATTGCCGTGCAGCTTTCCACAAAATCACCAGTGTTGACATACAAGAAACCGCCAATGTCTTTTATTTCCGCATGATGGATATGCCCACAAATAACGCCGTCAACACCTTCATTGCGAAGCGTGTTGACAATACTTTCTTCATAATCAGAGATGAACTGGACAATATTTTTTACTTTAAACTTGATGAAAGCCGCTAAAGAAAAATGCGATTTAATGCCAAAAAATCGCCGGACAACCCTTAAAAAACGGTTGATTTCCAATAGAAAATCGTAACCGGAACTGCCCAGCTTAGCAATCCATTGGTGATATTTGGCGATAGTGTCATACTCATCACCGTGAACGATCAAGAAACGCTTGCCATTGGCAGTGGTATGGACATCGGAATTTTTGACAACAATATCACCAAACACATAATTGTCATATTCCCTGACATTTTCATCATGGTTGCCCGGCACATAAATGACTTTGGTCTGATGCCGTGCTTTACGCAGAATTTTTTGGATAACAGTGTTATGGTCACGCGGCCAATACATTTTTTTCGACAACGACCAAAAATCAATAATATCGCCGACCAAATACAGCGTTTCACTATCATTAAATTTAAGGAAATCGAGCAAAATATCCGCTTGGCACTGGGTTGAACCCAAATGCAAGTCAGAAATCCAGATGGTCCGATAAGATTTATTGTTATTATTGTCCATACTATGCCAACTTTCATTAAGTGTATAACCACCCCGTTACCGTAGCAGCGGTAAGGCGGGCACGCTTTTATG
>CAJAWH010000060.1 GCA_903945605.1 uncultured Methylococcaceae bacterium | reverse complement strand
TCGGGCTGGAGTTGTATATGCATCGTTTTTCCTGAGTGGTTGTGCCTAGTGTTGAAAGTTTAGTTTAGTCTAATCCATCCTAACTTTGAACGCCTGTGTTGCCCCAGCCATTTGGGCTAAGCGGCATTTTGTCACTTTTATAGAAGTTACGCATTGACAGCGAAGTTATAATATGGTTTTAAAATACGCAAACCAGCTGCCACCGGAAGGCCCGCTTATGATCAGGACAATCGCCCCGGCAATCAACAACAGCAGCCAAGCCATGCCCCACCCCTTATTGATTGTTTAATGGCATCCATTCTACAACACACTGGCTTGCTGTTAACGATAAGTGAAACATTAGGCGGTTTGCAAAGAATTGTATGGCTGCGGGGCTTCGACTACGCTCAGCCAACGGATGGACGACTGCATCCAGTCAACAAATGTGCGGCTACACCCAGCCAACGTAAATTCCCTGAACGAAACTGAAACAGGGCTTGCCCTGAGCGTAGTCGAAGGGTCACGCCACTGCACGCTGCCTGATTTCCCTAATCACCTCGTCAAGACGCTGGACAGTGGCCACCGGAAAAATGCCCTCCGGCCCGGTTGCGGCAATATCGGTGAACGGCGCGTTGTAGAGTAAATCCTCAGTCATGGCACCATTGCTGGTCAAACATTCCACGATCATTTTCACAAAACTTAATTGCCTGGACGTGGCAGTGGCATCATTTAAAAATTCGCTCATGGCCTTAACCGCTGCACTGCGTTCCAAACCCACCAGCGAACGCACAAACAGGCCCAAACCGCCCGCCTCTTGCCTGGCCTGTTCAACCAAGCCATTATCGTTTACCGCCTGTTCCAACAAAATATTTTCCAGCTCCGCCAAATCCGTTGGCGTGATGGGCAGGTTACGGCGTAGTTTTTGTACCGCCAGCCGGTCTTCATGCTGCCGCAAAAAATCCCGGGTCTTGTTCTTGAAGCGTTCATAATCCAAGCCCACCGCCTTCAATGGCAAATCAACCGCGGTGCCTGCGCCGATTTCATCATCAAAATCAGTGTACACAATCGGGCGTTTGCTTTTCTCAATCAGCTTAACCAACAAACGCAACTGCCGCCGCACCTGTTCCAGCATAGCCACGGTGACATCTTGCCACCATTCTTCGGTCAACAAGCTTTGTATTAGCGGCATCTGGTTACGGACAGCGGGGATACTTTCTTGTAACTCCAGCGCCTCGGCAATAGCCACCATGCTCGCCTTAGCGCGGTCAAACCCTGTATTGCCCTGTAGGATGCACAATTGGCAGCGCAACACCAGCAAATCAAAACGCTTGGCCTCCTCTTCGGGGTCGCGCAATTGGCTAGGCAAGGCCGCCACTTGCCGAGTAAGCTCGCCCGCTTCATCAACAGTCAGCTTATCCCACTGCTCACGCTGGGCATATTTTTCGACATAAAGCCGCTTGGGGCGGACCATAAAATTATCCAGCGTCATATTGGCCACCCTACTGTGCAGGGTATCGGCGGTATCCTTGCGTAAAGCGCCGCCATATTCCGCCACCGCTTCGCCAATGCCCGCAACAGGGCTGGCGGCATCCAGACTGGTCAACAAATCCACCCGGGCCTTAAACAGCCGTGTCTCCAAACTGTCGGCAATGACCGGTTCTGCCGTTGCCATATCGCCACTGAAATATTCAATATTTTGGCAGTAGTCGAACACATTAAAAAACTGCTTATGCTGCCCCGGCGCATACAAATCCGGGCATAGCCGTGTGCCGCGCCCGATCATTTGCCAAAACTTGGTTTTGCTGCGCACCAACTTGAAAAACACCAAATTGACCACTTCCGGTATATCAATACCAGTGTCCAGCATATCCACACTAATGGCGATATGCGGCAGTTTGTTTTTAACGCTAAAACCATCAATCAATGATTGCGCGTATTCGGTTTTATAAGTGATGACCCGCGCAAACTGGCCTTTGTATTCGGGATAATTGGCATTAAAACGCTCGGCAATAAAATCCGCATGGGCGTTGTTTTTGGCAAAAATAATGGTTTTGCCCAAACGGTCGCCGCTGGCAACCCGCTCGCCTTGCATCATCAAATGCTGCAAAACACCATCCACAGTATCCGTATTAAACAGCCAATTGTTCAATGCCGCCGGATCGACTTGTTGCGGTGGCTCATCATCGCCCCAGTCCAACTCATCCCACTGTTGCCGCTCCGCCTCGCTCAGGTCAGCATACTTAATGCCTTCGCGGACAAACTTCAGCGGCACCGACAAAGCCCTAGGCGGCACCAGATAACCATCCGCTATCGCCTCTTCCAAACCGTAAGCATACGTCGGCACACCTTTTTCCAGCTCAAACAAACGGTAAGTATCGCGCTCCACCTCATCTTTTGGCGTGGCCGTCAGGCCAATCAAATAACTGTCGAAATAGCTGAACAACGCCCCATATTTGGCATAAATGCTCCGGTGCGCCTCATCAACAATCACCACATCAAAATAGCCAATGCCAAAACGCCTGACCCCACTACCGGTATCGTTAATCAAATTTAGCATAGTCGGGTAAGTGCTGACATACACCCGCCCGGTGGATTCGGCATTGTCCAACAAATTGACCGCCCCTAAATTGGGCGCGTAGTTTACAAAGGCTTTGCAAGCCTGTTTGACCAATGACACACGGTCCGCCAAAAACAAAATCCGTTTGGCCCAATTGCATTGCACCAACAAATCCGCCAAGGCAATCACCGTGCGGGTTTTGCCCGCGCCGGTCGCCATCACCAGCAAACTGCGGCGTTGCTTATACTGTTCCAACTGCTCGGTCACGCTGCGTATCGCTTGTTGCTGATAGCTGCGTCCGGCAATAGCCACGTTAATGGCGGCACCCGCCAATGCCGTGCGGCTGGTGCGCCGCTGCATCAACAACGCCAATTCATCTTTTTTGTGGAAACCTTCCACACGGCGTGGGGCGGCATCAGTGTCATCCCAAAACCAATGTTCATAACCGTTGCTGTAGTAAATCACCGGACGACGCTGATAACGGGCTTCCAGACAATCGGCATAGAGTTTCGCCTGTTGCTGCCCAACCCGCGCATCCCGCCTGCTGCGTTTCGCCTCCACCAGCGCCAACGGCTTGCCATCGTCACCCCATAACACATAATCCACATAGCCTATGCCAGTATCATTGGGCATCCCCGCCACTTCAAATTCCCTATCCTGCGGCTTATCTGAAGCCCCCACACCTTTCTTTTGCTGTTTACTGAACGAAGCCCCAGCACCGTTCCCTGAGCGTAGTCGAAGGGCAAACTCCCTATCTTCCGGCTTATCCAAAAGCCAACCCGCCTCCTTCAACAACACATCAATAAAATAATCACGGGTTTGTTCTTCGTTGTAATCGTGGCTATCGGCTTCGGCTTGGTTGGCGGCTTTCGCCTTGGCTATTTCAGCGCGTAACTCGACCAATTGCTTGTCGGTCTGTTCAAACCCCGCCAGCTTGGCTTTTAAGGCGGCGTTTTCCGCTTGTTGCTGGTTAACCAATGATTCTTGTTTACGCAACTCAGCCAAACTGACTGCCGCTTGCGGGACGGGTGGGATAAGCGCGGGATTAAATTGCAGGGCAGGGTTAGGGCGTAGGCGGGTGCTGTAAGTGCGTGCCAACCAAAAGGCAATATGGAACAGCTCGGTGAGGGCGATCATGGCATCGGCGCGCTGGCTGGCCTTGGCATGGGCCGCACGGTTGCCGATACTAATAACTACTGTGGCTTTGGTAAAAATACTTTCGCCCACTTGCTTGCGGAAACTCGGGTCATACACCCTTGCCCCTAGGCTTTCCTCATAACACTTAAAATTAGCATCATGCTGGTACAGCCACGCCACCATTTGCTCCAAACCCATCCGCGCATACCAACAGGCGGCGCGGCAATCGCTGTTTAAATAGCTTTCTGCTTTTGTGGCGCTGTCATGGATGGCAAGCCATTCGTTTTGCAAAAAGCTGAAGTTGCTCATGGTTAGAGTTGTCCGGTGAAGGCTTGGTGTTGCAGGGTGGCGAATAGCTGGTTTTGTTGGCTTAGGGCGGTTTGTTGTTTGGTTTTTAGTTGTTCTAGTTGGTTGATGCGGTTGGCGAATTGTTGTTGTAAAGGTAATGGTGGTATCAATACTTCAAATTGACCTAATAAATTCAAATTCATATTTTCTTGATTACCGCCGCGACCTAAAGACCGTAAATCTGAATATGCAATTTGCAATTGCCAAAACATAAACTTTGGACTGAATGAATTATTTGGTCGAATTACACCACAAGCTTGATTACAAGCTGATTCAACCGTCAACATAGCGGTTCTTCCTCGAGTCTTGCCCTGCCCATACATTGCAACAATAATCGAGTCCACTGGGTGCAATTTACCTCGTATGCTTTTAAGTCCAGCAACTGTTAGCTTCTCCTCAGTATCACCAATAAAATTCCCATTTACCTCGGTAGTTTTAACCCAATTTATTGTTCCTCCGATTAAACCGCTTCCATTACGGCTCGGTGTCGAACCAGTTGAAATTTCACTAATTTTGCAGAGGGGGTGCTTTACATAATTTTTCGGATTTGTTTTCCGTTCACCAAACATCTCCACAAAAATGCTTTGGGCAAGTTGGTCAAGCTTGGCAATGGCGGTTTCCCGTTTGCGCCGTATTTCGTCGGCTTTGTCGAGTATGGCGGCAATGCGTTGTTGTTCGGGCAGGGGGGGGAGTGGGATTCGTATACGTTTTAAAAACTTGAAATGGCGAGAATAGCCGCAACTTTCAATTAATACGCTATTGAGGAAGTGATATAAATATTTTTCGTCCCCTTCAATTTTCAGCTTAAGGACTTTTACGCCATCAGCGCCTATAAAAAAATCAAAATCAACATATTTAAAAATGCGAGTGTGATCGCCAAAGATAATACAAGGAGGATTACAAGAATTTCTCGGCAAATCCAAATCAGTGTAACCCGCTATAAATGCCTGTCCTTGATCAACAATTGCGTAAGTACCTGTTAATTTATAACAATTAGTAGGAATTTTTACAAAATGTCTTGTTACATCTTCAAATACTTCATCAAAATTTATAAATTGCCAGCCTTTGTTCAATTTAACCACCTTGCCAATTCATAATTTTATTGCATTGCTGTTGCACCCTTCGACTACGCTCAGGGAACGTGCTGCGGTGCATGGCGAACCAGCGGCTTTATTCAGCGTACGGTCTCCATTAATGTGCCTGAACTGCATTAAGCCGCAGTCCGTTGGCTGAGCGTAATCAAAAAGCCTCTTCATCTACGCCCTTGGGCTGAGCGAAGCCGAAGCCCCCGCTCAGCCGTATGATCGTTTGCAACTTTATCATATTGTCCCGTGTTGCTCCCTTCGACTACGCTCAGGGCGGGCCCTAGTTCGACTACGCTCAGGGAACGTGCTGCGGTGCGTGGAACACTAGCGGCCTCGCCCGTAGTGCGGCTGCCATTATCACCCTTGGTCTGGGCTAAGCCACAGTGCGTTGGCTGAGCGCAATCAAAAAGCCTCTTCATCTACGCCCTTGGGCTGAGCGAAGCCGAAGCCCTTGCTCAAAGAACGGCAGCGGTATGAATGACACGCGGCTATGCTACTGCATCCGAAGCGCGGTTATTGTGTTCCAGCTCATTAAAGTATAAATCCATAAGAGGGAAGCACAGCTCATAATCCCCCCAGACCAATTCACCGTATTCAATACGGAACGTGGCAAATTTATCAACGTCAAGCCACGCCCGAATATCGGGATGACGCGATTTGACCAGAAATGGTTTGAAATTGACCAGCTGTTGTTTGCCATCATCAAAATCTAATACCAGACTGTAATCACCCACTTGTCTGGCACGGGTTATGTTGAGTGTTTCGGGTATCATTTGAGCCTTGTTGTGATATTTTCAGAAGTGATGGACTTATGCAAAACGAAAAAATCTATCCATTTGGCAATGATTTCATCGGATTTATAGCTAACAATTTCTTTGAAATAACGCAATTCATTGGCCTGTAGTGGTGGGCGACCTGTAACATTGGTATAGCTTATTTCATTTACCAACCCATTAATAATGATAAATTCCGCCCGGGCTTCTCGCCCCTGACTTTTGCCATGAACATGCACAGGCTCATGTTCATTTGCGTAGAACATAACAATCAACCCAAAGTATTCATAAAGTTTTGGCATATTCAGTAAATAGCTCGCTTCGACTACGCTCAGGGAACGTTAATTAATATCGTTAGACAACATCCCTGCCAACTCATCCAAGCCCGCTTGTATCTCGCCATCCAGTTGTTTCAATTCAGCCAGCAATTGTGCGGCGGGAATATGCTGCACTGGTTCATGCAGCACTTCTTTATAGCGGTTTAGGCTTAAATCGTAGCCGGTTGCGGCAATTTCCGCCTTCGGCACGGTAAAGCTTTGGGCTGTGCGGGCGTTGTCGCGTTCGCTAATTTCGCGCTGTTGCCAACGTGCCAACACATCGGGCAAGTTGTTTTTGGCGTGTTCTTCGGCTACCAGTGCGGTTTTAGGGCATGTACCCAGTTTGTCCATGTCCAATAGCGGTTGGCGTTTATCATCCAAGCTCCAGCCGTCTGCCAGCATATTATAAAACCAAACCGTTTCCGTGCCGCCCGAATTGGTTTTGCTGAACACTAAAATGGCTGTGCTGACCCCGGCATAAGGTTTGAATGCGCCGCTGGGCAGGGAAATGACGGCATCCAGTTTTTGTTCTTCCACCAATAGGCGGCGCAAGTCTTTATGGGCTTTGCTGCTGCCAAACAATACCCCATCCGGCACGATCACCGCTGCGCGTCCGCCAGGTTTAAGCAGTTTTAGGAATAATGCCAAAAACAGCAGTTCGGTTTTTTTGGTCTTCACCACTGCCAGTAAATCTTTGGCGGTGCTGTCATAGTCCAAGCTGCCAGCAAACGGCGGGTTGGCAAGAATCAGGCTGAAATGCTCTTCTTCCAGCGCGTAATCTTGCGACAACGAATCCCGATAGGTGATATTGGGGTTTTCCACGCCATGCAACAGCATGTTCATGCTGCCAATCCGCAGCATGGTGTTGTCAAAATCGTAGCCATGAAACATTTGCTGGTGGAAATGTTCGCGGCGGGCAGCATCAAAAAACAGTCCGGCATGATGCTCGCGCACATATTCGCCCGCCGCCACCAAAAAGCCGCAAGTGCCGGAAGCAGGGTCGCAAATGATGTCTTGGGCGGTGGGCGAGGTGATTTCAACCATCAGTTGAATAATGTGCCGGGGTGTCCTGAATTGCCCGTTTTGTCCGGCACTGGCAATTTTGCCCAGCATGTATTCATACAAGTCGCCTTTGGTGTCGCGGTCTTGCATGGGGATTTGGTCAAGCAAGTCGACCACTTTGGTTAACAGTGCCGGTGTGGGGATGGTGAAGCGGGCCCCTTGCATTTGTTTGCTGTAGGTTGTGCCATCGCCACCCAGTTCGCGCAAAAACGGGAAGATGTGTTCATCCACTGTCTTAAACATTGTTTGCGCGGAGAAGTTTTTCAGCTTATGCCAGCGCATGTCTTGATAGCTACAGCCTTTGCTGTCTTTCCCATCAGGAAAAATAGGGCGTTCGATAGCTTGGTTGGATTTGGCGCTTTTGTTTTCTGCCAAAGTCTGCAATTCATCCAAGCGCCGCAAGAACAGCAGATAAGTGATCTGTTCAATCACTTCCAGCGGGTTGGCAATGCCGCCCGACCAAAAGCTGTCCCATACTTTATCGACTTGACTACGGAGTTCGCCTGTCAGCATTGACCTTCATTCCTTGCTTGATTTATTGGTTTTTAGGGTAGTGCGTTTCGCGGCGTGAGAGCTTCGACTGCGCTCAGCCAACGTAAGACACTGTACGTCACGCACGTTGGCTGAGCGTAGTCGAAGCCATCGCAAAACAACGCCCCGATCTGTAGCTTACTTAAACATCCAGATTACTCACATCCAAGGCATTTTTAACAATAAAATCACGGCGCGGCTCTACAATATCACCCATCAGCGTGGTGAATATCTCATCGGCGGCGATGGCGTCTTCAATCCTGACTTGCAGCAATCGGCGGTTATTGGCATCTAGGGTGGTTTCCCATAACTGTTCCGGGTTCATCTCGCCCAGTCCTTTGTAACGCTGGATGTGCTGGCCTTTTTTAATTTCTTTCATCATCCATTCAAAT
>CAJAWH010000059.1 GCA_903945605.1 uncultured Methylococcaceae bacterium | reverse complement strand
GTCTTTGGTGATGCAGGCGGCGATGGAGATTGCCCGCAGGATGGGCGGCATGGTGGGTAGTGTGGACATTGGGTATGGGATGCAGCCAGCCTTGATTATCACGCCCAAGATGCGGCAGAAGGTGCTGGATGAGGGGATGCCGTTGTTTGCCAAGTCTGCCAATATCAACCAACACCTAGCCCCGAACGGCGAGCCTTCCAACCTGAATGCGGAAAGCAACACGGGGGCGTTTTCTGCTGAGGATAACGACATCCGTTACAGCAAGCTGTCCGATTCAATGGCTAACCTTGCCGAGGCGGCGACGGGCTTCATTGAGAACCGCAGGGACAACCCGAAGGTGTTCAACCTATGGCATAGGTCTGTTGGCTCTCAGCCGCACAAGGCGACGGTGGATGAGCATTACAAGGCGGTGGTGGACAAGTCGATGGATTATGAGGAGGATGCGGCGCGGTTCATGAACGAGCAGGCGGACGAAGCCCCGTTGTGGTTGCCTAAGCTGGACACGCTGGGCGACACGGCGAACGAGCTGGTGAAGCGCAGGGCGTGGAAGCGGCTGAAGGATGCCAAGGCGGTGAGCAAGGCCATTTTTGACACGACGCTGAATGACAGGCCGATGACGGACGCGAAGCTGGTGCGTGACGGTTATACGCCCATGCAGGTGGCGGATTCGGTATGGGCTATATAAATCCGGTGGCACAAGAGCCGATGGTGATGCTCTTGTGCCTACGCGCCCCGAATCTACACCTGCCCGAAACGGAACGGGAGCGGACGGGGAAACTATAGCACACGCAAAGAAAATATCGGCTGCTTCGGCGTAACTTATTTGGTGATTTTGAGTGGTTTGAAGTCTTGAAGGAAATGACGGGCGGCAAACGCGGAAAAATGTATGCGTTTGAGGATGATTTGCAGTTGTGCGGGTAACAGTTTTAGACAATTTTTAATAAGCGGCTTTGTCCCAACTGCTTATTATGTGCTTATTAAGAATTTTCAGGCATAAAAAAGGCTTAGATATTTCTATCTAAGCCTTTGATTATATTGGAGCTGGAGATGGGACTCGAACCCGCGACCGGCTGATTACAAACCCTACACTCAAATATATGTCCTTTATAGTTCAATAGCTTGCAGGACTCGCCCAGTCCAAACCTACTACAAATTTACTACACCCTATGCAACTTCAACCCTAGTGTAGTGACAAAATTACTACATTAGGATTGCCAGCACACGCTTAATTCAGGGGAACGAAAAGCACCCACTTTATTTTACTGTGTATGATGGCTGTCACCGCTATAATGCAACTATTGCAACCCTCCCATGAGGCAATCCCATGAAAACAGTCAATGTCAGCGGTTTAAAAAACAATCCTGGAGCCGCTTTGCGGATGGCGCATGACGACATGGTGTTGGTGATGAACCGGAACGAACCGGATGCGTTAATGATTGGCCTCAAATCGACCAAACTAATCGGGATGCCCGGCGTGCGGAAAGCACTGGCAACGGCCTTGTTCAAAGATGGCAATCTGTCACTGGCCCGTTCTGCAAAACTCGCGGACATGTCGCTGGCTGAGTTTATCGCCCATGTTTCGCGCTTAGGCATAGCGGTCATCGACCAGACGGCTGAGGAAGTCCAAGACGATATGGACACGCTGGCGCAATGGTTGGCTGGGGCCGACTGACCACACTATGCCCCGCATAGTAATCATCGATGCCAGCCCCCTGATTGGTTTGGCCTTGGTGGATGGTTTGGCATGGTTGCCGCAACTGTTTAGTGGGGTCTTTCTGCCGGAGTCGGTCAAACAAGAAGTGCTGCCCGGCAAAGGCGCACGGGGCGAACAGGCGATTGCCCATGCCCTAGCCGCTGGCTGGATAGGTGTATGGCCAGAACCGATAGCAGCGCAATTGGAGATTGATTTGGATGCAGGAGAAACCGACTGCATCAATTTGGGCTTAAGCCATACCGGTGGCGTATTGTTGATTATGGATGAGCGGGCAGGCCGCGCTGTTGCCAAGGAAAAAGGTCTGGCCGTTATCGGCACTGCCGCCATTATCGGGTTGGCTAAAAAACAAGGGCTGGTTTCATCGGCACGGGCGGTTTTTGACATTTTACAGCGCTCGGATTTCCGCATTTCAGCTGCCGTCATCAATCAGGTGTTGGTCAGCGTCAATGAACCCATCCCGGATAACCGATTAACGAATGTTTCGTAGCCCCCCTGGTTCAGTTGTGGACAAGCCGAAACGGGAAGGCTCGAAGCTTGTCTTGCGGTCACCGGCCGGACCGTCCGTTGCTTCAGGATTTGAGTTGTTGCCCCGCCGCCGGGTGGTGGAACAGACTTTTGAGACACGTACTTAAAAAAAATAGAGGTTAAGCCAATGAATATTGCTGAACGCATTTATGAAACCGTCAAAACCCTGCCCGAAAAAACAGCTACCGAGGTGTTGGATTTTGCTGAGGGGCTAAAAGCCAAGCAAGCTGAGGGTGAATCTATACGCAAAGAAAATGCGCTGGCTGTTTTGGCAAAATATCGCGGTCGCTTCACAGCCGGTAAATTTAACCGTGAAGAATGCTATGACCGTTAGCGTATTTGCCAATACCAACCTATTCATCAATGCCGAGTCAGAAGAACAGGATAAAACGTCCCGTGCCATTGCTATTATTCAGAATTTCCGGGTGATTAGTACCCAAGTCATTAATGAAGCCGTTAGCGTGCCAATTAGGAAGCATGGTTTTTTGTTGTCAGAAGCCACGAAATCGCTGAAAGCTTGCTGGATTTATGCGAAGTGGTTGCGGTAGATGCACATACCGCCGTTCGCAAGGCCATTGACTTGGCAGGGCGTTATTCCCTATCGCATTGGGATAGCCTAATTGTTCAGTCCCGTTGGCCCTTCTGGCACTTGTGTTAATTTGGAAAAGTAATACTATTTGGGCATTACTTTTTAAAGGCCACTCAAAGCCTGGCAACATTTTCGTGAACGCGCAGTGCGTGGCGATCCAGAGCGGGGCCCGGCCTTACTGGATAAAATCGCGCAACTCAGCCAACAGACTAAAAAAAGGGATAATCTCATGCAAACCATCATCGAATTGAATGACGAAATTTTTAAACAAAGCCAACGCTTGGCAGAGCGGGAACGCACCACCCTGAACCGTTTGATCGAAGAGGCATTGGCTTTGCGCTTAAGCCTGTCCACGCCTAAACAGCGTCCGGTGGCATTGCCAATTTATCAGGGCAGCGGTGGCTTATCGCCTTCTGTCGTCGATAGCCTGACCAATCGCGCCTTGCTAGAAGCGGCAGACGATGTGGTCAACAGATGATTCCTGATGTCAATATCCTGATAGCCGCTTCGCGTTCTGACCACCCCCATCACATTCCCGCACTAAACTGGCTGAATACGGCAATGGCATTGGCAGAGCTTAGGCAGCCATTATTGATATTGCCAATGGTCGCCAGTGGCTTTTTACGTCTGACAACGCACCCCAAGGTATTTTCTGAACCTACCCCCTATTTGGCAGCACAGGCTTTTATCCGCGCACTATTAGATACCCCCGGCGTTGTTATGCCAACATTGGGTAAGGAATGGCGGCTGTTTGAAAATTTATGCGAACAAAACGGTTTGGTGGGCAACGATATTCCCGATGCTTGGATTGCCGCAACAGTGATTGCCAACCACGATCATTTGGTCAGTTTTGATAAGGGGTTTCTCAGGTTTTTAAGCCCAGAGCATTTCACTTTGTTGCGCCCGAAATAGCCAAGTTATGAAACGCCACTTTGGTATGGTTGCTTGGGCTTTCCTGTTATGGGCGAGTTAAGCCGCTTGCCGGGGGATTATTTCACGTTCAATAACGGGCAGCAGTTTTTGCTTGGCACTTCGCAGATTGTAAGCACTTTGCAGGTTAAGCCAAGAATCCGTCGCCGCCAAAGTAACGCACCAACCACAAAGCGTTATCCGGCGTAACCGCACACCGCCCATTAACTATCGCGTTCAGACGGGTGGCGGGAACGTGCAAGGCAAGTGCCAGTGCGTTGAGGCTCCTGCCCAATGGCAACAAAAAATCTTCCCGCAAGATTTCGCCCGGGTGGATTGGGTGCATTTTGTTTTCAATCATGGGGTGTTCTCCCGTTAGTGGCAATCAATTATTTCAACTGTAAGAAACGGGTGGAGGCAGGCCATACTTATTGGATCAGGAAATGAAGGGGTAGAATCATCGCATTTAAATGATTGCGAGCTATATTGTGTACACAACTAAATCCATCTTAGGAAATCATTATGACTCAGCGTATCGGTGTGCGGGAGTTGCGCGAAAACCTTTCATTATTTCTTGAATCAAATGAACCGCTAGAAGTTACCCGTCACGGACAAACTATCGGATTTTTTATACCGATACCTAAAAAATCTGGACAAGATCAACGAAAATCGCTATTAGACGCGGGAAAACGCATGGATGATGAATTAATTCGCTTAGGGCTCAAGGAAGACGGATTGCTAGAAGAATTTAAACAATGGCGCAAAAACCATCATTTGCCCAATGCATCATAAACGTTTGGTCGTTGACGCGAATATCCTCATTCGTGCAGTATTGGGCAATCGGGTCAGAAATTTACTTGAAAAATATTGTGAAAACGTGGCTTTTTATGTTGCGGAAGCCAATGCGGAAGAAGCCAGCTATTATTTGTCCAATGTGTTGGCAGCCAAACATAACCTGAATTCAGATTTATGCCGTTCGGTTTTAGATGGCGTTTTAACTATAGTACAGTTGCGGCGGACTCGCTTAATGGATGCTAACGTAGCCTCTTATTACTTGACCGTCAATGTCAAACTGAAACCAGTTATTTATTAGGTAAGACATTAGGTGTGCAGAGCCAGATAAACTTTATTGACGCACTAGAATCTGACTGGGTCTCAGTTTTTGATCTTAATGTCCAGTGTTTGCCTCGGGTTCAAGCACTGATGCAGAAATACGCCAACCTCCCAATGGATTTAGCCGACGCATCCTTGGTCACCCTTGCCGAACACCTTGGGCACGGGCGCATTCTCTCCACTGACCAGCGCGATTTTAACGCTTACCGATGGAAAAACCATCTGCCCTTCCAAAATCTGTTGTTGCCGGAACACTAATGTTCCCACCTCTCAAACCTATTGCCATGAAAAAACGCGTCTTCCCGTCGGCAGCATTGCCTGTATTATGATTATGCTGGCATCGGCCCTACAGTGATAAAAATATCTGGTAATAGGAAAACCGCATGGCAAAGCTAACCGATCAAGAAAAACAGGAAATCATCCGCTTTCTGGAGGCGGAAAAGCCCCTGCCTGACAAATACCGTTTTTTGCTGTTCGATGACAAACGTGAGGTCGAACTGGTCTGGAACGGTAAGACCAATGACGTTTGCACTGTCGTGCTGCCGTTTCAAACCATTGAACCAGTGGATTAACCCCACTCGGAAAAAGATTTACGCTTACAGAGTGGCTTATTTGATAAGGACGCTCGCGGTCGCCAGCTCAAAGGCTGGACGAACAAGCTGATCTGGGGCGACAACAAACTGATTCCATCCTTGTGCAGTGACATATTTACTTCACCCCGATTACTGAGATCAGCATTAAATTTACTAAAACAATAATTAATCATTGACACTGAAAATAAGCATTGTAATGTAATGGATGCTCTATGACACGAATTCGCCGGGAGATAAGTGGAATTTGCGTTGATTTAGGATAAAATGCCCCATCACTTATAAATTCTACGCAGTTATGCCATTGAATATTAAAGCCTATCTTGATTACGCGGCAACTACGCCTATGGCACCAGAAGCCGTCGATGCAATGCAGTGCTACCTGACAAGCTCTAGCAATTTTGCGAATGCGGCATCAAGCCAACATAGTTATGGCCAGAATGCCGCCTCAGCAATTGACAACGCCCGCTTAGAAATGGCTCGTGGATTACGGTGCAACCCCAAAGATATTATATTCACCTCTGGCGCAACCGAATCCAACAACTTGGCCATCAACGGTTTCATGTTAGGCTACCAAAACCGGGGTAACCACATTGTCACGTCAGCCTATGAACATAAATCCGTGCTGGATTGCTGCCGCCATCTTGAATCACAAGGCATAAGAGTCACGTACCTGCGTCCAGATAGCGATGGTTTGTTGACGATGGACAGCATCCTCAATGCCCTTACTGACGAAACGGCGCTGGTTTCCCTAATGCACGTCAATAACGAAACCGGGATCATGCAAGACATTGGTTGTATAGCCCATGCGCTGGAATCAAAAGGCATCGCTTTTCATGTCGATGCTGCCCAAAGTGCGGGCAAAGTGCCGATTGACCTATCGTTGATGCCAATTGATTTGCTGTCTCTGTCCGCCCACAAGTTCCACGGCCCTAAAGGCATTGGTTGTTTGTATGTCCGCAATCGGAAACAAGCCGGGCTGAGACCCTTGCTATATGGCGGCGGGCAGGAATATGGCTTGCGGCCTGGAACATTGCCGACTCATCAAATAGTCAGTATGGCGGCGGCTTTCACCTTAGCCTGTGCAAGACAGGAAGCCGATGCAGGACATTGCCGACAATTACGGCAAATGCTGCGTACCGTTTTAGGCGGGCTCGATGGCGTTCATTGGAATGGCGGCCAAAATGATGCCATTCCAAATATTGTTAATGTCAGTTTTGATGGTGTGGGTGCCGATGCACTGCTCATCGCCCTACGCGACAGCATTGCCATTTCTTCTGGGTCAGCCTGTAACAGTGGTGCTATCGAACCGTCAAATGTATTGAGGGCAATGGGCATTGAGGGTGATCGGCTGTATGGGGCGGTCAGGATCAGTTTTGGCCGTTACACGACAGCAGACGAGATTGAACAGGCCGGGCAAAGCATTTGCGAGGCCGTTATCCGGTTACGCAAACTGGCATCAGAATAACCATGCTGGGCAAAAAAGTCCTCAACCATTATTACTGGCATTGCAGCCTGACTGCATCACAAGATAGCGTGGTCAGGAAACGAGTTGCACAAGCCGAAGCACTCGCTAATGTGCAAGCCGACAAAGATTACAACGTCATCAAATATCCAAGCAATGGACAATACGTGTCGCTGTTGTCATATACCGACTTTCTGGATTCCTCCTTCCCGGCTTTGGCTTACAGTTGCCGTGTTGACTTATTAACGGGACGGGTCGAAAAACGTAACTACCACACATCATTTAATCCGCCTATCCTGCACCGCAAAGAACTCATGCTTAGCGCCGACCATCCTCGTCAGGCCGAATACCGTGAGTTGACCCAAGCCGCCGAACAAATCGGGCTGTTCGATAATCCCGTGACGATTGGTTTCCAAAAAAACTGGGGGGCGCTAATTGCCGCCAGTGGCTTTCAATTGTTAAGTGGCCACTTTGTGCCGATAGGCAACCAAGAAGACGAAGGTACGGCTGCTTTTGCTAAGGTGGAAAATGCCACTGTCGCCCGACACCTGACCGCCTTGTCCCGCAACAACCTGTCTGCCCCCATGCAATGCCTGGCACGGCATGGCTACTTGGATGGCACATTATCCGTATTTGACTACGGCTGCGGACGTGGCGACGATGTGCGTAACCTGACTGCCAACAATATAACCGTATCGGGCTGGGACCCACACTACGCACCTGAAAACCCCAAACATGCCGCTGATATAGTCAATTTGGGTTTTGTCATCAATGTCATCGAAAACGCTCAAGAACGCATAGAAGCCTTGGCAGGTGCGTATCAATTAAGCCAGTGCCTATTGGCCGTAGCCGCTATGCTGGTCAACCAAAACGCCTTCAAAGGCCAAGCCTATAATGACGGCGTATTGACACAGCGAGGCACATTCCAAAAATATTTCAGTCAAACCGAATTAAAAGATTTCTTAGAAGCCGTGCTGGACAGGGAAGCCATTCCGGTTGCGCCTGGCATCTTCTATGTATTTAAAGATGCCGATGCCGAACAACGGTTTTTGCTAAGGCGGCAAAGCAGCTCCCGTAATCTGTTTATGTCGCAGAGGGTGCTACGGTTATCTTCATGCCCAAAAATGCCGGGCCTTCAAAAAATATCACGCGCCACACAGCGTCACCAGCTCCATCAAACCCTGATCGAACCGCTTTGGCAACAGGCATTGATGTTAGGTCGTTTGCCCGAAAAAAACGAAATCGCCAATCCGCTGGCACTCACCGATGGCTTTGGTTCGGTCAACAAAGCCTTACGCTATCTGTTGGAACAAACCGACCCGTCATTGCTGGAACAGGCGCGACAAAACCGCCTCAATGACTTGTTGAGCTATTTTGCCTTGCAGGCGTTTTCCAGACGCAAACCCTACAAGCACTTAGACCATACTTTACAAAATGACATCAAAGCATTTTTTGGCGATTACCTGCAAGCCATCAGCCAAGCGCAAGCAGAACTGTTCCAGCTTGGCAACCCCGAACGCATTACCACCGCTTGCCAACAAGCTGCCGAACAAGGCTTAGGTTATCTCGATACGGAAGCTGCTTTGTATGTACACAGCAGCCAAGCCAGCCAATTGCCCATACCGCTGAGAATTTATGTCGGTTGCGCGACCGTGCTCTATGGCGATATTGAACAGGCCGATTTAATTAAAATACACAGCCAATCGGGCAAGCTCAGTTTGATGCGTTACGATGATTTTGACAACCAACCCTTACCGCGCTTGTTGGAACGGGTCAAAATCAACCTGCGTGAACAGACTTTTGACCTTTACCAGTATGGCGAAGACTATGAACCTACTTATCTGTATTTGAAATCACGCTTCATCAACGAAGAATTTCCTAACTACGCCGAACAAGCGCATTTTGACGAACAGCTTCAAACTCTAGGGCTGTTTGATTTGTCCGGCTACGGGCCCAGGTCCCAGGAGTTTCAGGAAACCTTGGCAAACGCCCGTTGGGCTATTGATGGCTTCCAGATAGTGCGTAGCCAAACCGTTCCCGATATCGACAGCCCTTGTGGTCGCTATCTCAGCTACCGGCAATTGCTGGAATGCGGCGAAACCCAACAAGCCACTGGCTTGGCTAACCTGCCCAAGCAACCGGACAGCTATACCGCCCTGTATGAACTGGCAACACAAATACTCGATCCGATCATTGACTACTTCGGCATAATCCGGTTCACCTACGGGTTTTGCTCCCACGAATTAGGTAAACACATCAAACACCGCGTCGCCCCTAAACTCGACCAACATGCCGCACATGAGCGTAATAGCAAAAACAATTTGATCTGCCCACGCTTTGGCGCTGCGGTTGATTTTATCGTCGAAGATGAAAACATGCGCGAGGTCGCCGACTGGATAGCGGCTAACACGCCATTTGACAGGCTATATTTTTATGGCGAAGACCGACCCGTGCATGTTAGCTTTGGGCCGGAGCAAAAAGGTGAATATATCGAGATGGTAATAACAAAAGGCGGGATGCAGGTTCCTCGAAAAAAATTATTTCGAACTAATTCTTTGTTCGAGTTTCAAGCTCACTAAGGATTGCCCACAAAGGTCTATCATCAGGATCGCTTAAAATTTGAATTAACTCAGGCATACCCGCGTTAGCTAGTTCTAAACAATAATTAAACACTGCCCTGTGATCTGATAATATTTCAAATTTTTCTGTAATTCCTAATACAACTAACTGCATGAAACTGATTCTTTTGGGTTCAAGAATATGGGCAGCTGAAGCGTTATAGGTTTCTAGCTCTTTTACTGGGTCTAATCGTTTATTAACAGCAATTAAAAATGCCATAAACCAAAAATCAACCTGTCTTTCAAATGGAGCTAGGTCGGGGCTTTCCTTACTGCCCGTTCTACAGTATTTTTTAACAGATTCTTGATATTTAGATGGCAAACGTATTTCAAACGATGCAAATGGATTAGCAGACATAATTAACCTCAATTTTCCTCAATGGTTTTTCTGGCGCAAATCTCACAAGATTGACGATGATTACACGAACAACGAATAATTTTTGCATCATCAACTTTGGGTTTGTTAATTAGCATACGCGGATAATGGGCAGGATTTGTTAGCGTATATATCATGCCAGCTTTAGCATCTAATATGTTTTCAACTCCTTGAATTTCATCATGAGTTAAAAACAAAATAATTTGAGAACCTTCTTCGAGTGTTTTACTAAGGACTGATTGCTTGACATAACCAGACATCATACCAAGTGGCGTATCAATAACATTTGGCGCTTTAACTTCACTGACTTTGGTCAAAGCTAAAATAAATGCTAAAGTTATTGCTCTTCTTGATGCTCCATTCAAATCTTGATCTGGATTAAGTTTGTGACCTTGTGGCCCATAAACTAGAATGTCAAAATCTTCTGTCAGCTCTGCTTTAGTAATCATAGTAAGATTGTTAGCATCTGGATCGGAGCCAATCATCTCTAAAAATATTCTATTCATCTCGCGGCTAACATTTTTAACTTCATCTTTTCGTAGTCTATCAAACACCTTTTCAAATACATTTTTTGTAATTCGAGAGAGTTTTAATTTCTCTGCTGAATCATCTTTTTTATCTAATTTATTTTCAACCGCAGTTCGTTCTCTTTCAAAATCTGATTTTCTCTCTTTAGCATCTCTAATTCTTACAGATAACTCTCCTGCTTTTACACGAGCATCATCTAATTTTCTTTTTAATGATAATTCATGGGATCGTAAATCATGAATTTGAGCATCATCAATTAAATCAATTTCAGATTTTTTTGATTCTAATTCGCTTTGAAACCGTTTTTCCTCTGAACATTTTCTTTCATAATCCTCAAAAAATGAGTTATATGTTTTCATCCATTTATCTGTTGCTGAGGAATCAATACTTTCACTTTTAAAAAATAATTCAGAAGCAACACTCCGTAGCTCATCAGCACTACGGCTATCTTCGATTTTTTGTTGAACCATTTTTTTTCTTACAACTCCTTCAGGAGTTGCTTCACAAAGTGTTTCTCCACAAACACAAGATTCTTCTTTTAGAAGATGCTCTAAAATCGGAATACTTCCATGAGGTATTTCTTTTTTATCGTAAAGTTTGGTTAAAATGTCGCGCCCTTTATTCGCTGTTTTAGCAATCATGGATGCCGCTAAGTTATTATCTTTCATTAGTTCAGATAACTGTTTTAGTGCTTTATCTGCCGCTTCCTGGTTATGCTTAATATGTGACTCATATTTACTAATCTCATTAGCAAGCTTAGCTTTATCGCCTAACTTCAAAATATCTTCTATTTTTTTCTTAGTTTCTAATAGCTTATGATCTCCATCCGTTATTTCATATTCTTTCGTATTGAGTTCATCAGACCATTCAATAATGTCCTCCTCGCGGCCTGAAATTTTGTCGTTAAGTGCTTCAAGTTTTTCACTATAATCAGTATTATCAATGCTCCGAGAGAATTTATCTGCTGCGGAATTTATGTGCTTAATAGTATTCTCTAATACTTTTAATCCTAGTAAGGCTTCTATTGCATCTTGCACTCGTTTTCTTTTGGTTCCTTGGGTAGCAGCAGCTTCAATAAATGACATTGCACTATCACCGTCAGTAAAATAAACATCTTTTAAAGTTTCAGGAATGCTATCTTCAATAATTGCTTCAACATCTTGTGAATTAGTAACTCTATCAACTCCCTCTGGGGTTACTTCGAAAAGGACTTTTGTTTCAGCTTCGCGTTTAAAATTCTCATTAGAAGAAGGGTACTCTACGCAACTTCGCAATAAACGGTATCGCTTAGTTTTAATTTCTTGCTTACCTTTTCCAATCGAAACAACTTGATCTGTTTCAAAATCAATCTCAACTGAAATTTCAACCTTTTTTATTCCTTGTGAGAATGCATCGGACGGATAAATAGGATAGGCTTTTCCTTTATTTGGCAGAGCTTTTGAGCCATAAAGCACCCAAATCAAAGCTGTTTCGCAGGTTGTTTTGCCTGACTCATTTGCAGCTCTAATTACTGTGAGAGGTTTATCATGGCTAGTGGAAAAATCGAGTGATAAATCTTTTAGGAGGCGAAAATTTTTAAAACGAGCACTAATCAGTTTCATTTTTTTACTCCGTTTCCGTAAAAGTCAGATGATGCCAAACTGATTTCATTCTTTATTTCGTTAATCATATTTTGATTACTTATAGTGTCTATACTTGACTCTAACGAATAGATTTTATTGCTTAACTTTGACAATCTTTCTTTTTGAGAGTCAGATAAATCAGGTATTTTATTAATTTCCTGCTCAATCAAATCAGCCATTTTTTTATAATTAATACTCATCTTTACTCCATTAACTCCAAAAGTTGTTCAACAATATCGACAGTACCACCTTTTTCTAAACCATTTTGGCTAAGTGAATTAAAAAACTGGATTCGATTAAGCTCTGACCTGATTAAACCCTTTAAATCAATATTTATAGTGCCTTTATTAACTGATGGGATCACTACAAAATCATGGATAACCGCTTTAGTTTTGTTGGTCTTAGATGATTTCCTTAAAACGCGGCCCAATCGTTGAATCCATTGTCTTCTTACTGTATTGCTTGCTAGCAGATAGGCTGTTTCAGTCTGAGGAATATTAAAACCCTCATCTAAAACACGTTTAGAAGTTAATACTTGAAGCTCATCGGCATCAAAAGAGCATATAAGATCAGTTAATTTTTTCTTATTTGCTGTTTCTTCGGCTGTAATTTGATGAAAGTTAATATGTCTGGCTATCAATAAGTTATTTACTTGTTGAATTTGCTTGGAGTATTTATCTGTACAAAAAATTAGCGTTCTCTTTATGTCTTCTTTTGCATTAGGCAAAATAGAAGCTAATACAGCAACTTTACCTGATGCACTTTCCACTACTCTCCTGCGCTTTATACATAAACTTTGCCATTGTTCCTTTTCTTTCGCACCATCGGGCAACTCGCTAGCATAACTCAACCTTCTGATTTCATGAGTTAATTCTACCCACTCTAATTCTTCTTGTTCATCTAGTCTCACTTGATGGACATGGTAGTTAAAAGGCACAAGGCAAATTCCAATCGCATTTCCTAAATTAAATTCAAAAACAACATCCCCAAAATATTCCAATAGAAATTGTGAGCCTATTTCGTCAAATTGGCGTTCAACAGTTGCTGATAGCCCTAACCGATATTTGAAAATATCAGGAGCAGCATTCTGGAAGCCTACGCTTCCTAGGTTATGGACTTCATCCCCTATTAACATGACAGGTATAGTAGTCTGGGCCTTTTCTATAAGCTTAATAAAACGACCAGCTTTTAATGTTTCGTGAGTGATAATTATTACTTCACTCTTTGACGTGCCTAAACGTAGACGTCTTACGCAACTATTTATTTCTTGACCTAACTGAGCAGATGGTACTCCTTGCGCGTTTAGTGGCTGGACATTAAAAGATATAACATCTTCGACCCACTGATTTAATAGTGCTATAGTTGGAACCGCTATAACAACTAATAAACTGGTTTCTTTAGTTAACAATACTGTTGCTGCAACTAAAGCCGTTAGTGTTTTACCACCCCCGGTTGCTATGGCTAGAATTCCTTTTCCATGATTTTCCAACCAAGCAGATACTGCTTTTCCTTGATGGCTAAAATCCCCCGTCGTGTAATTAAGCCAACTAGGTACCTTTAAACATTGAGGAACATGAGCCGAGGCATTTTCAAAGTTTACGATTTCTTCTAACCCATTCATAAGCTGAAAATTCAAGTCCTCGTTATGATCTAACCGTTCGTAAACCTGCATAAGATAATTAACAGTAGCTTTATTTAAGGAAATCGTTTTTAAGCCGTCATAATTATCTTCCCAAATTTGTTTAAAAATTTGAGTGATTTTATTTACTACGCCTTCTGAAGTAGCACTTTCCCAAGATTTATTAACCGCTAGTTGCTCGAAGTTATTTGAAATTGCTGCTTGCGTGGCATTTATAGATCCATGTATAGCAACGACACCTTGGTTTGTCTCAAATAGCCAACACTTTGTGTGGAATAACCCATTTTCTTGAATTGCTATCTTTAGTGTTAATTTTTTTGTTGCAATCAGAAAACTTAAAGCTTCTACCGCTTTATATTTAAGAGCATTTTCTGTTAGCTCAAAATCTGGAAATAAAATTGGAATAAGGTTTTCATCGCTTTCTACTGCATGTTTAATAGCCTTAAGGTCTTGAGGAGAAAGATTTGGACTAACGATAAATTGAATTTTACTTCCGGCATTACTTAAAAAACATATTAGGGATTGGGCTAGCTCACTTAGTACACCGCTTGTGAAATATCCAGTCATGCAATTTATTGCATTAGAATGTCTTGCAATAGGAGTGAATAATTCTTTATCCAAATTATGTTCAACAGAAAAATAGATGTTCTTTAATTTATCTAATGTCATGTCCATTTAACGCTAAAAATTGCATTTTAATTTTTATCTTATAAGACCATTGCACTACATTCTTGACTTTTTTTCAAGAAAATATTGCATCTTCAATTTGTTTAGCAAACTCTTCTCCATCCTTTGGACGTATATTTTTGTCGTAGTGAAGTGCATTAAATATCGGTTCAAAGAGCTTTGCCGGACCTTGCCATTCGTTTTTAGTTAAAACTCCGGTCGGATGGGTTTTGTTGACAACAAACCAAAATACTGCGGCTAACTGAAAAACGTCAGAAGATTTATCGATGTCATCGTTTTTACCAATACTACGGTTATTCGCTTCTGGTGACATCCAAAGCCTTGGCCCTACTATTTCATTCAATTTAGTAAGTTGCTCTTTATCATCGTCTAGGAATGCGCATAATCCGTAATCGCTCAACAACCATCGTTCGCCTGAAATAAGGATATTATCGGGCTTTATATCTCTGTGTATAGCATGTTGATGCAAAGTGGCTAACGCTTTAGTTAGCCCTCTAAATTGGGCAAAATAAATCTCACTGCCGAAATTTTTGCATTTAGCTTGAGAAAACAAAGTTTTTTCTGCTAGCTCCATGACAACAAATGGTAATTTTGTTTGTTTGCTGTTTTTTCCACTTACTTGTTCAGAATTCACAGTACCGTGATCATGGTAAGTTATCAAATGATCATTCTGTAGCAGTTGTAATAGTTTTTGTTCTTGTGAAAACCGTTTTAAGCGGTTATCTCTGTGATCTAATTGAAACTTTATGGCGTATTCTTCACCAGTGCTGCTATCAAGGCATCTGTGGACTACAGCATTGCCTCCCGCGTTAATCCTGTCAGTAATTTCATATTGTTGCCCCGAATCCGTTTTCAGGGTTTCATTGATCAAGTGGTAGAATTGCTTTTTATTTTTTTGGCGAAGAAAAAGATAGATACTCATGATTAGCGTCCATTGTCATCAGCAAAAAAATCTATTTGATTGATATTTGTTGTATCTATTGAATCTTCGGTAAACAAGCCATTTTGATCTGGATTGACTATTTGTTCGGTGTGATAACCTAAGCTTTCACTATAGCAATTAGCGTGAATCCATTCCGCATTGCTTAATTGAAATACGCTGGAATTTGGCGGCCAAACCAGAATACGCTCGTCTAAGGATTCCTCTTGTATTTCGTCTTCGCAAATATGACAGGTATAACAGGCAGGAGGGCAACCCATGATAGTGCCTTCCATGCTCATATCGTACAAAATATATGCGAACGAATGCTCATTTTTCCATGCCGTAGGAGGGATGCTAATATAAGTACCTGCTAAAATTTTCTTTAAAAATGCTTGCCGCCATAATCGGCTTGATCTTGAATTAGCATCGGATAAACAACGTCTCGCATATTCGCTTAAAGCCCTTGCAAAAATACTCGGAGAAATATGTTCATCCAAAATTTCTAAGTCTTTTGACAGGTAAGTTATGTCTTTGTTATATAAGGAATAACTTTCTCTATGCAAAGAATCAATGGCTAGAAAAAGTGAGTAAAAATCCGCTTTTTGCCGAAAACGGGTTTGCGCTATGCCTTTATCTTTAAAGGCAAATAATTTTTCAATATCAGCTAAAATCGCTAGAAAACGTTTTTTTACATTTTCCAATTCCTCATCATCCCATTCAGCATATCGCTGATAAAAATCATCCAATGTTTGCTTTTTGTCCTGTGCACCATCAATTAATCCAGCTAACAGCTCCGAAACAAATTCAACATCGCCAAGCCTCCTTCTGTTTGCTACTGTAAAAATACGCGCAGCATCCCAGTATTCGTTTAGTGCTAAATCATCGGATAACTTTAAAAACTTACCTGGAAAGTCGGCCCGTCTTAACTCTTGCTTATTTAAGGCAAAGGTATATTTATTGACTCTTGAATAGACCTCTCTAAGTTCTTCATTAGAAATACCGCTAACTTCGTTGAAATCAATCGTATAACCTAAAAAATCCGTCCTTACCGTTTCCGGCAAGTCCTTGAAAAACAGGTTGCGGTATTCGCCTTCATAAGGTTTTTTTAAACAAAATTCATTGCGTAAAAAAGACAGAATGGCACTGATGCGTTGTTGTCCGTCTATGACGGTACGGAAAGTACGTTCGTCTTTAATCAAATTAGAAAGAAAAATTTTAGGCATAGGCACATTACGCAGGATGGTATCCATCAGCATAATGCGGGCGGCTTCGCTCCAAACTTCTCTGCGTTGAAAGTCTGGACGTATTTCCAACCGTCCATTTTCATACCAATCCCTGACATCGGAAATCGGATGCGGGCTTGAGTTCCACTTTTTCATAATGTGTTTTCCACTACAACATACAGATTAAACAGCTATCATCATCGTCATCTTCACTGTCCTTAAGTGCCACATCCATTAAATTTTTAGGTTTTGTAACTTTATTGTTTAAGGCAGACCTAGCCTTGATTTCATCCTTTCTTGCAATCAATTCATCTAACGATTCACCTTGAGACCAGGTATAGCGTTTGCCTGATTTTTCGTCGTATTTCTCAAATTGTTTAGCCATTTCAAATTTTTCAGGATGGTTTTCATAAAGGCCAACCCATTCGATTTTCCTTTGATAAAAACAAAAGTAACATCCCGAACGGCTACGCCATTCGTAGTATTTAGGCAATCCGAGGCCAGATTCATCAAGAATCCGTAAGATATCGGCTTTAACTAACCCGTCGTCTTTAAAAGGAAAGCATGTTTTTATATTCGGCTTAGTTGAAATATAGCCTTCCCTCTGTGGTTCATCTGCCCGAATTCCGACATAACTAATTACAGTATCTTCCCCAACAAATTGTTCAAAAGGTTTTAGTTTTAAATTAATCGTGCACCATCTTTGTTGTGCGGAAGGTAAGTAATTGCTATGTAATTTCAAGTAATAATCAAAATCACGTCCCGCATTTAGGCGGATAATTTCCTTGCCCAAATAATCAGCCATCAAATCGACAAATTCTAGGGTCTCAGGTAGTTCCGCTCCCGTGTCGGCAAAGAAATATTCCATCTCCGGCACTTTGTCGCGCATATAAATGGCTAAGGCCGCGCTGTCTTTGCCGCCGGACAAGCCGAGCAGATGCCTTACGGGTTTTTCATCACTCATGGACTTTTACCTGTAAAGATAAGCACTTCAAATCTTGAATAAGGTGAAGCGTCTTGTCGTTGCTTAAGAGCATTGCGCCCGATGCTATTGCCGTTGCAGCAATGATGGCGTCTGGGAGTTTTATCCGGTATGCCCGCCGTAAGCTGATGGTTTTTTGTTTGATAGATTCTGTTAAGTTCAGCAACACTATGTTGCTTAAGTAGTTGTTGATAATTTGTGTGTCTGTTGCGGTTAATGCGGGAAAGGATAACAGTTCGATCTCGGTTATAACGGAGTAGCCATAACGGCCGCCCGGCAGGTTTTCTGCCAACTGATTATTAAGTAGATAAATCAGAATATTGGTGTCGAACAGGTAATCAATGCTCACATTCATCCCCATTGCGCCGCCATTCGTCACGTTGTTGCCGTTGCCATAACACTGGATCGGCTATGGCTGTAAACGCACTGACCCGCCCTGCCATTTGCATCAGTTGCGGGGCATGGTCATCTGATTGGTTATCGTCTTCATTCGGGGCTTCATCAATGACTAAGAGGATGTGGTGCTTGCCTGGACGAATATGGGCAGGCAAGGCAATAGTCACATAACCGTTTTGATTGACGTCTGCTATTGTTTCAATGTGCTGCATGAGCGGGCTCCGAATAACTTAAAGCGTAAGGTTATAATTTTGTCATAAACGGTTAAAAGGGGATTATCGGCCTCTTATTAATTTTGGGCAACACCAGTGGTTATTTTTTCAGCGCGGCTGAATCAGCGCCGAAAGGTGTTTAACACTGCGGCGATAATCGCCAGTTGCTGAGTTTCCCCTAAATGGGATAAATCCCCAATAATTTTCTGCGCCTCTGTGTTTGCGGCTTCACGTTGCGCTTCGGTTAGGCAAATTGTCCGGCTGATTTCCTGGCCGTTGGTAGCCACTAGGCGCAATAGCACGGCATTGGTGTCCTGCGTTTTATTGGGCAATGTCAGGCGCAAAGCTTCCAGCTCATGCAATTGCCCTGCGCGTTCTTGCAACCGGAATTGGGCTTCAATCCGGTTGGCCTCTTGCCATTTTTGCGGCGGTACTTTGCCCAACAGGGCGGCGGTGGACTCTAGCCAGGCTTGGTCGCTGGGATAACCCGGATCGCATAAGCGGCGGATAAAAGCCCCAATGCCCATTTTGTCCGGTGTGTAAGCATCTAAGCCGCGATAACGGTGGCTTAGGTTTTCACGAAGGCCAGACAAATCGATCACGCTTTCCTGTAACAAGGATTGGCTTAATAAGGCTTGCCAGTCATTGAGCAGCGCGTCATAAGCACCCCGCAATTCCCGCAGCACACCCACTAGGGTTTGGATATACTGTTCTACAACAGCCGGTTCGCCTTTGAGAAAATCAGTCGGGGCTAATCCCAAGGCTTGCGGCAATGCGTCAAACAATAACACGCCCGGGCTTTGGGCTTGGGTGAATGCTGTCATGACCCTTCCGGCTTCAGAACTTAGGGTTTTGCAGTGTTTGGTGTAGTCCGGCAAACGGGCTGCAAAATTGACTAGCGGTTTGGCAATGTCCAGCAAGGTGGCATCGGCAGGGATGTTACCAATAACTGAATTGAGGTAGCGGTCGAACAGTTCGCCACGCAATCCGCCTAGGTCAAACCGTTCCAAGGCAAAAAACTCGGGACGCTTGCATAACAGCTCGGCCTGTTCCATGGTCAGTTGGGCGCAATACACGCCTTCTTGATACAATGCGACTTCCCGGCGGTAGCTTAGCAGATAGGCAATCAGTAGGATAGGCAATACCCCAAGCTTGATGCCGTAGGGGCGGCCTTGCAAGCAACGGTACAAGCCAGTCACTGGGATTTGTTTGCCGCTATCGCCCAGATAGGCGGTGATGCCTGCCCAAACAGGTTGCAGCTTGCAAGGGTCACAGTGTTCATCCGGCGGGTAAATGCCCAATAAACCGCCTTCTTGTCGGTGTAAGCGGCTGACTTTTAGTAACGACAGGTACAGGCTCATCTCCGCCGGGGTTTTGCTGATGCCGACAGATTCTTGATCGGACGCAGTTAGCATGGCATGGATTAAGCGGTTGCGGCCGGTGTTGGCGCTGGCGGAAGGCTGTTCCCACATAATCAGTTCGTTGCGTAACAACGGGGCTAGCGGATAACAGTATGTCTCTAGCCAAGTTGATAAGCGGCTTTGTAAATCGCGGCGGCTTGCCACGATTTGTTTTTCGCCGCTGAAATACCAAGTGAGTTTTTTAGGTTCGGCCAGCAAATCCATAAACCGTGTGGCAGTTTCGGTTTCCGCATGGGACAGCCAGGCCAAGTATTCCCGGTAAGCAATCGGGTCTTGGTGCAAGGCTGCATGGCGTTTGGGTAGTGCAGTTAAGGCCATTTTGTTCAGTACGGTTTCGGTAATTTGTTCGTGCTGGTCAAAACTGCATACGGCAACAATATCTTGCCCTTTAAATTGGCGGGTATGGGGCTTTTCATCGTCTTCACTCAGGTAGATGAGCAGCACGAGTTCGTTGTTGTTGAAGCCATATGGATGGGTTTTAGAGGCAAACCGTACTGAAAAACTGCGTAATGATCCGGTTTCTATGCTGACACGGCGGGCCACTAACGGCGGGATAGGAACCAGATTATTTAAAATAGGCACGATGGGCTGGTTGGCAAACTCGGTTACAATGCTTGCCAGGGCTTCGTCCAAATCAAAGTCGCTGCCTTGCCAAACGCGATACTCTTGGCTGTAATGGCGGAAATGGATGATGGAATCGGCGGTTAAGCGTTCCAGCAGAGCGTCTAAAGGGTCGCCGAACAAGAGCCGTAAAAGCTCTGGGCTAGACTTAAGCCCGCGTTGGCCGCCGATAAGGTTCAATAAGCCAATGGTTTTTAGCAATTGCACTGCGGCATCATCAGGGGCGGCATCAAAACGCTCTAGCGCGGTCACCACTTCGAGCCAGCGCCGATAAGTCAAGGGGTCAGAAAATCCGCCCATTTGCTGGCTAATGAAATAATCATAGAGCTCCGCCGGAAGAATCCACTCACCCCATGCCAGTTCGGCCAATCGGGTGTTAAGACCGAACGGTTCGGTACTGCCTAAATAAGAAAATAATGTCCTTTCGTTTTGGGCGATTTTCTGGCATAGCACAGGCAAAATCAATAGGGTCACTGGATGCAGTGGATAACACTGCCGGAAAATCCCTTCTAGCTGCGGTTCAGGCAAATTTTGCGGCATAGCGCCCATGGCGGACAGTTGCATTGTCCATTTATTAAGCAGTTTATGCAGATTTTCGGGCAATGCATATTGTTGCGCAAATGCCGCCGCAACAACTTTTAGTGTTTGTTCGGCCGGCTCCAAAAAGGCAACGGCGTTATAACGGCCTTGGACTTTTTGCCATTCATCGCGTAAATGTTTGCCTAGTCTATGGGTGTAATATTCAAAGGCTTGGTGTAACAGGACGACGACATGAAGGGGGGCATCATGGCTTTGCCGGGCATGTTCCGCCAACAGTTGTAATAAATGGATTTCACGGTGCTGGGGGTGGTACGACTCGTATTCGAGGAATTTGCCCAACTCGTCAATGGCCAGCAATATGCCTGTGCCACCCATTGCCGCCCAACCGTCTTGGGTTGCTTGCAGATGGGCAATAACCACGTCCATTGGCGTGGCCGGAATTGCAGCAGCTTTGATGGTGGCTACCTTGTATCCATCAAATCCCGCTTGCGCCATGCTGTCTGCTAAAGCAAGCATAAGTTGCCGAATCAATGAGTCGGGTGTGCTGTTGACGCTAACCTTTAAAAAACCGCTGCCCTCAGCCACGGCTTCCTCAAAAACAGCCGAGGTGTCTGGGTCAATCGCTTTGAGCTTGTCATTGGCAATTTGTTTTGCAGGGCTTTCTTGTTTAGCCAGTAATGCCGACAGGAACAAGGCAAACGCCGATTTTCCTGACCCATAGGGGCCAATAAGTGCATAAGCACGCTCGGCAGAATGCTTTGTAAAACCTGATTTGAATTGTTCGAGTGTTTGCAAAGTTTTTGCCGTTGGCAAATAGGCACGCAAGATGTCGAGATCATCCTGGTCACGCAGCAGATTAACTGAGCGGGCATAAACTCCGCGTATTGAAACGAAGCTGTCCAAAGGTTTCACGCAGCTCTTCCTTGATAATAGGCTTTCAACAAATCCGTTGCTTTAAGTGGCGGACTGTTTAGGTAAAGCTGGTGCAATCCGGCGGTTTCGCGTAGTTCATAGCAATTCGGGTAACTTTCCATCACCTTGGCTAAAGCGGCCATCAGTCCTTCTTCGTTCAATCGGAAAACCGCACCCGGGGCGGGATAGCCGTCACCTCCATACAGTAGGCTATTGATGGGCAGCGGTGTTTGTTGGGGCTGCTCGGCAAAGCGGCTTTGTAAGGCAAAATGCAGGGCAACCGCTGGTAAGAAAGGGCGCACCGCGCGCTGGCTCAGATAGCTACCGGACACTTCATTGGAAAGCAAACCTAATAAGGACATGGGCGAATCCAGATGCTCATCATTGCGTCCGGCGGTGGGTGAGTACATCCGTAGTAGCGTTGAAATATCGGATTTTAAGGTGCTTTCAGATCGGTTTTTTAGCTCTTGGCCAACAAAATCCACCAACGACAGCAGCACTTCACCATTTTTAAAGCGTGGCATGGAAAAGTGGTTGAAAAACCAGAAAAATCCAGTAGCCAGTTCAGGATTGGAGGCAATACGCCAATGGATGATCCAAATGGTCGCCTCGTCTTCCAGATAAGGGTCGCCGTTTTCTCCAAGCAAAGCACGGCCAAACTCGGTAATGTTCGCCACGCCATCGTTAAAATCCATCACCCCGATCACCTGTAACCAATATTGCAGGGCGTTGACCATGTTCTTGCCTAGTCCTAAGCGCGTCATAGCCACTTCGGGCTGCTTAAAGATGTCTGTATGGCCTTCTTTATTAACTTGTTGAATGGCTTTAGTCAGCCACCCATAGCGGAGTGGGAAAGTCTCATGGCGACCAAAGGTGCTTTTTTGGGGGTTAAATTTCATCAAAACGTCTCTATGTGGTTGGTTGTTTCTATGGGGACGTGTATGAGAAAAAATTGTTTGACTGAGATTATGACCGTTTATTATAGCAGTTATAGTCTTTATTTTGGCTTGGTCGATATTTTTATGCTTGCGCGTCATTTTGGCGTTACCTACCTAGCGCCCTCATTTTTAATAGCAAAGCAAAGTTCTTTTCAAACTTGCAGTCGAGGTTTTTTTAACTCTTTTCTCTTGGCAGCAATAACTTAGTTAGGGAAAGCCGTCTGGAAAGAAAAATTTCTAGGCTGAATTTAAACTGACAGACATTTATAAAAAATCAGTAACTGTCAGATCAGGCTTGAACTACTAAACCACATCAATCGCAAAACAACGACCCCCAGCCTTATGGTTTAATTTATATTTAATAATAGCTTACGGAATATTAAAAAACAGACCTAAAACCCTTTTTTTCGTCGTATTCCTAGCCATAAATTCCTACCCTGAGCATTCCCTTGCCCAGTAACCCTCACGCTGTCAGGCAGCTTGCAATTCATCCTTTTGATAGATATAGCAAGTTTTTCAGATACCAAGTTTTTCAGAAAGCCTCGGCCTGCCCCGGCTGCTGCTCTTTTCCTCCGCCTGCCCCTTGCCGAACACCCTGGCTTCGCCCTGCACGATGACCGCCGCGTAGCAGTCCTGCTTGACCAAATAGCGGGCGGCCCGGTCAAGGTTGTCCCGCAATGCCGTGTCGTCGTGGTTGACCCTACCTATGCCGCAACGGGCGTATAGTTTTTTTTGGGCGTTGCAGTTGAAATAAATCCCCCTGCCTCCGG
>CAJAWH010000058.1 GCA_903945605.1 uncultured Methylococcaceae bacterium | reverse complement strand
TGGCTATGCACCCGTTTGGTTTTGGTTATTTGCGAATTGAAAAAGCTGTTGATGTTATAGCTGCTATTGGCTAATATCTCAGCCTTAAGTTCCACGGGTTTGATACTTATTTTACCGCTTTTTTGTGGAAAAATGGCATAACGCCGTTCCGTCACTGAATAGTCAACGCCGTTGATTTGTTTGCTGTATGTGGTGTCATCGCCAAGTTTTTCAACAACGGCATCAGCCAGCTCCGGTTCTTGCAATTCCCCGCGGGCGACTTCCACTCGGGTGAACACGCGCAAGGTGTATAAGACCTGTGCTTGCACAAGTGGGGAACTGGGTGTTGCCTCCACTTCAATAAATAAATCATCATCAGTGCGGTTGCTATAGTCAGCGCCTTCAACCACCGCAACAGATACGGCATTGCTGTGGTCACTGCCAAAGGCAATGGCAGGAATGTCCAAGTTACCGATGTGTTTCGCCCTGACCATCAGCTGCCATTGCAGGGTTTTACTGGCTTTGCCGTTGACCCACGATGCATTTGACCCCTGATTGCGATGCAGGATAGTAAAATTTTGCTGTAAAGGGCTAAAGTCAGGTGCGCCATCAGGTTCGTCATGGGCGGTGAAGGTGATCTGAAAGGTTTCGTCCAAGTTGACCGGATTATGGCTCAACCCAGTGGCTATTTCTATGGCGTATGCGATTGTTGTTAGCGATTGCAAGAGCAGCAGTGTAACGATTAAAAAGGCTTTAATTTTCATGGGTTGGGAAATAAGAGTGCGTTAAAAAAACCAAAAGAGTAGGGAATGTTCAGCTGGCCTGCTTTGCCCGCCCCGGGTAGTGTTTCGGCCATTTGACTAGGCAAGGGGAGGCTGCCCACAGTTGGTCAGATAAAATTCTTTTTTTTGGCAATCATGTTATAACAATAAACAAGCGCCGATAAAATGGCAATACTTGCGGACAGTTAAATAGATGCAAAAATGGCTAGGAAATTATGAATATCACAATTGAAAAGCGCGACGGTATCAGTTTGCTGAATATTGGCGAAGAACGTATCGATGCACATAACTCCCAACAATTGAAAGAATTCTTGTTGCAACAGCTTGAGCAAGGCGATAAGCAGCTGGTTGTGCAGTTAGAAAAAGTGCGTTTTATGGACAGCTCGGGGCTGGGCGCATTGCTGGTAGGCCATAAAAACGCCCTATTAAAATCAGGTGACTTAAAGTTGGCTAATATGCAGCCACAAGTGCTGTCAATGTTTGAACTGACTCGGCTTAATCGGGTGTTTGAGATTTATGCCAATGCCGACGAGGCATTGGCGGCGGCGCAATAGTTATGTCCACACAGCTAATTCAAGTGGATATTGTTATCCCGACCCATACCAAATACTTGGAATTGATTGGTAATATTGGCGAGCAGCTAGTAAATAAATTGGATGGCTATGACGGTGACAAAGAAGCATTGGCGTATCACCTTAATCTGGTGCTGACCGAAGCCACTGCCAATGCCATCAAGCATGCGCCCGACCAAAGCCAAGGTACTGATACCATCAGGATTTCCATCTGCATAGATGACAACCAGCTTAACATCAAGGTATTTGACCACGGTCAAGGCTTTGATTTGGAGGCCGTGCCCTTGCCCGATTTTGACCAGCCCAAGGAAAGTGGCATGGGCTTGTTTCTGATTAAAAAGCTAATGGATTCAGTTTGTTATACAAAAACGCCACAACATAATGTGTTGGAAATCTGTAAAACCTTATAACGCCCAATAACAACAAAGAGCTAGGGTAATGCAACAGCAACAATTGACAGACACCCCGTCGGCAGCAGGCAACGCATGGTTGGCCCAATTGCAGTGCTTGGCGGCAAGATGCATGGGCGCAGCATCGGCACAAGCGATGTTGCAGAACTACCGTACACTGCTGACCCCGGAATACCAAACCTTGCTGACGCCTCGCTATGCCTTGCAAGATATTTTGCATTTGCAGCAAATCACCACCCCCCATTGTCAGCGGGTCAGCATTATAAGGCCGTGCAGTGGCGTGAGCCAGTATCGTTTGCATTTTTATAGCCAGCAAGAACGCTACCTTGATGAGTATATACCCTTACTGGGTAACATGGGGTTCAGGGTGATGGATCAGGTGCAGTTCAGGGTGATTGTCGGAGGGGCGGAACGCTTCATAAAAAGTTTTACCGTGCAGGTGGCAAAGCCAGCCCGAACCGATACCCAATGGCCTTGTCGCACATTGTTGGCGGCTTTGCAAGCAGTCATGGACGGCAAAGCCGACAATGATGCGCTGAACCAATTATGTGTGTTTATCGGCATGGACTGGCAAGCCGTAGACGTATTGCGGGCATACCGCAATTATTTCTTGCAGCTGGGGCAGCGCAGCACGCTGCGGAGTGTCCAGCAGGCACTGATCAACAACCCCGAAGTGGCGTTCAATCTGTACAGCTATTTTGATGCCCGTTTCCGCCCTAACCCCGATTGGCATGACCCGATATGGCGCGAAGAACAGGCGTTATTTCCGTTGCGACTGCAATTGTTGGCTTCCATGGCAGGTGTTGCAGACATTAACGATGATCGTATTTTGCGGACGCTGTTCAATCTGATTGATGCCACCATGCGTTGCAACTTCCATTGGCGGCGCAGCCAAGACGATTATTTTATTGCATTTAAAATAAATAATCTGGGGGTTATAGACATGCCTAGCCCCAGACCGGGCAATGAAATCTATGTCCATGCAGCGGATATGGAGGGCATCCATTTGCGTGCCGGTAAAATTGCTCGGGGCGGCATCCGCTGGTCTGACCGCCCCGATGATTTCCGTACCGAAATTTTGGGCCTGATGCAAACCCAAACCAGTAAAAACGCGCTGATTATCCCGACTGGGGCAAAAGGTGGTTTTGTGGTCAAACAAAAGCTGCCGTTGCTAGACCTTAAAGCCCGAGGCGAACAGGCTTACCTGACCCTGATGCGCGGACTGCTGGACTTGACCGACAATTACCATGATGGCAAGCCCGTCAAGCCAGCGCATTGTGTCTGCTATGATGACCCGGACCCCTATCTGGTGGTGGCGGCTGATAAAGGCACCGCACAGTTTTCTGATCTTGCCAATGGTGTGGCGGCGGAATACCAATTCTGGCTGCATGATGCTTTCGCCAGCGGTGGCTCGAAGGGTTATGACCATAAGGCACTGGGTATTACTGCGCGGGGGGCTTGGGAATGTGTCAAACGTCATTTCTGCGAAATCGGCAAAGATATCCAAACTGAAGCTTTTACTGTGGTCGGCATCGGTAGTATGGATGGCGATGTGTTTGGCAATGGCATGTTGCTGTCTCCCTGTATCCGGTTACTGGCTGCATTCAGTGGCCAGCATATTTTTCTTGACCCCAACCCATCTGAAAGCAACGCACCTTTTCAGGAACGTCAGCGACTGTTCAACCAGCTCGGCTCCACTTGGGCGGATTATGACCGCCAGCTGATTTCCCAAGGCGGTGGCGTGTATTTGCGCCACGACAAAGATATTCCCTTGTCTGCCGAAATTAAACAGTGGCTGGGCTTGCATTACCCTTCATTGGACGGTGAAACACTGATCCGCCATTTGTTATCCGCCCCTGTGGAACTGCTCTGGTTGGGTGGGATTGGCACTTACGTTAAGGCCAGCAACGAAAAAAACGAAACCGTCGGCGATGCTGCCAATGACAATGTACGCATTAATGCCGCTAACCTACGCGCCAAGGTGGTGGGTGAGGGAGCCAATTTGGGCTTCACACAAAAAGCCCGCATTGAATACGCACTTAACGGTGGTTGCATCAATACCGATGCGGTCGATAATTCCGCCGGAGTTGACACTTCCGACCATGAGGTAAACCTGAAAATCTTACTGACCGGCCTACACAAACAGCAGTTGATTGCCGACTACCAACCGCTGTTTATTGAGCTGACCGATGAAGTGTGCCAACAGGTGCTGGCCAACAATATTGCCCAGAGCCTATGCCTTTCTCTGGAATTGCGCCGCAACACCGGGTCTATCAAAGACTATCTGGAATGCGCGGAACATCTGCAGAGGGCTGGTTTTTTGGACAGGCGGGTGGAGTCCTTCCCTAGCGGCAAAGACATTTTGGCAAGACAGCCGCCTGGGTTGACCCGCCCAGAATTAGCTGTGTTGATGGCTGCCAGCAAAATGTACCTGACTGCCGAATTGCAAGCCAATGCAACATTGATGGCCAATGACGGTGGTAATTCATTTCTCCAAAGTTATTTTCCAGCCAAAATTGGTCAATTGTTTAAGGCGCAGCTGGCTGCCCATCCATTGGCGGATGAAATCAAGGCCACCGTTATTAGCAACAAAATCATTAACCAGGCTGGTTGCCGGTTGTTAGCTAAAGCTTTTACTGGAGAAAGGGCTTTTTTGCTGGATTATGTGGGCTGTTATCTGGGTGTCGAGCAGATTGTGCAAGCCGACAGCTTACGCAAAGCGATTGCCGTATGGGGTGGCACGGTAGCCGCAGGGCCGCAATACCGCGCTTTATTGGCGCTGGAAAATAGCTTGGAAAGCATTAGTCAAGGATTTATGCAGCAAGGCCGATTATTGTTGCCGACCGCCCCTGCCATTGATACTTATCAACAGCTGTTAAGGGTTTTTGAAGATTGGCTTCAGCAATATCCGACGCCTGTGTTGACCGCCGATCACCAGCAACATCTGCACAATGGCTTGCCGGAATCCTTGGCGTTGCGCTTGGCGGTGTTGCAAAGTGCCGAAGACTTTCCGTGGTATGTAGTTTTGGCAGAACAAACTAACACCGATTTATTGCCGGTGGTCAAAGCGTATCACGACATCTGTGGATATCTGGGGCTGTATGAGGCGAATGCCCAACTTGCCAAACTGGTGCCACATGACACCTGGGAAAGCCAATTATTGGCGGACTTGCAAGCGGACAGCAAGCAAATAACCGCTGAATTGTTAAAAAAACTCATTGCCAGCCCGTCTGCAAACTGCACCGATTATTTCCAAGCCTCTGCACGGCAACAGCCACTTAACCAATACCGAAACCTATGCCAGCAAATTGGCAATGCCAAAGCGGGGTTGATGCCTTATCTGGTTTGGGGAAAAGCCCTACAAGTGTTAGCCATTAGCTAACTTATTGCTGTACCGGTGATTGTACAGTTGCGGGTGCAACCGGCACAGGCTGCACCGGATACTTGTAATAGCGGGTGGCACTATTCAGCTTGTCAGCCTTCGGCTTATTGAGGCGGGCATTAGGCGGCTTTGTGGGCGTTTTTGGGATTTGTTGCATGCCGCTTGGAGGCAATGATGGGGCAACCGCCTGCTTGTTACTATTGTCGGGGATGCGTGGCGTTTCCGGCAAAACAGACTGTTTCGGTGCTAGTGGGCCAGCCTGATCGGGGAGGGTGCTTACTGGTGTTGTGTTAGCAACCGGTTTGACCACCCGCTTTGCCACTTCCGTACGGGGGAGTTTATCCACAACCCTAGGCAATGCTTTTGCCGATGGGGCAAGTGTTTGCTTATTAATGTTCCCTTCTTTAGGCGGTGTTAATGGTGTAACCGTTGGCTTTGGCAAAGGCTTGTTGGACTGTTCAGAATCAGTTGGCAGGGAGGGCGGTAGCACAGTCCCAAGCGGTTTTGGGATGGTTTCCCCCGCACTGTTTTTGATGACCGGCAACGTCGCTTTGCCGGGTCTGGTAGGTTTAACTGGCGTTATCGGAGCAGCGCCTGGCATCGGATTATTGGTCGCCACTGATTTTGCCGCCCCCACAACCGACCAATGCGGCACTGGCTTTTGAACCACCGCTTGCGCATTTTTTACTGGTATCGTCAAGGTGTCATTAGGGCTAGGGGCAATGCCAAGCAGTGGTGTTTTTGGTGGGCGCTTGCCTTGGGTAGACTGGTTGGTGTTAACCGATTCAGTGGCAGCTTCCGTAGGCCCCGCAGCTGTTTTATTGAGCAACGGCGTTAACACAGGCTTGAGTGACTTTAGGATTTGCACCGGCAATGAACTGGTAAAATGGTAACGTCCCGCATCTTCACCCGACACATAAGCCGTAATAACCCCATAATACTGTTCACCTAAGAAGAACGTAAAAACCGCCGCCCGACTGATGAATTTTGATTCTATCAAGTGTCCGCCTTTGCCCCAGACTTCTTTGCGGTGATCACCGGTACCGGTTTTCCCACCGACCTCCATGGGCTTACCCTCGGCATCCACATAGACACCTTCCAAGCGTGAGGCGGTGCCGCCTTGGACTACCCCCACCATGGCACTACGTGCAGCCCGGGCCACTTCCGGCGCAAAAATACGTTCACCTTGCTCTGGCAATTTGTTCATGATTGTTTCGTAGGGTGTGGCTTGGGCAAAATGCAAGCTTTCAAACCTGACTGATGGTAATTTAAGGCCATCGTTACGGATAATGCCCACCAACTCCGCCAATGCGGCAGGGCGGTCACCCGATGCCCCAATGGCGGTGGCGTAAGAAGAAGTCAAGCCGCCAAACGGATAGCCTACCCGCTCCCAGGCACGATGAATGTCACGAAAAGCCTCTGTTTCCAGCAAAGTCAGTATTCTTTGTTGTTGGGCATTCATTTTGTTGCTTTTCAACAGCCAACGGTAAACTTCTTGGCGCTGTCCGGCACTGGCTTCGATAATTTCGTCGTAACTTGCTTTCGGGTGCTTGGCCAGATACCCCACCAGCCACAACTCCAATGGATGTATTTTGGTGATGTAGCCTTGGTCTTGCAGGTCAAATTTTTGTGTCGAATAGTTGTCGTACAGGCTGTACAAATCTTCCCCATCCAAGGCCTCTTTGCCTAAATATGTGGTGAGGAACTGCTGTAATCCTTGCTCGTCATTGTCGGGATAAATGGCGCGGTACAGCATGGTCAGGCGCGGTGCTTTCGCCAATACCCTTTGCGCCAAGTGTTCCAATGCTTCTTCAGGTGTCTTGTTATGGTACACCGTATAAAAACGGCGCAAGTAAACACTACCCTCGGTATCGGCAAAATGCTGCAGATATTCTTCGCGCCTTGGGTCATCGGGATTGTCCAACCAACGGGCGATGCCATTAGGTTTATATAAGTGGTGGTTCACCACATCACGCATCAAACGGATAAACACCAAGTTAACGGAGTCCCGCAACGCGTCACGCACCGACATCACGGCGCCATTTTCATTGCTAGTAAAATTACTGAACGTGTGTACGCCGCCGCCAGTAAAAAAGTTCTCGGCGGGACTGGCAGAATAATGCCGCTCCAGTGCCAGCATCAATAAGTTTTCCAGATTGATACGGGGGTTGGTACGCAATTGCCCGACCACCCAAATCGACAGATGGTCATTCGGGTGCAGCTTAAGCGCATTTAATTGCTGGCTAGTGGCACCGTAATACTGTTGGTAAAGGTCGGCTATCAGTTCCAAGTAATGCACCATAGTCCTAAGTTTGGCAGTAGACCCCAAATCAATGCGGATACCTTCGTTAATGTCTAACGGCTGGTCGTAATTATCGGTTTGCACCCGTAATAGGTTGCCGCCCAAACTGCGTTCATAAAGCATCAAACTATAGACAATCGGTGCTAGTTTGGTGTTTTCGTCCAACATTCTCTGCCCCAACAGCCCCGCTGCGCGGGCATTGGCCCGATCGCCCAAACGCCTGAGGGCCAGCGACACAGCCTGCTGGGTGCGGTAATCAAGTGTGGTTTTAACGGTTAAATCCAGCCTGTCCAGTTCATAGTTGGACTTGATCCCCAACATTTTGCCCAAACGGCTACGCAACACCATTTGTGTTTTCTGTTCACCGGCAAATTTATAAGGTCCGGCGGCGGCTCTTGGCGGTCTGACCAAACTGGCATTTAAGGCGGCATTCCTGAGCGGTTTCGAAATAATCCCCTGCTCCGCCAATAGGCGCAGATGGCTGTCAGTCAGTGTCTGCAAGCTATCATAACCCTTACCCAACAGATAAGAAGGCCGCCGTTGTGACAATAAAATATTCAATACTTGCCGGTAAGCTTGGCCTTGTTGCGGTGTGACCTTGCTGTTGGCCAATAAGCCCGGATTCAACAGCCGGTTGACTTCATCAAAATCCGCACCAAACCAAGCAGACAAGCCATCTCCCAAGCCGTGCACCTCGCCCACCTTAGGTGCCGCAGCCAAGGGCATTGAATTGAGGTAGGCCAAGGCGATTTCGCGGCGCATGGCGCGGGTATCTGGCCCTTCCATATAAGCTCGCACAGAGGCAGTGCCCATTTGCCGGAACTTGTCCAACAAAGAATGGGTAAAACCTTCAGGGGAATGACGGTATTTTTCAATTTGTGTTGCCAAGGTGCTGCCGCCCGGCACGTTGCCACCGATTCCCAGCTTGCTCACCATCAATTGTAACGAGGCAAACCCCAACCGGTCCCATTCCACTGCCGGATTGACATAAGTTTTTTGCTCATTGAGCAACTCACGGTTTTCTATGAACAGTAACGTTTTTAAAATAACCGGTGGTATCAATTCAAAATTGGCATAGCCATGGACAGGATATACCGCCTTGAACACCGGTTGGTCGGCTTGGTCCAAAATGTGCAGCCCTGCCTGGTTCTTTTCGTGGTAAATGGGGAACAGGCCATAATCCATCAACTCAGACATCTTAGGTGAAATGGTAGCCTGTGCGGCAATGGCATAGCCCTCGTCCTGCAAATTCTTTATTGCTTGCGGCAGTAAGGTGTAACCTAAACGCTCGTCATAAGGGCCGACTAACGGATAGCGTACAGACGGACTGCTGCCCGCCATCAGCTTATAGCTCAATTGCCTGCCAATTTCCGAAAGATAACGTGCTTGAAAAGTGGAGTTTTCCACTTCTTGGCGGATAAGGTGGAACAAGATGGCTGCTACACCAATACCCGCTACGACAATATAGATTGTCAAAAGCCGTTGGAATGAGTGGGTTGGTTTTAGCCTTTTTGCCATTTAAGAAATAAGGTTTTGTTGGTCGTGAATCAAATCTGCTGTGGGGGACGCTTCAGCCCCGGTTATCATGCGGATAGCATACCCAAACTGCACCATGGATAGGCTAACACCCAAACCGGTTCTCACCATTATGCGGCTATTTTTACCGAGGCGAACAACAAGCAAATGTACAACAAGGTTTCCCAGGCATCACCGGATTGTTGGCCTTTTATTTGCCTGTCCGCTTTGGCACCCATCAGTAAAATAGCATTGATGTCAGCTTCGCCCAAACGTTTTAAGGCTTTGCTGACCAGTGTCCGGCGTTTGCTAAAAACGCGCTGCTGGTTAAATGCCGCCTCAGCAGTTTGGCCTGAAGTCAGCCCCAGTTTGAGTAAACTCAACAGCCTTGCCTCACGGGCTAAAGCCCATAACACCACCGGCGCGGCAATACCCTCTGCGCGTAAGTTCGATAAAATCTTGGTGCTGCGCACGACATTGGCCGATAACAGGGTATCCAATAAGTTGAACACATCATATCTGGAATTGTCCGCTACTGCCGCCAGAATTTGTTCGCTCGTAATCATGCCCGACCCATATAACACATATAGCTTTTCAACTTCTTGCGCCGCTGCCAATAAATTCCCTTCCACCCGTTCCGCCAGCAATTGGATCCCTTCATGATCCGCCACCAATCCGCGCCGCTGCAAGCGTTGCCCTAGCCACTTGAGCAAATCTTGGCCTTCTAACGGCCAAACGGGTATCACTACGCCCACTTTATCCAATGCCTGCACCCAACTGGAGGCTATTGTCTTTTTGTCCAGTTTGCCGGTAATCACCAATAGCAAGGTGTTTTCCGGCAAACGTTTGCTATAAGCCACTAACGCTTTGCTGCCCTCAGCCCCGGGGCCGCTGCCAGATAACCGGATATCAATAAGTTTCTTATCGTCAAACAGCGATAGGGTATTGGCTGATTGGGGCAAGCGTCCCCAATCAAATCCTGTGGTAGCCACAGAAAATATTTCCCGCGCAGAAAAACCCGCCGCCCGAGCAGCGGCGCGGATAGCATCTGCCAGTTCATTGAGTTGCAAAGGCTCTTCGCCACCCAGCAAATAAATGGGCTGTAAGCCTTTTGCCAAGGCAGCATTTAATTGCTCCGCCTTCAGTTGCATGATTATTTTGGGTTATGTTCGGCCCAAGCAATCAGGCGGTTTAATAACATCTGGGCAGCCAGCTGGTTCATTTCACTGACGATAAGCAGCTGTTCATTGGACTTGGCCAAGATATCCTGTTGGTTATTGTAATATTGCCGTTTAACCAGCAAGGGCGGCTGTGGCTTAAGTTCGCCATCTTTTGCATTAGCCAACTGATAACTGATGCTGTAAGTCAGCTCATACTCATTGGTACGGCCAGTTACACCTAATGACAGCGAACCTTGGCCATTATTTTCTGACACTATTTTAACCATTACCTGGGCTTTATCCGGGCTATCCAGTAATTTGGCAGAAGATGCCCGCAGCGTTTTTCTCAGTTGCTCCCGCAGTATTGGCGACGCACCTTCCACATAGACATACTTAAGGCTTTCCGGCAAAGGCACCTGACCACGCAAATGGAAGCCGCAAGCAGTCAACAACAAAACAGCAAAAAAGCAGGCTATCTTTTGCGGCATCATGAGCCTTTTCCCCTATAAAACAATGTTGACCAGTTTTTTCGGCACGACAATCATTTTTTTGACGGGCTGGCCATCAATAAAGCGTTTGACCTGTTCATCTGCCAGCGCGATAGCCTTAATGTCCTCTTGGCTGGCAGACGCGGACACCAAAATTTTGCCGCGCAATTTGCCATTGACTTGGATAACCAATGCCAGCTCATCTTGCACCAAGGCGCTTTCATCCACCACCGGCCACGCTTTATCAACGATAGCATCATCATGCCCCAATTCCAGCCATAATTGGTGGCAGATATGCGGCACCATTGGCGACAACATCAGTACGATTGCTTCCAGCACTTCCTGACGGATAGCGGCACTGTTGGCTGAGGTGTCAGTCAATTTGCCCAGACTGTTCACCAGTTCCATATTGGCGGCAATCGCCGTGTTGAAGATGGTGCGCACACTCATGTCATGGGTGACCTTCTGGATGGTTTGGTGCAATTGCCGCCTAATCGCTTGCTGTTCGTTGGTCAAAGCCGATTTATCTAAGGCTTGGCTTATGCCGCCTGCTTCCACATGCAAATAAACCTGCCGCCATAACCGCTTAAGAAAGCGCGAAGCCCCTTCCACACCACTATCCGACCATTCCAAAGATTGTTCAGGCGGTGCGGCAAACATGATGAACAAGCGCACCGTATCAGCACCGTATTGCTCAATTAAGCCTTGTGGGTCTACAGTATTGCCTTTGGACTTGGACATTTTAGTGCCATCTTTCAGCACCATGCCTTGGGTCAGCAATTTTTTGAACGGCTCATCACAAGTGACCAAGCCTTCATCGCGCAGCAATTTAGTGTAGAAACGCGCATACAGCAGATGCAAAATGGCGTGTTCAATGCCACCGATGTAATGGTCTACTGGTAGCCAATGGCTGGCGCGTGCGTCGAGCATCCCGTTGGCATCTTTACAGGCAAACTTGGCAAAATACCAAGACGATTCCATAAAGGTGTCGAAGGTATCGGTTTCGCGCTGGGCGGCTTTGTCACAGTGCGGGCAAGTGGTTTTGGAAAAAGTCGGATGCGCCACCAGTGGTGATTGCGAACCATCCAGCACTACATCACGCGGTAAAGTCACCGGCAAGTCTTGTTCTGGAACGGGTACAGTGCCACAATCGTCGCAGTAGATGACAGGGATGGGTGCGCCCCAATAACGTTGCCGTGACACACCCCAATCACGCAAACGGAAGTTGGTTTTGCGCTCGCCTGTACCCGCTTGTTCCAAGGTTTCGGCAATTTTGGCAAAGGCTTGGGTGGAGCTTAGGCCGTTAAACTCGCCAGAATTTTTCAACACACCTTTGGCGGTGAATGCCTGTTGGGTACAATCATCTTCTCCGTCATTTTGATCGAAAATGACTTGTTTGATGGCAATGCCATATTTTTGGGCAAATTCATAATCGCGCTGGTCATGCGCAGGAACAGACATCACCGCCCCTGTGCCATAACCCATCAGCACAAAATTGGCAATCCACACCGGCACCGGTTCACCAGTTATTGGGTGCAGTGCGTCAATACCGGAAGCAATGCCGCGTTTTTCCATGGTCTCCATCGCCGCCTCCGTGGTTTCCATCACTTTGCAAGCATCAATAAAGGCCCGTATGTCGGCATTGCTTTCAGCGGCCTTTAACGCCAACGGATGTTCCGCTGCCACCGCCAAATAAGTGACCCCCATTAAGGTGTCCGGGCGGGTGGTATAAATGCGTACAAGTTCGCCCAACGCGGGTACGGCAAAATCCATTTCCACGCCTTCGGAGCGGCCTATCCAATTGGCTTGCATGGTCTTGACTTGCTCAGGCCAGCCATCTAGGGTATCGAGTGAGGTCAGCAATTCATCGGCATAAGCGGTGATTTTTAAGAACCACTGTGAAATTTCCTTACGCTCAACTTGCGTGTCACAGCGCCAGCAACAGCCGTCTATCACTTGCTCATTGGCCAGCACGGTCATATCATTAGGACACCAATTGACCGGCGCGGTTTTTTTATAAACCAAGCCTTTGTCCAGCAGCTTTAGGAAAAACCACTGCTCCCAGCGGTAATAATCAGGGTCACAAGTGGCGATCTCCCTATCCCAATCATAACCAAATCCCAAGCGTTTCAGCTGGTCGCGCATATAGTCGATATTGCTGTACGTCCAATCGGCAGGGTGCACGCCATTTTGCATGGCGGCATTTTCGGCTGGCAGGCCAAAGGCATCCCAGCCCATAGGCTGCAAAACATTTTTGCCCAACATCCGCTGGTAACGGCTAATGACATCACCGATGGTGTAATTACGGACATGCCCCATGTGCAGCTTACCGCTAGGATAAGGGAACATGGACAAGCAATAGTACTTTTCCGCCGATGACGATTCCGATGCTTTAAATGTACCGGCAGTTTGCCAAATGTGTTGGACAGTTTGCTCAATAGCGAGCGGTTGATAATTTTCTTGCATCCTTCTCGTCTTTTATCAATCAAAAGCGTTAGAATACCGTACAGTTGCTTAAATCTAAAGCGTCATTTTCAGGAGTTGACCATGAACAAAAACAAACTCATCACCGCTTACAGTGAACTTTTACAACATTTTCATGAAACCATGGACGAAGCCCTGCACACCTTTGCAGAAGCCTTTGAGATTTCTAAGCACAAAACCAGCCAAAGCTCAGGGCTGACCCCGGAAGAACTGGACAAAGTTTCCGGCTACGTCAAACGCGACTTGGAACATGCCGCGTTCGGCTTGCCTTCGGCGGCGGACATTAAGTCATTGACCGAATGGTTTAAATTTGATATTGAAATGCTAGAGAATTTTGCCTTGGACGCGTTTTTAAGCCTAGCTGACAAAACCCGTATCGAACTGGCCAAACTGCAACAACTGGCCACCAAGCACAGTTACCAAAGTGGTGAAATCACCAGCCCCGGCACTTTTATTTGTGATGCCTGCGGCAAAGAGATAGCATTCAAAACGCCTAGCGAAATTCCCGAATGCCCACAGTGCCATGCCACCACGTTTGTACGCATTTGACACAAAGGGTTTATCCAATCTTTTATTTTTTCCTGTGAAGGGCAGCAAATACCATGCGTAGAGTCATATTTAACCAGAAAGGCGGGGTCGGCAAATCGACCATCACCTGCAACCTTGCTGCCATTAGTGCGGTTGAAGGCAAACGCACTTTAGTGATTGATCTGGATGTGCAAGGTAATTCTACGCAGTATTTGCTAGGCCATAAAGTTGCCGAAAGCGATAAGACTATTGCGCTGTTTTTTAAAGACTGCCTTAGCCTGTCACTGTTTAGCGGCAACACCGCCAACTCAGGTTTGGAAGCGGTCATCCATAAAACACCTTTCCCTAATTTATACGTCATCCCGTCGCATCCTGAACTGGAGCCATTGCAAGGGCGCTTGGAATCGCGTTTTAAAATCTTCAAATTAAAAGAAGCACTGGAAAAGCTGCACGGTTTCGACAATATCTACATTGACACGCCGCCAATTCTAAACTTTTACAGCCAATCCGCATTGATTGCCGCGCAAAAATGCCTGATTCCTTTCGACTGCGACACCTTTGCCCGCGAGGCACTCTACACACTGATGACAGCGGTTGCTGAGGTTAAGGCCGACCATAATCAGGGTTTGGAGGTGGAAGGCATTATTGTCAACCAATACCAAAAACAAGCCAACTTGCCACGGCAATTGGTGGAGGAACTGATCGCCGAGGGTCTGCCAGTATTGTCCGCCATGATTTCACCGTCCGTTAAGGTCAGGGAATCGCATTCAGTGTCGCAACCACTGGTGCATTATGTGCCCCATCATAAATTAAGCGACGAATTCAGGGCGCTCTATGCTGAGATTCACCACTAAGTTTTGCTGTGGGTACAAACAGGCCTACCTGTTCCCGAACAGGTAGGTGCGAATTTATTCGCACCGCCGTATTTCTAAAACAACTCTGTGGGTAACAAGCCTACCCGCCTAATCCCCGCTTACCGACCAGGCCATCATGAACAACGTACTCAAGTTTTTGTGGCTACCCGTTTTGTCCGGTATTTTTATCGGCACCAGTTACATCCCTTTTCCGCCGTGGGCCTCGTCATTTGGTTTTGTGCCGCTCTGGATTTTTTGGCAACGGCAAAGCTGCGTTAAAGACATCCTGATAGGTGGCGTTACCACCGCCTTTGTGTTTACCCTGATAGGCTTCAATTGGATGGCGCATCTGCTGCACGAATTTGCCCATTTGGACTGGCCTTACGCCATTATGGGCTTATTGGTTTATGCCATCATTGCCCATTTGTTTGTACCTGTGGCCGGGCTGCTTTGGTTTTTGGGCAAGCGGCAATGGCAATGGTCGGGAGGGTTATCACTGGCTCTGCTGTGCATTATCACCATTTTATGTGAAGCCTATTCGGTCACGCTGTTTTACTGGAATTTTGGTTATTCATGGTATGGCGCGGGCATTCCGTTCTACCACTGGGCGGAATTCATCGGTTTTAAAGGCTTAAGTGCCTTGACATTGTCCTGCAACCTACCATTATATTGGGCTTGGCAACAACGCCAGCAACGCGCCGGTAAAGTGATACTGGCTACTGTGCTGGGCGGTTTCGTATTGCTTAATCTGGGCGGATTGGCCTTAAAAGCCCGTCTGCCAGAACCCGATGCCGCCCTTAATGTGCTGATGGTACAGGCCAGCATTGGCAATTCGGATAAATTGGCGGCGGAATTAAAGCAAGGCTACCGTGGTGAAATTTTGCGCCGTTATATGGCATTGACGCAAGCCGCTCTGACCGCCAACCCCAACACCCCCATTGATTTCGCGCTATGGCCGGAAACCGCTTTTCCGGCATTACTGGGCGAAGCCTTTCAGTACGACCCGCTGCCAACCGCCCTAAGCCAATTCTTACAGGCCCGTCAACTGCCGTTAATCACCGGCGCTTACAGTATTGACGACAACTCCAAACTGGTTAGCAATTCCTTATTTGTGTTGGACAAAAACGGGGCTATTGTCGAGCCGCATTACAGTAAAACCATATTGCTGGCTTTTGGCGAATATATCCCGGGTGAACAGTGGTTGCCACAAATCCGCCAATGGTTGCCCGAGACCGGTCATTTTGGGCGGGGTAACGGCCCTAGCGAATTATTGCAGCTCAATGGCTTTAAAATAGGTGCACAAATTTGTTATGAAAGCTTGTTCCCCGAATTTTCCAAAGATTTGGCACAACTGGATGCACAATTCATCGTCAACGTCACCAATGATGCGTGGTACGGTGATTGGCAAGAACCTTACCAACATTTGTATATGACCCTGGCAAGGGGAGTTGAATTTAGAAGGCCGGTATTGCGCGTGACCAACTCCGGCATTTCCACGGCTTCGCTAGCTTCGGGGGAGGTACTGGCATTATCGCCCATTTCCCAACCTTGGTCGGGCATTTTGCAGGTGCCTTATCTAAAAAATCCGCCGCGTACTTTTTACCAACAGTATTTTTGGTTAGTGCCAGGGTTATTGTGGGGGTGTTTTGTGGTGTTATTTGGCTTGGGGCTTAGGGATGCAGCTAAAGGGGCAAATTTTGGTAGTGGTAAAAATTGGCATTGCTAATTAAGTATAGGTTTTTCGTATTTTATGCTTTAAGTTCATATGCATAAAAAAAAGCTATCCAAAATTAACAATGCTGTTTCGCGTTAGCAAACCACCTTTTGCGGTACACCTTATGAAAACCGTATTGTCCTACAGCACCTTGGTTTCGGGATGGTGGATTACCTAGCGGCGAATCCACTCTACAATAGTATTTTATTGATTAACCGATAAAATACAGATCAAGCTTTGTCTTTCCCCGCAGGTTTAAGCAGCTTAATGCCCAGTTCTTTCAATTGTTCATCGGTCACAACAGCGGGTGCGCTGACCAGTGGGCAAGCGGCGGATTGGGTTTTAGGGAAGGCGATGACATCACGGATTGAAGATGACCCTGTCATTAGCATAACCAGTCTGTCCAAGCCAAACGCCAAGCCACCATGTGGGGGCGCGCCGTATTTGAGCGCGTCGAGCAGGAAGCCGAATTTCTCTTGGGCTTCTTCTTCGCCTATGCCCAAAATGCCGAACACGGTTTGTTGCATGGCGGGGCGGTTGATACGGATGGAGCCACCACCGACTTCGGTGCCGTTCAATACCAAGTCATAAGCACGTGATAATGCGCTGCCGGGGTTGGCAACCAGTTCTTCAACCGAGCAGCTAGGGGCAGTGAAGGGGTGGTGGATGGCGTTGTAACGGCCTGATTTTTCATCCCAGTCAAACATTGGGAAGTCCACCACCCAGACTGGTTTCCAGTCACCTTCGATCAGGTTCAGGTCGTGGCCCAGTTTGACGCGCAAGGCTCCCATGGCTTCATTGACGATGTTGGCTTTGTCAGCGCCAAAGAATAATAAATCGCCGTTTTCAGCACCGGTTTTGGTCATGACTTCGGCCCAAACTTCGGCGGGGGCGAATTTGACAATCGGTGATTGCAAGCCGTCAATGCCCGCTGCCAAATCATTCACTTTAATGTAAGCCAAGCCTTTCGCGCCATAAATGCCGACAAATTTGGTCAGTTCGTCAATGTCTTTGCGGCTGAGTTTATCGCCCGCGTTGGGGATGCGTAAGGCAACGACGCGGCCTTTGGGGTCGTTGGCGGGGCCTGAAAAAACTTTAAAATCTACGTTTTTCATGGCATCGGCAATATCGACCAGTTCTAACGGTATCCGTAGGTCAGGACGGTCAATGCCGAAACGTGACATGGCTTCTTGGTAGCTCATGCGCGGGAATTCGGCGGGCAGCTCTACACTAATGACTTGGGCAAACAACTGCCGGATCATTTCTTCCATGATGTTCATGATTTCGTCTTCGGTCATGAACGAGGTTTCTATATCCAGCTGGGTAAATTCGGGTTGACGGTCGGCGCGTAAGTCTTCGTCGCGGAAACAGCGCACCACTTGGTAATACCTATCCATGCCCGCCACCATCAGGATTTGTTTATAAAGTTGTGGCGATTGCGGCAAGGCGAAAAAGGCGTTTTCGTGGGTGCGGCTAGGCACGATGTAGTCGCGTGCACCTTCGGGAGTGGCTTTGGTCAGGTAGGGCGTTTCAATTTCAAAAAACTCATGGTCATCCAAAAAGTTGCGCAACAGTCGGGTGACATCGCGGCGCACTTTCATTTTTTCTTGCATGGCTACGCGGCGCAGGTCTATGTAGCGGTAGCGCAGGCGCAGTTCTTCGTTGACTTCAATGTCGCTTTCCACAGGGAAGGGCGGGGTTTCCGACTCATTAAGCACTTCAATTTCTTTGGCAAGGATTTCAATCGCGCCGGAGTGCATGTTGGCGTTGACCGTGCCGGATGGGCGGTTGCGGACAATGCCGCTGATTTGCAGGACGTATTCGCTACGCACATGTTCGGCAATGGCGAAGGTGGCTTCGGTGTCCGGATCGATCACCACTTGCACCAGTCCGGCGCGGTCGCGTAAGTCTATGAATATCACGCCGCCGTGGTCGCGCCGCCGATGTACCCAGCCGCAGATGGTTACAGTTTCGCCGAGTTGTTGTGTGTTCAATTCCCCGCACTTGTGGGTACGCATGGTGGTTTCCTGTTATTTTTATGGGTTTGTAAAAAAGCCTGTGCTGACAGGCTTGTTGTTTGGTCAGTTAGGTTATGGGAGCTTGCTGTAGAGAAGATGATCGGTGCTGGGCTGGGCAATCGTTTGTTGCGGAAGTGGCTTTAGGCTCTTAAAACTCCGTTTAGTGGTTTTTGCAGCCGCCGCTTGCTGGGCAGCTGTGGGCGGCAGGGGTTGCCGGTGCGGAGGCTTCGCCTGCTACATTTTTTTTGTTGCCGCTTTTAAAATCGGTTTCGTACCAGCCGCCACCTTTAAGGCGAAAGCCAGCGGCGGAGATTTTTTTTTGTAGTTCGGGTTGGTTACAGGCTGGGCAAATGATTAGGGGGGCTGAGTTAAGTTTTTGTAATGCTTCGTGATTGTGACCACAAGCTTGGCATTGGTATTCGTAAATTGGCATGGTTGACTCCTAAACAAAAATTAATAACTAAAATTGGGGGCAATGTTAGTTTTTCAAGGGGCTTACTATTATAGAATAGAAGGCATTTTACAGAGTCGTGGCTAACAATGAAAACTTTAACCCTAACCCGCCCTGATGATTGGCATGTGCATGTCCGTAATGGTGCGGTTTTGAAGGCGGTGTTGGCATATACGGCCCGGCAATTCGCCCGCGCCGTTGTTATGCCTAACTTGAAACCGCCGGTGACGACGGTTGCCCAAGCGTTGGCATATCGTGAGGAAATTTTGCGGGTTTTGCCGGAGGGCGTGGATTTTACGCCGTTGATGACGCTGTATTTGACGGCGGCAACGGCTGTGGAGGAGTTGAAGGCCGCCGCCGATTGTCCGTTTGTCCATGCAGTGAAGCTATATCCGGCAGGGGCGACCACCAATTCTGATGCGGGCGTTGCCAATATCTGGGCCATTTATCCATTATTGGCGGTGTTGGAAAAATACCGTTTGCCGTTGTTGGTGCATGGTGAGGTAACGGATGATGACTGTGATATTTTTGACCGCGAACGCTGGTTTATTGACCGTCATTTTACCGATATTGTTAGGAATTTTCCGGCATTGCGGCTGGTGTTGGAGCATGTGACGACCAAGGAAGCGGTGCACTTTGTGGCGGCGGCGGGCGTTAATGTGGCGGCGACGATCACACCGCAGCATTTGTTGTATAACCGTAATGCGTTGTTGGCAGGGGGGATTCGCCCACACCATTATTGTTTGCCCATTTTAAAGCGTGAGGAGCATCGGCAAGCATTGCTGGCGGCGGCAACCAGTGGTAGTGCTAAGTTTTTTTTGGGTACGGACAGTGCGCCGCATGTCACCGAGTCAAAAGAAAGTGCTTGCGGCTGTGCTGGCTGTTTCAGCGCGCCGCTGGCCTTGGAATTGTATGCCGAGGCTTTTGAACAGGCCGGTGCGTTGGATAAGCTAGAGGGTTTTGCTAGTTTTTACGGTGCTGATTTTTACGGCTTGCCAAGGAATGCCGGTACGGTTAGCTTGCGGCAGCAGTCTTGGCTGGTGCCCGAGGCTTATGGTGCAGACGCGGTGAGCGTTACGCCGCTTAAGGCAGGCGGTATGGTAGGCTGGAAAATGTGTTAATCAATGGACATTGTTGCAGTGCGGGGTTAGCCTGTCAGGGATGCTTGCGTTTAGGCGGGGGCGGGGATGTGGCCTGATGATTTTAACGTTGCAGGAAAATTGAGCTGATGGATATGGATTTTATACCGTTGGAGAAGCGTTTTCGGGGTTATTTGCCGGTTATTGTGGATATTGAGACTGCTGGTTTTAATGCCAAAAAAAATGCTTTGTTGGAAATAGCGGCGGTGATTGTGGAGCTTAACGCGCATCATGAATTGGCGGTCACTGAGCGTTATTCGGCTCATGTTGTGCCATTTAAAAACTCAGAGCTGGATGATGCGGCACTGAAGTTTAATGGCATTGACCCGTATCATCCGTTCCGTATGGCAATGGAGGAGAAGGAGGCGCTAGAGCTGATCTTTAAGCCGATTAAGGAAGCTGCTAAGCGCAATAATTGCACTCGGGCCATTTTGGTGGGTCACAATCCGGCCTTTGACATTGCTTTTTTAAATGCAGCAATTCATCGCACACAGATAAAACGTAGCCCTTTCCATCCTTTCAGCACGTTCGATACGGCCACTTTGGGCGGGCTGGCATACCAGCATACCGTGTTGGCGAAGGTGGCTGAGGCGGCGGGGTTGCCTTGGGATAATGAAAAAGCCCATTCGGCGCTTTATGATGCTGAAATGACGGCTGAGGTGTTTTGTAAGATTTTTAACCGTTGGAAATATTTTGAGGATAAAGAAGGTTGCTATTGACTAACTAATCTAGCTAATGATGTTACGGCAGTTTATATTTTAATCTCTGATGTTACGCAGCACGTTGGCTAAGCGTAGTGGCATGATGGCCGAGTATAGTCGAAGCTTCGGCTACCACCCGATGGCTCTTTGCATAACATCAGAAAATCTCAATTAAAACGCTATGGTAAAACAAAAAGTAACAGTTGATTACACGCGCCTGCTGCAAGATGCCATGGCGTTCCACCGTGCTGGACAATTGGACGAGGCGGCTACCCGGTATAAAAAACTGGTGAAGTCTTTTCCTAAAAATACGGCGCTGCTGACCAATTTGGCTACCATTGTCATGCAGCAAGGAAGTTTTATTGAAGGTGTGCGGTTGATTGAGCAATCATTAAAGATCGATCCCAAGCAGGCGGTTGCCCATACTAACCGCGGTATTGGCCTGCACTACTTGCAGCGGTTTGGGCAGGCATTGCAAAGCCATGACCGCGCCATCGTGTTAGCCCCTGATTATGCAGAAGCTTATTATAACCGCGGTATTACCCTAAATGCCGTGAAGCGTTACCAAGACGCTTTGGCTAGTTTTGACCGCGCCATTGCTTTGATTCCACACTATGTGGAGGCTTATGTCAATCGTGGCATCGCGTTTTATGAGCTTAAACAATATCAAGAAGCCTTGCGGAGTTATGAACAAGCCATTATTTATAATACAAATTGTGCAGAGGCTTACTGCAACCGTGGCAATGTGTTGTTGGCTTTGAAGAAAACGGCAGAGGCTCTGCACAGTTTTGACCTTACTTTAGCTTTGCATCCCCATTTTGCAGAGGCTCATGCCAACCGTGGTTTGGCTTTGCGTGAATTAGGTCGGTACGACGAAGCATTGCTTTGTTTCCAACAGGTTATTGCATTAAATCCCGATGGCGCAGAAGCTTATATTGATCAAGGTAATATGCTTTTGCAGTTGAAACGTCCCGAGGAGGCTTTGTGTAGTTATGATGTGGCGGTGGGGTTGTCACCGGGCAACGCCGGGCTTCATGCAAACCGTGGCAATGTGTTGAATGAGCTTAAGCGGTTTCCTGAGGCTTTATTAAGCTATGCTAAGGCCATTGAACTTGATCCTAATGATGCTAATGTTTATTTCAATCAGGGTAATACGTATTACGCTATGGACCAATACGAACAGGCGTTGCTTTGTTTTGACCGTGCGCTAGAATTGGCTGCTGATGATGTCAGGGTTCATACCAATCGTGGTTCTACATTAAGTGCGCTGAAACGTTATGAGGAGGCGTTGCTTAGCTTTGATCAGGCGATAAGCTTGGATGCCAATTGCGTGGCCGCGCATTGCAATCGAGGTAATGCCTTGTTGGTATTTAAGCAATTAGATGATGCAATGCTTTGCTATGAACGGGCAATTGCCTTGGATGCTGACTATGCAGAAGCCCAATGTAACAAAGGGCTACTAAAAATTATGCAGGGCGATTTTGCAGAAGGCTGGAGCTTGCATGAGTGGCGCTGGAAAAGTGGTGCCTGCTTTGGCAATGCCAGGAATTATTCCCAGCCGGTGTGGTTGGGTGAACAGCCGTTGGCCAATAAAACAATTTTGGTATATCCTGAGCAAGGCTTGGGGGATTGTATCCAGTTTTGCCGGTATCTCGCATTTTTTGAAGGCATGGGCGCACAAGTGGTACTGGAAACTTATCCGGCGTTAAGTGCCATTATGAAGACGCTTAGGGCTGATTTTGCAATGGTCGAAACTGGGCAGCCGTTGCCTTATTTTGATTATTGTTGCCCTGTTATGAGCTTGCCACTGGCATTTAACACAACAGTGGAGACAATCCCCGCGACAATCCCTTATCTTTATGCGGATATGGATAAGCAGCTTATTTGGCACGGGCGTTTGGGGCAAAAAACTAAGCCACGGGTGGGTTTGGCCTGGTCAGGCTCGCCACTGCATAAAAATGACTATAACCGCAGCATTCCTTTGTCGCTTTTCGAGGCATTGCTCAAGCTGCCTTTTGAATTTCATGCCATCCAAAAGGAAATAAAGCCAGCGGATGCTGATTTTATCGAGAAGTGTGACAATTTGGTTGTGCATCACGAGGAGCTGGAAGATTTTACGGATACGGCGGCATTGATTGCAGAAATGGATTGGGTTATTTCCGTGGACACTTCAGTTGCCCATTTGGCGGGTGCATTGGGGCGGGAAGTATGGATATTGTTGCCGTATGTCCCTGATTACCGATGGATGTTGGATAGGGATGATTCTCCGTGGTATCCCACTGCCACATTATTCCGGCAGCCTAGCCAAGATGATTGGCTAAGTGTGATAGCTGAACTCGAAGATAGGCTATTGGTAAGGACTTAAATTTTTTGTTTTTCTTTGTGTTTTTTATTAATTGTAAAACAATGGCATATCTGTAAAGCCGAAAAAAATGGTGGTGGCTAAAAAAATAATTGCTTGACACCCAGTGCCGAAGCGCTAAAATGCACGGCTTCCCCACAGGACGGCGGGGGGGCGGCGGGGCGGCGGTTTTGCCCCGGCGGAAAAAAAGATTCACCGGGTTGTTGACAAGGCGAAGGAAGCGCGTATAATTGTCAGGCTCAGCGGGACGAAAAGCCCGTCGCTCTTTAAAAACGTGGCCAAAACAATTTGTGTGGGCGCACCGCGCCGCAGGCAGCCGTTTTAACGGCGTGCCCGCGCAGCGGGCGCGCCGGGCGGGGGTTCGCCCCCGCCCAAAGAAACAAGACATCATTGAACTGAAG
>CAJAWH010000057.1 GCA_903945605.1 uncultured Methylococcaceae bacterium | reverse complement strand
GGCATCTACCGGACGTAAACCCCGCATCACCGATGGGGTGGCTGTCCGCTACCGTTTGACCGATAGCAAGGGCAAGGCATTAATGGCTTCGCCCGCCGATGCCAGCACCCAAAAATTGCTCTTGAACGCTATTTTTCCGGGGTTGCAGGAAGCATTGCTACTTATGAAAGAAGGCGACAAATGGCAAGTGTATATACCGCCAGAGCTGGCTTTTGGCGCGAATGGCACACCGGATGGCCTGATCAGGCCCAATCAGGTGCTGGTTTATGATTTGGAATTGGTCGCTATCGTACCGGCTGACCAAGCCCAACAGGAAATGGACAAGCCAACCATCAAGGGGGGCAAACCAAATACTTTTTAATTTTTTTGGCGGTCAATGAACCCCGCCAAACAAGGTCACTATGCATTTAAAACCGATTGCCGCTGGCTTGGCCTGTTGCCTGTTAATGGTCGCCTGCGCCGAGGTTAAACCTTGGCAACGTGGTAATCTGGCCAAGCCTATCATGGCGGCAGACCCGTCGCCATTACAATCATCAATGCGCCAACACAATTACGCCAGTAGGGAAGCAGCCGGTGCCGCCAGCTCAGGGGCAAACGGAGGCGGTTGTGGCTGCAATTAAGCCCCCCATCCATAAAACCACTATAAAAAGTAGCGCTTTTCAGGCGTTATGCTTGTCGGCAATGGCTTTGCCCGGCATGGTTGCCACAGTCCAAGCGGGCAGTGACCTGCTTAACCCAAACCCAACCGGTGCCAGCAGCACTGCCAATGGCCAGGCCAACCTTAATAACGCCAGCCAAACGCCGATTGAAAGTTTTGATGACAATACCGTTGAAAGTGCCGACGATGATGATGCGGGCTACCAATACAGCCATTATGAAGAGGCCAAGCGTAATTTATGGGATATTGCCCCCGCTGTTGATAACAACTACACGGTAAACTCCACCGGCCCTTATAAATTCCAAAACAACTTAAAACCCATCACCGTAGACAGCGAACATGGCTATACCCGGTTTCGCCTGAGCGATAGGGTGCGCTTCGCTTTTAATTACACCCAAGACGTATGGTCCGGGGCCACCCCTTGGTTCACCGCACCAGCGGGTAATTTTATGGTGGCGAATCCGCAATCCGTCACCGGCGCGAGTTACCAAGCCAATGGTGCCGGTGTCGGTCAGTTTTTCGATGCCCACGGCAGCCCGCTCTATCAGGCATCTTCCGTGTCGTTGTCCGATTACGGCAATACCGGCACACCGGGCTTGCCTTTGACCTTGGGCCAAAGCCGTATCCAGCATGTAATGGGCTATGCTTCACCGGAAATGCGCAATCAGATAGATGCTAAAGTCGGTTACGATTGGGATAATGCCTCACTTGATGTGGGCGGCGGCGTGTCCATTGAACACGATTATCTGTCACGCTTTGGCAATTTGGCCGGACGCATGGACTTCAACCAAAAGCGCACCACGCTTAATGTCGGTTTGGGTTATACCAATAGCGACACCTACGCCACCCTGAACACCGGCGAAAGCATTTACGGTGGTACGGTTTTGGATCCCACCGTCTCAGTCACTCAGCTGCCCACCATGACCATGATTGATGGCTCAGTCATCAATCAGGAGGTTATCAAGGGTAACCGGCAGGATGGTGCAATCACGCTGGCACTTAGCCAAGTGTTGAACAAAAATAGCGTGCTTAGTGCTGGCGTGGGTTACACGCGCAGCAGTGGCTATTTAAGCAATCCTTACAAAGATGTGATGGCGATGCAACTGGATCCCAATTGGCGCACCGATGGCTATGGCCCTAACGGCTATGTGTTGCCGGTCAACGCCTTTCCGGGCGTGCAATACTCGGTTGCGTCCGCCGTGCTCAAAGAACAAAGGCCACACCTTAGAAACCAACTGACCTTTGATCTGGGTTACCGCTATTATGTCGAACCGTTAAATGCAGCCGCAAAAATCAATTACAATTTTTTCCACGATGACTGGGGCATCAATGCCCATACTTTTGACGGGGAATGGCGGCAAGCCTTGCCGGGGCATTGGACGCTGACCCCTTATGCGCGTTATTACGCGCAATCGGCAGCTTCTTTCTATACGCCTTATGTGTTGACATCGATGCTCCCCGATATGTCCAATTGGAATGACTTTTCTTCCTTGGCCAGCCAATATTTTTCCAGTGACCAGCGTTTGTCCGCCTACGGGGCCATTAGTGGCGGTGTCACATTGGGTAAGCAACTGGTCAAGGGGCTGAGCATGGAGCTGGGCTATGAATATTATAACCACAAGGGCGGCTTGGCATTGGGTGCGGGTACGCCCGATTATGCCGACTACCATTATTTTGTCGCCAATGCCACCCTAAGGGCCAATTTGAGCGTTTTAGCCAGTGCGGGCGGCAGTTACAACAGCTATGGCATGACCGACTGGCTCGGCAGTCTGTTGGGTGATGGTGCCAAGCCGCCTGTTGATGCCCATGCCCGTCACCGTCATCATCACGGCGCCGCCCCGGCAGGGGTGATGTTCTCGCACATGTTGGACAAAGCGGGCGACTTTATGCTTGGTTACCGTTATATGCGTAACACCCAAGGCGGCAGTTATCTGAACGGCAGCCAGCCGGTCAGCACCGATCAACTGGTATCGCCAACTGGCACCGCTTGCCAGCCGGTTAGCCAATGTTACATGGCTTCCACCGCCATGAGCATGAATATGCACATGCTGGATTTGATGTACGCACCCACCGACTGGATGACCCTGATGCTGATGCCGCAGTTCATGTCGATGGATATGAATATGGTGATGCCCGTTGCTATGGATATGAACGCCATTGGCGGGGGTATGGACGTATCGGGCTGGCGCACTTATCAGACTAATGGTGGTTTTGGTGATACCGGCGCCTACGCCATGTTCAAATTATGGGACGATAACGACCAAAAAATCATATTGACACAAGGAATCAGTATCCCAACGGGGTCGATCAATGTCATGACCGAATTCCCGGGTACCACCGATGTTGTCTATTCCTACGGGATGCAGCTAGGCAGTGGCACTTGGGACTACAAGCCCAGTCTGACGTATACGGGTAAAATGGACAATTGGTTTTGGGGGGGGCAGTTGAGCGGCACCCACCGTTTACAATATGCCAATAGCAGCGACTACCGTCTGGGCGACATTGTCCAGACCACTGCTTGGGGCGGCTACCAGTTCACCCATTGGTTAAGCTCCACAGTGCGCGGCGTTTATACTAATCAAGGCACTATTTCCGGCAACCATTTCCAAAATCAAGGCAACGTACAAAATATGTGGATGCCTGAGGATATGCCCGGCAATTATGGTGGCAGTTTTGCCGATGTGGGTTTTGGTTTCACCGCTTCAGTACCTTATGGTAGTTTGGCTGGCCATGCTTTCGGTTTCGAATGGCTACAGCCGGTCAGCACCGATTTCAATGGCTATCAACTGGATAGGACAGGGGCCTTGTCAGCCAGTTGGGGCTATAAGTTTTAGCTTTGTTTCCCTTATCTGCCAGCCACTGTGGCGCGTTGGCTTAACCGCCCCCATGTCGAAGCAACCGCAACGCCGGCCCAAGGCGCTAAAATTATTCAAATGCCATTTTAAAGCCATGGGTTCACCCTGTGAGCTGCAAATTTATGTGCCTAACGAAAAACAAGGCAAACAAGTCGCCGATAGTGTCCAAGCCGATGTGCTGCGCTTGGAGCAAAAATATTCCCGTTACCGTGACGATAGCCTGTTGTCCGATATTAATCGGCTGGCAGCCCGTGGCGGCACGATGGTGATGGATGAAGAAACCACGGGGTTGTTGGATTATGCCGCAACCTGTCACCAACAAAGCGATGGCTTGTTTGACATCACTTCCGGAGTGTTGCGGCGGGCTTGGCGGTTTGAGCGCAGCGAATTGCCTGATTCGGGATTAATTGATGGGCTGTTGCAAACGGTTGGCTGGCACAAATTGGTCTGGTCTCCGCCAACATTGCATTTTCCGATGGCGGGCATGGAAATAGATTTTGGCGGTGTAGTCAAGGAATATGCCGCTGACCGCGCCGCCGTCATTTGTCAGGAAGCGGGTGTTCATCACGGCTTGGTGAATTTAGGCGGCGATATCCGCGTGATTGGCCCGATGCCCGATGGTCGCCCATGGATTGTGGGTATCCAGCATCCCCGTATACACGGGGGGGTGTTAAAAAACTTGAATTTGTATCACGGCGGCATGGCCAGTAGTGGTGACTATGCGCGTTGTGTTGTTATAGATGGGCAACGCTATAGCCATATCATCAACCCCAAAACAGGTTGGCCGGTCAAATATATGGCAGCGGTCAGCGTGGTGGCCAATTTTTGTTTGGTGGCGGGCAGCGCCTCGACTATCGGGATGCTCAAGGAACAGGACGGGGGGCAATGGCTAGATGAACTGGGACTGCCCCATATTTGGGTGGACAACCAAGGCGTGATCGGTGGTTCGCTAGAGTAGGCCGACCGGTCAGCGGTCACGCAGCAGCGTTTTGATGCGCCGGGCCAAGCCCGCCAATTCGCGCGTGACAGGCCAGCGGTCAAACCACTGGTTCGGATAAATATCGCTTCTGGAGCTACGTTGCCAGCCTAGGCAGGGATTGGCAACCAGTGTGACCACATCGGGGTTTTGTAGGCGGAAGGTCGAATAAGCGCCATCAACATGCATCGGGCTGCCATCGGGATGTCCGGGTGGCCGCTGCAACAGCTCATCTAAAAAAGCCAGCAAACGCCCCAACACTTTGCCATTGACCGCGAAGAAGTAAGCCGTCATGATTTTACCCTGATAAGCTTGCAAGCGAGGCTTGCCGTCATTTCTGTCAAGTTCAAGGATATGCCCAAAATAGACAAAATCCCAGTCAGTATCGGCCAATTCGGCGACCAAACCTTCCGCCACTTCAGTAAAGTTTGTCGGCAGTGCCAAATCATCCTCCATAACCACTATATTAGCCAAACCATCGGCATAGGCTTGACGCAGCACCCCTAAGTGGCTCATGAAACAACCATGTGCGCCAATGCTGGGGAAAGGCTCGGCAGCAGTCGGACGGATGCCCGGAAACAACATGACGTGTTTGCCGTCTATTGGCATGTCCGCTTGTTGCAGTTCCTTGGCCATCATGGCCGCCCTGTCTTTGCGGTAAGGCAGGTTGATAATTTGGCAGCGGGCGAAATAATCCATGAAGCGCATGGCAAAACCTACAATGTGGGGTGGAAAATAGCGGCTTTCTTGTCCATCAAGCGAATTTACCGAAGGATTTATTATGTTAATATACATGATGACCATCAAATTATCTAGCCATCCAAGAAGGATATAGCCGCTATGCTCATTTGTATTGCCGAGGATCGCCCCAGTGAACGTGTTGCCGTCAAATTACTCATCACCAGTTTATTGGCACATTGTCCGGATGTGCAGATTGACCTGAGTTACCCGCCCATGGATGATGCGTTTGCCGGTTGGTTGCAGGGCAAGCCACAAATCCAGTTACGTAGTTCGGTCAATGCAGGCCATTCGTGGAACATCAAACCGTATTTGTTATTGGCTATGTTGGATGAAGGTCATGATGAAGTTTGGTGGCTGGATTCTGATGTGTTGGTGACAGCCGACTTCCGGCTTTTGGCGCAAGGCGTACCCGCTGGCGCACTGGTGGTTTGTGAAGAAGCGCTGTATGGTGCCTACACCGATAACGGTATGCGTACTGAAGCTTGGGGGCTGGCAGTGGGCAGACGTTTGCCGTTTACCCTGAACAGTGCCGTGTTACGGGTCACCCAACAGCATCGGCTGTTATTACAGCGCTGGTGCGAACTACTGGAGCATCCGCTTTACCGCCAAGCGCAGCAGCAATCGTGGACACAACGGCCAGCGCATCTTACTGGTGACCAAGATGTGTTGGCTGCCTTGGTCAGTTCCGCTGAATTTGCAGCCATTCCCTTGCATATCCTCCGTCGAGGTAGCGGCATCATTCAATACTTTGGTTTTTCCGCTTTTACCTTGCATGAACGGTGGCTGGCTATCCGCCACGGCTTGCCGGCGTTTGTGCATTGCCAAGGCTGGAAACCTTGGACTGAAAGGGCTAAGTTCCGCTCTGGCAGCGGCTTAAAGCATTGGCTACAAGCTTTGTATATCCATCTGTCACCCTATATGGCGCAGGCCCGTCGCTACCAGCAGCAGCTTGATGAGACAGTCGATTGGTTGCAACCTGCCAGCCCTATTGTAGTATGGGGTCACCGCATTGGTTTGGGCCAGCCTGCTTTGACGGGTTTGCCCTTAGCGCTGGCCTTCGATGTCTTGCGGGCAGTCAAGCATCTCATAAGGCGCTTGGGTAGCCGCCGCCAATCCGCCAAAGTATCAGGAAATATCCCGCATGACTGAAGATTCCCGTAATGCCCACCGCCGTTTGCTGCGCAATGCGTTATCACAAATTGGTGGCAAAGGCTTGTACATGATAACCCGATTGGGTTTGCCGCCGTTTATCCTGCACCATATTTCGATACAAGAATACGGCATTTGGTCAACTTGTTTCCTGTTGGTCAGTTATATCAGCATGGGTACTTTTGGGATTGCCGGTGTCTATATCCGCTATTCAGCTGAATATTTTGCCAGAGGGCAATTGGATAAGATTGGTCGCTTGCTCGGTGCCGGTATCTGGTTGACAGTCGGCTTCAGCAGTGTGGTGTTAGGCGGTCTCTGGCTTGCCATGCCATGGGTTTTCCGCTGGTTTCATATCGATGTCGACCATCAAGACACAGCAGTTATTCTGATCTTGGGTGTGGTTGGCGCCATGCTGCTCGATTTGATGTTCCCCTACGCCTATGTGCTTCAGGGTATCCAACGCAACGCCGAACAAACCACTATCTGGACGCTCAGTTATCTGTTGGAAACGGTGCTTATCGTCGTATTTCTTTTGCAGGGGATGGGGTTGCCGGGGCTGATGTTGGCGTTTGTGCTGCGTTCGGTGTTTGCCTTGCTGGTTTTGTTAGTGTGGTTCAAGCGTATCTTGCCAGGCTTTAAAATTTATTTGTTCGGACTAGGCAATGAGCAATGGCGGCTATTTGTACGCTATGGTGGCGTGTTGCAACTGATCGGCATTGCCAGCACCTTGTTGTCGACCAGCGAACGGGCTATGGCGGGTTATGTCACCAAGGGCGTGGGGGCGGTCGGCTTGCTCGATATTGGGCAGAAATTTCCATTGATGGCCTCCCAATTATTCAATGCCGCCGCCAATAGTTTCTTATCGGCTATTACCCATTTCCACAGTCTAGGGCATCAACAGGAAGTGGCGGACATGTATCTGCGCACTGCACGCTATCTGAGTTTGCTTAATGCTTTGGCCATGGGCTTTATGGTGCCGTTCGCCGAGGTGTTGATCACTTCATGGATTGGCAAGGGCATTGACTTCCATGCTGCGGCACTTATTTTGGTTTACACCGCCATTGGCTCCCATGTGCAAACCTTGACCAGCCCTGTCACTGGATACTTTCAAGCCATTGCCCGCCCAGGGCGTAGTTTATACACCTTTGTAATCCCGCAGACCGTGCTATTGGTCGCGGGTTTGGCCTGGGTGTTTTGGCATAACCAGCAAAGCTTGTTGATGCTGGTGCAAGTGGCTATGTCGGCACGTATTGCCAGTAGCATTGTGGTTATCATTTACGGCAACTGGTTGATGGGGGTCGGTCAATTCGAGTATTTTAAAAAGGTGTTATTGGTGGGGATGCTGCCTTACCTGATTGGCGTATTGATAGAACGTGCCACCTCGATTTATTGTCCGCTGGCAGGGTTGGATAGGTGGCAATCACTGGTGTTGTTGTTGCCATTGGCTGCGGCTTATGGCCTTTTGACATTGCTTATTGTGTACAGTGCTTTTTGCAGCAAAGAGGAACGGGCAGCCGTCCGTGGCTGGTTTGGCAAACTGTCTTTCAGGCGCACCGCATCATAATACCTTTTGGAACTTGAATGGTCTGCTATCGATGGGGGGGGGGGCACTGCCATCATCATCCGGCGGTTGCCATTCGCGGGTGCGCCGTTGCATATAGCTTTCTGACCAGCCACATAACATCATAAACATGGTAAAGGTTTGAAAACCCATGTAAACGGTCGCAATGGCTATGACATAGGCCACATAAATGCCGGCCAAGGTGAATGCCAGCGAACTGCCCAGTGGGCCTTGCGCCGGCGGCTGGCTGAAGGCATAGCGGATAAGCCGAATTAGCGTACCGAACAACAACATAAAGAAACACAATATGGTCAATCGACCATGCATCAGATACAGTAGCAGGTAGTGATTGTCAATCGATTCCGTTCCTGGTATTTTGGGCCACGCTGAAAGCCCCCAACCCAGCATAGGCTTTTCGTTAGCAATATCCATATAGTTTGCTATCAATTCGTAACGGTAGGCGGCCGTTTCCTGATTGGCATCCGCTGCCGCACTTCGGCCCACCGAGGCGTAGCTGATGAATTTTCCCGCTGCTGGCACACCAATGGCAACTAACGAGAACAGAATGGCCATACCGAATTGTTTGCGGTTTTTGAAGCGTCCCATAGCGGTGATGGTTGCCCCGACAAACGAGGCCAGCCAAGAACCTTTGGCAAGGGTCAAAAACAAACCGCCAGCGGCAATCAGGGATAACCAAAATGCCGGTGTATAGGGTAGCCATTTCATGCCTTTGATTTTTCGCGGCCAGGCATCTGACCAGTGCAGCCAGCGCTGGAGGCGGAAACAGATGATCATCATCACCCCTGCCAGCAGGGCATGGGCATAGGGTCCCGCGGCACGCGCCAAACCAAAGCGGAACGTGGTGACCCACGCTTGCCCTTGGCCCGGGAAAAAGCGGTCGATAGTAAAACGCCAAACATTGAAGCCAAAGCGGGTTTCCCATATATTGATAATGGCGACAATGCACATTGACAAGACACATATCTTGGCAAACTCAAAGCGATTGCCAAACGGCTCGATCAGGCTTTTAGCAAAAATATAGGGAAAAATCCCCCCGACTACCATGCCAAACATTAAATTTTGTGCATCGGCATAATTGGTGGCCCGGTATTCGGAAACAGAACAACACAAGGCATAGCCATAGACCCACAAGTCATTGAAGCTAAAACGGTAACCTGGCCAACCACTGCGGACAAAGCTGACAATCAACACCACGCAGGCACTTTGGCTAAAAGAAGGGTCTGGCGCCCCTGGGAAAACGCAATGGTAATACTCGGGCATCAGCAGAAACACCGGCATATAAACGCGGAGGAATGCGAATTGGATACCACGTTTTGATACTATCCTGTAAGCGATAATACCCGGCAACAAGGCAATAAAGGACAGCATGGCCGTTTACAATGTCCTGATTGGTCGGGCGGGAACGCCAGCCACTACGGTATTTGCCGCAACATCATGGGTGACCACGGCATTGGCGCCAATAATAGCCCCTTCACCAATGCTGACACCCGACAAAATAGCCACGCCACGGCCTATCCAAACGTTACGGCCAATGTGGATAGCCTTGGCATGGTGTCCGGTATCGCGTGCTGATAGTCCGGCAACGACCCGATGATTGGCATCGCGGATGCTGGTGTATTCCCCGATCATGACACCGTCACCAATATCAATACCGGCAAACGCCACCAGATGTACACCGCGCGAGATAACCACCCCGTCACCGATACGTATAAAGCCCTTATCCTGTGTTTCCAGATAAAGTTCCCGATAGAGGTAGGCGTTTTTGCCCAGTTCGATATTGGCGTTGCCGTGAATTTCAGGTGTGGATAAAACCACTACACTAGGGTGCAAATGAGGCAAGGCATGTTTAAGTCGGGCATGGGCCCAAAGCCGCGAATAAGCGCCCATGGCATTGGTCATGGTGGCGAGAGGGGCCAGTAACATTAATAGGTATCGTTTCAGCATAGCGCTTCCTGTAGTGTTGGTTTGCACTCAATCTGTGTGGTGGGTTCCGCCGCCCCTTTATCTGGTTAGCTTGCCGTTGCTTAAAACCAATGGCGGCAGGTGGGTTATGGTTTGGGTGGCTGCTTATGCAATTGACCGGCAATAATTTGCGCGGCCACTTGTTCTGCTTTGTCGTATTCGTCGATCATTGAAGCGTAATAGCCGCCCCCGCGATAAATAGCCAAACGGGTGACGATAAAACTGATCAGCTTGGGTCGGACACGTTCCAGAATTTTTACTGCCCGTTTCAGTTCGCCGGGATTGACCTGTAAGGCACCGACCAGCAGCAGGGTCATATCGGCAATACCCGCCAGGTATTCAGTGTCGGCAGACAGCAACACCGGTGGCGTATCGAGAATAACCACTGGATAGGAAGCGCGGATATTGTCCAGCACAGCTATTAGGCGCGGGTAAGCATACAAATGGCCCGAGGTTGGCAGACCTACCGCAAGCCGGTCTGGCAATGCGCCTTCCGCTGGGCTGATACAAGCGGATAGCCCGATATCCTGTTCAATCAGCTCGAGCAGGCTTTTGCTGCCAGCATTGCCCAAATAGCGAGGGTCGGGCTTGACTGGGTTGACTTCTACGACAATAGTACGCAATCCCAGTGCCTCAAACTCCTGGGCCAGTTCGAATGACAAGGACGTGACCCCTGCCTGCGGCTTGACCGACGTCAGCATGAGCAATGATGAAGGCCTCTGACGGCATTCACGGTACAACGACAATGCCAGTCGGCGCATCAGGTCAGCCAATACCCGCCGTGCCGCCAATTGTCCACCCGGGTCAAACAGTGCAGCCAGCGGCTTATAGCCGACCAGCTTATGCACTTGACCGGCGGTACGGATGCGCTTGTCAAACATGTCTATCAGGATAGGTATCAGCAGCCCCGCCAGCAAGGCCACCACCCCCACCATCATGACCATTTTTTTGCGGCCACCGCCAGTAGGATACAGCGGCGGCCTGGCTGCTGTCTCAAAGCGCAAGAAGCCTGGTGCTTGTGATTCCACTTCCATAAAACTGATGCGGTTTTCCACGGCATCCAGCTGTTTTTGTAGGCGGCGGATGTTGTTGCCTAATTGCACGCCTGTATTGTAGTGGCTGGAAAACCAACTGGCTTTTTTTAGGGCATCGTCCAGTTCCTGCTTCAAACGGTCTTCCAATTGTTGGGCAATGTTCAGTTCGCTGCGCCGCTGTTCGACCAGGATAGAGCTGACCCGGTTCGACAGATTGGTGACGGCGGTTTCAGTTTGCTCTTCCAGTTCAGCCAGTTCGCGTTTGATTTGTTGGTACTGAGGATGGGCTTCTTTCAGTTCGACGAATTGCGCCATCAGCTTTTCATGCCGCGCCCGCAGCCCCGCTTTTAGCCCCATCAGGTTAAAGTCTTTATCCACGATTTCATCAGTGGCGGCCTTGAGGGCCGCTTCGGCGGATTTGTTGTGTTCGACATCGTAGACGGCGAACATAAGTTCGGCATTGACCCGCCGCCGCTGCGCGGCTGCCAACGCTGTGCGGATATCAGCCAGCATTTGGTCATAAGTGCCGCCACCATTATCGGCGAAGGCGGTGATACCTAGCTCCTTGGTCAATTCCATCTGACGCGCCAGGCTTTCTTTGATTTCCTTTTTTAGTTCTTCACTGCGTTTTAGCAAAATACCGAGGCGTTGCTCGCGGGCAAAAAACACCTCATCCCGGTGGGCGCGTTCAAGATAGGTGACGATGACCGAGTTAAGCACCTCGTGCAGCCCGTCGGCGGCACCACCTTCCAAGTCCACGGTGATCAGGTAAGTGTCCCTGACGGGCTTGATAACCAAGGCTGCTTGAAGCCGTTCAATGGCTTCGCGGTCGGTTTCACCGGGAGCCTGCCAAACCGACCGGCGGTCCCCCAAGGCTTTCAGGGCATCCCTGACAATATCATAACGGCCAATAGTGCGGGCTTGTTGTTGCACAAACATAAAATAAGAATTGAGTTCTTCTTCTTTACTGTCTTGTAGGATAGTGACAAAGTGTGGTGCCACATAGACCGATGCGGTCACCGCGTAGCTCAGTTTGCCACCTTTTTTCCAAGCGATGGGCAAGCCAATGCACAAGATGGCCAGCATCACCGCCGCACTAATTTTGTAATGCTGGCGCCAGCTGACCATTGGCATGAAAGTGCCTGCTGCAACGTTGCTGGTGTCCTCCGTAAGGTCTGTGTCCTGTGCGCTCATAGTCTTATAGGCCTGGCATGAATTGCTTGAGCATCAAGAAATAGGTGAAAGGATTGACCTGTTGCATGATGTAACCAATTTTTGCTGGGGTATGGCGGGGCACATAAATGACATCGCCTTCCAAAATGGCAACATTGGTATTGGGTTTGGGTGACAACAAGTCGTCCAAGCTGACCTGGAGGTTGACACCTTTGCTAGGACGGATGATGCGGATGTTGTAAAGGTTGGCTGCGAGAGTCGGGCCGCCGGCTTGGGCCAAGGCGACCAGCAAGGACATTTGCGGGGTTTGCCGGTAGACACCTGGCTTGCCCACTTCGCCCAACACATAGAATGAGGTGTCGGTGGAGTCCGGTATGGAGATCACGTCATCGCGTTGCAAGCGTATGTTAAGGTTAGTGTCGCCGGTCAGCAGACGGGCCAAGTCGACCCAAAGTATTTTGTTGCCACGGATAATCGAGCAGCGGGTAAGCACCTGTTCCTTTTGTATGACCGGCATAGCACCCGACTGGGCGATAATTTCCAATAGAGTGGGGGGGCTAGTGAACTTTATGCGCCCGGCATTCTCCACCCGGCCAACCACCGTGACATAGTTGGAGTTGTAACTCTCCACTTTTACCGTCGTGTGGACATGCAGATAGTAGGTTTGCAATGTTTGGGTGATCAACTCAGCTGTTTCCTCACGGGTAAGGCCATGAACGACAATAGGGCCAGCGACTGGCAGCGTAATGCAGCCGTCAGGGCCAATGATATGGGTGGCGGTCAGTTCAGGGAAACCATCCACTTGCACCAAAATTGCATCGCCATCCCCCAGTTTGTAGTCGCGACCGTTGTTGGTTTGCTTTTCAAACTCGACCATAGCCTCTGTAGAGGTGGAATAAAACGAAGCGCGTTTGGGGAAACTGAAGTCAACCTTTGCCCCCAGCGTCGGGTTAGGCACAGTAAACCAAGCACCGCAGCCTGCCAGCAGGCAACAGGCCAACACTAACAGGCAAAGACTGTAGAAGTTGCAGCGCAGTTTCATCAGGGCAGGTTCAAGCTTTCGGTTGCGGCTTCAAGTGTAAAAAATACTTCGAAGATATGATGTAAGCGCGTCAGTTCCAATAATGACAAAACAGGGGGCTGAAGGCCGGATAATGCAAAACGGCCATTTATGGCATCCACCGCCTTCATGGCTGACACCAGCACGGATAAACCCGAAGCATCGACAAAGGTCACACCGCGCATATCGACGATCAGTCGACCAGTGCCGCCATTAATGCAAGCGATGATTTTAGGGCGCAGTTCAGCAGAATGGGTATTAACCATACGTCCAGATAGCTCAACGATGTCAATACCGAGACGGGTGAAATGATTCAGTTGCATTGCGGCGGCCATAAAATCAAAGTTGCTGCTGGCGTTTAACAATACAGAGCTTGTTCATTGGGCGTTGTAAAAAATGGCATGGTACATCGCATAATAGCAGGCTAAGGACTGGATTGTATGGCTTCAGTAAATTATTTGACGTTAACGCTGTCCCAACAAGCAGCTAACAACGTAACTATTCTGATCTCCGGTAATCTTTATTATTGATGATCATTATTGCCACAATTCCTGCAGGCCGGTCAAAAAAACTGCCCCGCTGCGTTTCAGTATGGCTTTCATCTTATTTTGTCAAGGATCTTAGCCGTTCGGCAATTATACAGCTGCTTACCCAACTAACGGCTTTACCCTTTCTGAATTATATCAGAAAAGCGGGAACGGATAAGTGGCGCGATTGCATTCCAGTGTTTTATTGGACGAAACACATTCTTAATTGATAGCACCCGCCCTATGAAAAATTGGCTCTGCCCGATTGCCCTTTGCTGTTGCCCGCCATACTTCATTCTGCCCCCCCCCCTCAAGCTGTGTCATATCACACAGTCATTAGGTGATATCACACAGTTATTTCTAACACATTAATTAATAAGGTTTCCAAGACAGCTGATGTGGACAGGTTTTAAGGCATATCACCTATTGGTGAAATGCTCCCCCATAGCGGAAGCAATTTATTGACGCTTCACCCTGCCACACATAGCAGTGGCGAAATTTACATCCAATCAGCTAATATCAACAATAACAGACGCTTATTATTGTTTAAAAAAAGATCAACAACATTGTTGGGGAAATAATTGTTGGCATGGAACATGCTTTATTGATCACATGACTTAAGGATAGAGGGCTGATAGGAATCAGGCCCGGTCATATACTACTTACATAAAACCAATTGATCGTCCTCAGGAGGACTAAGAATGAAAAAAGCCCTATTATCCACACTGGCTGTTGCCACTTGCGTATTAAGCCAAGGCGCGTTTGCCCATACGGGTGTCGAGGTTAACACCCTTTTAGAAGGTAGTGGCAACGTTTACAATGCCATGACCGTCACCCACGGTTGCGCCACCAATGCCAACGGGGAAGGCAGTCCATTGACCCCAGCGAACCTTAATGTTTTGGCCAGCAGCACAGTGTTCCCTAACGGTGCTAATCCTGTTGTCAATATCGTTAATGCTGATGGCTCTGATGGCGCGCAAATTGATTTGACCACAGTCATCCAAGGCACTGTTGGCGGCGCATTTACCAACTTGTCACCTTCCCCAATATTCCCAGGCATGTTCCCTTTCGAGAAGGTTGTTATGGATAGCTTGGGCAACCAGCGTGGCGTGCATGCTTGGGGTAATCCCAACAACACGCCGTTTTTCCCTGGCACTCATGCGGTAGGCTTGGAGCCTTTCAGAATGGCCAATGTACAGTTTGTCCGTGATGCTCCAGGCGCGATAAACTGCGCCACTGCGCTTAAAGTGCGTTTTGCGGCAGCTGAATGGTGCCAAAAAGGTAAAACCGGTATTGGCACCGGCACTAATGCCGATATTTGGATTGGCCACATGACCACCAAATTTAATGATGTCTATGCCATGCCTTATAACGCGGCTGCAGCGGCGGCAGGTAGTTTCTACTGGCCCACCATGACCATCAACCGCGATTTGGTCAACCATCCTCTCGACCCTTCTTGTGGTGCCGGTTATGCCGTGGCAATCGCGCCAAACGATGC
>CAJAWH010000056.1 GCA_903945605.1 uncultured Methylococcaceae bacterium | reverse complement strand
TGCTCAGATTCGGTTGCCAGCTTTACGGCTGATTCGCGGAATTCCGCTGTATACGTTTTGGGTTTTTCTCGGCTCATGTTTCTCTCACACTTTCTTTCGCACATTTTAAGGAATGTGTCCGGAATAGTGTAGCCACATCAGAAGTCCATAATTGGGCAGTGAAGTGATTGCGGTTTGGCCATTGATGATTAAGAAGTCATTGCGGCAGCGATTGCCAAAATCCAGTTTACAAATTGCAGAACCCTTTACGTAACCTCAGCTACTTATCAAACCCAATAAAATCCCAAACCCTATGCGAGAACGTCACCAAACCTTCGCTTTGCACGGGTGTGCCATTGGGGAAGTTCAAGTCATAAACCCTTTTCGTGTCCTGGGCCAGATCGGTCAAGCCTAAGTTTGTATAGGCCTCTTGCAATATTTCCAGTGCCAGCGGTACGGCAGGGGCGCGTTGGTAATTTTCGATCACTTCGGTGGCCCGATTGGCGGCGGCAACGTAAGCTTTGCGCTTAATATAATAGCGGGCTATTTGCACCTCATGCATGGCAATATTGTTCCTTAACGCGGTCATCCGTAATTTTGCCTCATTACGGTAACGGCTTTGCGGGTATTTGCTCAGCAGTTCCTCAAAATTCTTATACGCATCATTGGCGCTACTGGTGTCGCGTTGCGAGGGGTCGGACGGTAAAAACCGGTCCACAAAGCCAATGCCACGGTTATAATTAGCCAAGCCTTTTAAAAAATAGGCATAATCGACATTCGGGTTGCGCGGGTTGGTTTTGATAAACCGGTCGGCGGCGGCCGTTGCGGCTTCACTGTCGTTATTTTTGTAATAGGCGTAAGCTATATCGATTTGTGTCTGTGCGGCGTATTGCCCGTAAGGAAAACGGGATTCCAGCGCTTCATACAGCTCTATGGCTTTTTCATAATCGCCGACGTCCAGCTTTTTTTTGGCCTCTTCACGAAACTTTGCAGAATTCCATCCGGTGTATTTTTCCTCGCTTTTCTCTTCCGAATCCCCGCCAGAAAACAAGTTGCCTAACGATGAGCAGCCCACCATTGCCAAGCCAAAACAGCAAATAAATAGACATTTAACAAAAATTAATCGCATAGCGCTAACGACACGTTGTAATATAACCAGTTTTTCCGCAGCCTAAGCTGTACTTTATTAATAAACCAAACACCCATGAGTATAACTTAACTATGAGTTATTCAGAAGAACTTGTTATGACAAGGCTAACGGCAGAAGTGCCTAATGAAATGGCCGGCATGCGCCTGGATCAAGTGCTGGCGGAGCTATTTGCCGATTACTCGCGCAGCAAGCTGCAGACTTGGGTCAAATTAGGCCGGGTGCAGGTCAACGGCGAGCAATTAAAGCCCAGGGACAAGCTGGAAGGGGGCGAAGCAATCACTTTGGATGCCGAAGCGGAAACTGTGATTAATTCTGAGGCGGAAGCCATCCCCTTGGACATCATTTATGAGGACGATAGCCTGTTGGTGGTCAACAAGCCAGCAGGTCTGGTGGTGCATCCGGCGGTGGGCAATTGGCATGGCACACTGCTCAATGCACTGCTCAACCATGACCAGAACCTTGAAACTTTGCCAAGGGCGGGCATAGTCCATCGGATTGACAAGGATACCAGCGGCTTGTTGATGGTTGCCAAAACCCTGCAAGCCCATAATAGCCTGACCCAACAATTGCAGGAACGCACCATTAACCGCGAATATTTGGCCATTTCCAAAGGCCGTATGACCGCAGGGGGTACGGTTGACGAACCCATCGCACGGCATCCCACCGACCGCAAGCGCTATACGGTGAGCCGACGGGGCAAAGAAGCTATCACCCATTATCGTGTCGAGCAGCGCTTTCGCTTGCATACCCTCATCCGGGTCAAACTGGAAACAGGCCGTACCCACCAGATCAGGGTGCACATGGCGCATGTGCGCTTCCCGCTACTAGGCGATCCGGTGTACGGCGGGCGCTTCCAAATGTCACCCGGTTGCAATGAACGGCTAGAAAACGCATTGCGGAATTTTAAGCGCCAAGCATTACATGCCGCCAAATTGGGTTTGGTGCATCCCGTCACTGAAGAATATTGCGAGTGGCAACAACCTTTGCCGGACGATATGACCGATATGCTTGAGGCGTTGGCTGAAAATGACTGAAGCCCTGCATTATCTGCTGCCAGACTGGCCCGTTGTGTCCAACATTCATGCCGTGACCACCTTACGGACGGGCGGAGTCAGTGCCGCGCCTTTTGCCAGCCTTAACTTAGCATTCCATGTCGGTGACAATCCTAGCCACGTGGCACAAAACCGCACGCTTATTAAAAAGGCCTTGGGGTTGCCCGCCGAACCCTGCTGGTTGCAGCAGACCCATAGCAATTGCGCCATTGAAGCCCCCTTCAGCGTGCCCGTGCCACAAGCGGATGCCAGCTATACCCAACAGGCCAACGTGGTTTGCGTGGTGATGACGGCAGATTGTCTGCCATTATTGGTCTGCGCTGAAGATGGCAGTGGTATTGCGGCGATCCATGCCGGTTGGCGGGGACTACATGCGGGCATTATCAGTAACACCTTATTGGCAATGCCTAAGAAAAAATATCAGATATGGCTGGGGCCGGCCTTGGGTGAGCATTGTTTTGAAGTGGGCGACGATGTTTACAACGCATTCACCGCAAAATCAAGTGAGAACAGCCAAGCTTTCAAGGCGCAAGCAAACGGCAAATGGCTGGCGGACATTTATCGGCTGGCACGGCTGGAATTGGCCCAATTAGGGGTTGCCGAGGCTGATATTTATGGCGGTGGCTTCTGCACCATGACCGATGTCGGGCGTTTTTATTCCTATCGTCGCGAAGCGCAAACCGGACGCATGGCAACTATGATATGGAGATCAGAATAAAGTGGCATTATTAGGGTTAATTGTTGTCTTTACTTCTTTAGGCGGCTTGCTGAGCGTGATTGCCGCGAGTGCTTTTTTATTGATGCCAGAGCGTCTTAGACAGTCTTTGTTACCGCATGGCATTAGTTTTGCCATAGGGGCTTTGCTGGCAGTAGCCTTTTGGGGGTTGTTGCCCGAAGCGTTTGCCGGTGTCCGGCCCGAACAATTTCAAGCCTTATCGGGTACCGTGTTGGCAGGCATCTTATTGTTCTTTGTACTGGAAAAAATGCTCATTTGGCGGCACTGCCACCACGGGGAATGCGAAGTCCATGCCGATGAAGCCAGCCACGACCACGCGCATCCCACCGGACATCAGCATGGTATTGGCCAATCCGTAGGGGCGATCATCATCTTAGGGGATGCTATCCATAATTTTGTCGATGGCGTCCTAATTGCTGCCGCATTCCTGACTGATGTGCAATTGGGGATTGCCACCAGCCTGGCGGTTGCCGCCCATGAAATTCCGCAAGAAGTGGGTGATTTTGCCATATTATTGCAGAGTGGCTATTCCATCAGGAAAGCATTTGTCTACAACATGCTGGCCAGTTTGGCAACGCTGTTGGGTGGCTTGGCGGCGTATTTCGGTTTGGATGGCGTGCAAGGCCGCTTGCCGTATATCTTGGCGCTAGCGGCTTCTAGCTTCATATATATCGCCGTGGCTGATTTGATTCCGTCCCTACATAAAAAGACTGATTTAAAAGCCTCATTGGAGCAAATTGCGCTGATTGGTATGGGCGTGCTATTGATCGGCTCTTTGCATCACCTGACCCAAAATTTGGGCTAATGCCATACGGGCAGGCGTTATTATTACGCCTGCCCGTATGGCATAAAAGTTAGGTGATCACATCAGGTGCAACCCGACCGGTCAGTTTTTTGACTTGGCAGAATTGTTCCGCCAATTCGATCAGAAATGCCAACGCGGTTTGTGCATCTTGGTTGTGCAGGTCGGCATTTGGTTCAAATTTTTCCAGATAAATCCTTAAGGTTGCCCCCACCGTACCTGTGCCGGACAAACGGAACACAATCCGCGAACCGTTTTCAAAGCCAACACGGATACCTTGGTTTTTGCTGATGCTGCCGTCCACCGAATCCTCATAGCAAAATTCATCGGCAAATTTGACTGTGTATTCACCAAACGATTGCCCTGGCAGGCTAGGCAACTGGGCACGGAGATTATCCACTATGCTGTTGGCTATGGCTGTTTCAACGGCCTCGTAGTCATGACGGCAATAAATGTCGCGGCCAAATTTTTGCCAATGTTCCTGCACAATATCAGCAACCGATTGGCGTTTTCTGGCAATCAAATTCAACCAAAACAGCACCGCCCATAAGCCATCTTTTTCCCGTACATGGTTGGAGCCGGTGCCAAAGCTTTCTTCACCACACAAAGTGATTTTTCCTGCATCCAATAAATTGCCGAAAAATTTCCATCCGGTAGGGGTTTCATAACAAGGGATTTTATAGCAGGCGGCGACACGGTCAACCGCTTGGCTGGTAGGCATGGAGCGTGCCACACCACTTAAACCTTTCGCGTAGGCAGGAATCAAATGGGCGTTAGCGGCCATAATCGCTAAACTATCGCTGGGCGTGACGAAAATTTGGCTACCGGTAATCATATTGCGGTCGCCATCGCCGTCCGAAGCGGCCCCAAAGGTAGGCGCTTGCGGGCTGAACATACAGGCCGCCAATTCGTGGGCATGGGCCAAGTTAGGGTCAGGATGGTGGCCACCGAAATCTTCCAGCGGCTCGGCATTAATGACCGAGCTGGCCGGCGCCCCTAGCAAATCAATCAGGATGCGCTTGGCATAAGGGCCGGTAATGGCGCTCATGGCATCAAACAGCAAGGTCAGATAACCTGAGCTGATACTGTCCTTGAGCAATTTAAAATCAAAGATGGATTGCATCAATTCCGCGTAATCAGTCACTGGGTCTATAATAGTGACCTTAAGGCCATTAATTTCTTGAACACCGACCTGGTCAATGTCCACATCCGCCATTATGGCCTTTTTGTAGTTGTCAATAGTTAAGCTGCGTTGGTAGAATAGCCCAGTATCCTTTTCAGTGGCGGGGCCGCCATTGCTGACGTTATACTTAATGCCAAAATCTTCATCAGCTCCCCCAGGATTGTGGCTGGCCGACAATATCAAGCCGCCAAACGCAGCATATTTCCTGATGATATGAGAAGCGGCGGGTGTGGATAGCAACCCGCCTTGACCCACGATCAGCTCGCCAAATCCATTGGCGGCCGCCATTTTTATGATAGTTTGAATCGCTTCCCTGTTAAAATATCGGCCATCCCCGCCCAAGACCAAGCTTTTGCCCGCGTAGCCTTCCAAAGAATCAAAAATGGCTTGGACAAAGTTTTCCAAATAACCAGGTTGCTGAAAAACCTTGACCTTTTTACGGAGTCCAGATGTACCGGGGTTTTGGTCGCTGAAGGGATGCGTCGTAATAGTTTCTATTTGCATGTTTAATCCTTGCTGGGACAATTGAGCCTTAAGTGTGGATTAGATAAAGTACACCAAATCCCTTTTATAGTGTAGATTTTTATATGTTACGAATAGTGTTGATGTTGTATTGCGGTTTGTGTGTGTTGCCAGCCTGGGCCGATGATGATATATGGTTGCTGGTGGATACCAAGGCCCGCAAAATTGAAGTAAAAAAAGGTGAGCAAACCATTGAAGTTTTAGATAAAATAGCCATTGGGCGCGGTGGCGCAGGCAGAAAATCCCATCGCGGTGACAATATCACCCCGCATGGCAGTTACCGTATTGGCTGGGTGGGTGAAAAAAGCACGTTCCGGCGCTTTTTTGGCCTTACTTACCCCTCCGTGGAAGATGCCGAAAAAGCATTGGACCATAAAATAATTGATGAATATACCTATAACCGGATCGTGACCGCCCACCAATTTAGTCAAATACCGCCACAAAACACCCCCTTGGGTGGACAAATCGGTATTCATGGTTTAGGCTCGGCAGACCGCAGGGTGCATGAAAATTTTGATTGGACGCATGGCTGCATTGCGCTAACTAATGGACAAATAGACCATTTGAGCCAATTGGTCAGTCCTGGCACAGTAGTAAAAATAAAATAAAGCTGAAAAACAAAACAAATGATGCTAGAATTAGACCTAGCTATGATTTTTTTGTAGTAATAACTCTAAATAGGAAATAAAGTATGAAAAATGTAATGAAATTGACTTTGATCGCTATGGTTGCTGCAACTGCTGTTGGTTGTGCAAGCACTTCAGACATTGATAACCTGCAAGCTCAAATCGACGGCTTGAAAACTTCTGTAGCACAAGCTTCTTCTGATGCTGCTAGCGCACAAAGCGCTGCTGCTGATGCTGCTTCAAAAGCTGCTTCTGCTGAAGCTGCTGCTAACCGTGCTGCCCAGTACGCACAAGACACTAACAGCAAATTGGACAGCATGTTCAAAAAATCAATGATGAAATAATCATCATTGTGCTGATGTGAAAAAAGCCCAGTGGCGATTCCACTGGGCTTTTTTTTCGCCTATTGTCCAGGCCTTATCAATAGAAGCGGATTGAGCAGGGAGGCTCAACTCAGTTTCTCGCCACCGAAGAGTGCTAATAAGCGTGGCAAAAAGTTGGCAATCTCTTCTGACATAATTGAAAAATCGGCATCAAAACGTGCTGCTTCATCTTCCGCCTCAATGTCAGCCACTAGGTCATTAACCAAATCAAGAAAGCGTAAGCGTTTGATGGCAAGGTTTTCATCTAACACAAAGGCAATACGGTCAGCCCAGTTAAGTGCCAGTTTTATAACCTGTTTTCCTGAATCAAGATGGTTTTTAATTTCTGGTAAGGTCAAGTCATGACGTTTGCAGCGGATAATCGCCCCCGCTTCTTCAGGTGAGCGCAACTCGCATTCATCTTCCACGTTAATATCACTGGGTGAGGCTTGATCAATCAACCAAGTGGTCATGACTGCACCGGGTTTTTCAACAGTGGTGAGTGGTTGGGCCGGTAGCGATCCTAAGGTTTTGCGTAGATAGCTCAACAAGTCCTCGGCACTTTTTGCAGAAGCGCTATCAACAACAATAAAGCCGTTTAGCGTGTCAATATAAGCAAAAATTTTACGGCTAAAGGTAAAGGCTTTGGGCAGCAATTCAAAGACCAACTCGTCTTTGATCGCCGCCCGCTCCTTTTTGGACAATTTGTGGCCTTGTTTGTCTTCAGCATCAGCAATCCGCTCTTGGGTCATTTCGTTGATAACCGCCGTGGGCAACACCCGTTCTTCTTTTTTTCCGCACAGCATTATAAAACCATTGCTGGAATGCACTAAGGGGGCGTGCATTTTACCGATGGGCGGTGTCCAGCCGAAGCTTGATTCTTCATGCGGGGCGCATGGGCGGAAGCTGGCGGGCTGTAGCTTTTGCTCAAGCTCGGCGGCGGACAGGGCAAAAGGTTCGGTAAGACGGAACACGTTAAGATTTTTAAACCACATGTTTAATTATTATCCTTTAACAACGAATGGCTGGCTATTATCGCAAATTTGGCCGGGCAAAATTCAAGTTAATTTTTATGAAGACAAAAACCTTAACTGATAAACAAGGCTTCCCGCCCATTGTTGCCGATGGCGCAAAATTGCTGATACTCGGCTCAATGCCCGGCGAAGTGTCATTGCAAAAACAACAATACTATGGGCATCCAAAAAATGCTTTTTGGGCTATTATGTCCGTACTGTCCAACATACCGGATGTTGCAAGCTATGCGGAGCGGAAATCAGCGCTGATGGCAAACGGTATAGCCGTCTGGGATGTTTTGTATTATTGTCGGCGGACTGGCAGCTTGGATGCCAATATTGACATGGACTCCGTCAGCATCAATAATTTCGCCCATTTTTTTACCGCGTATCCCACTATAAAGATGGTGTGTTTTAATGGCGGTATGGCAGAAAAACTGTATAAAAAACATGTTCTGCCTACTGTCCAAGCCTATACGGCAGATATTGCCTATGTGCGTCTGCCATCCACCAGCCCGGCGTATGCAGCCATGACAGTGGCACAAAAAACTCAGGCTTGGCGGAGTGGTTTTGCCCGTTATGCTAAAGTAGCCCAGCCGCCCCTATTATCGGGCGGTTTTCTCTAACAATAAATTTATTATGATCGAAGAATACCTTGACGAAGATGAAGACAACGAAGACGAGATTGAATACTACGCGGTCCGGCCCAACAAAACCAAAATCAAGAAAGACATTACCGCCTTGTTTAATTTAGGCAATGAAATGTCCGCCTTGTCCGCAAGCAACCTGAAACAGTTAGGCTTGCCGCAGGAAATACACGAAGCCATTGTGCAAGTCGGGACTATGGGGCAAACAGGGGCGCGTAAGCGTTTATTGAAATATGCCGCAGGCAAGCTGCATAAATTGGATGGCGAAATTCTTGATGCTGTGACCGAACAGTTTGCGCGGCTAAAAAATCAAAGTGCACACGCCGTTAGGGAACACCATATTGCCGAACGTTGGCGGGATAGGCTGATTGCCGAAGGTGATGCCGCCTTGACTGATTTGCTGGATGGGTATCCCGATGCTGACCGGCAGCAGTTAAGGCGGTTGCTTAGAAATGTCCAAAAAGAAGCCGCAACAGGCAATCCGCCCAAATCGGCCCGTCTGTTATACCGCTATCTAAAAGAACTGCTGAACACGGAAGAGGTTGCATCATCTGAACATCCTGAAGCTGAAGATGAATATTTAGATGAGGATGATCAGGATTAGCTACAACCAGCAAGCCACCTCTGAATGAGGTGGCTTGTAAGCTTGGCGGCAATGGGGCTGCGCTGCTTAATCTTCTTTACGTATATCCGTAGCAGGCAAGTCCAATTCTGCAGTGATGTTCCAGTCAGAAAAGGGGAATGGCAAGGTTTCTGTGTTAAACGTCAAAAACAGAAAAATATGGTAAGTATAGGTTGACAGGCTACGTCCAAAATTGAGGATATTCGCATTAGGGGTGCCGGAAAACAGGACTGTCGCCACTTGTACGACAATTACCAGCATCAGTAGCATCCGCACCACACTGTCAATAGCCAAAAAGATCAGCATAAAGAAAATACGTTTCCAAGTGCTGGCTTGTGCCAAATTAAAATTTATCTTTTCATCCATCAGAAAAATCTAACCTCTGTTCATAATGTCGCGCAAGTCCAGCGCAGCGGCGTTGGCACGGGCGATGTAATTGGCCATGGTCAGCGAATAGTTGGCGAAAATGCCGTAACCATCACCATTTAAGATCATCGGGCACGTGATCGGCTGCAGCGCGTTTTCCATTGCCTTAATCATAATGTCCACGGTACGCATGGCACGTTTGTCGAGCAGGATGTCTTCAAAGTCATATTTAATGGCCCGTAGGATATGCAGCAAAGCCCAGCTGGCGCCGCGGGCCTCGTAGAACACATCATCCACTTCCAACCATGACACCTTAGGCAATGGCGTGCCTTGTTTTTCAGCCTGCTCACGTTCCACATCGGTAAGGCCCGGCCCCAAGTTTGAGCCGGAGCTGTTGGCGGCAAGGCGGGTGGACAAGCCCCCTAAGCGTTTGATGACCACCTCGGTGTATTGCCACAAGTTGTCCGCCCTAGAATAAAACTGCGCGCGTTTCACATCGCCACCGAAATGTTGCAGGCGTTCCATATACTTGTGCAAAGCTTCAATGCCTTTTTCGTACTCCGCTTCAGTTGAAGGTAAGGCCCACGAATCGTTCTCAAAATAGAAATAAGGCTCGGCAATCGCCAAATCTGGGTCTTCCGCCGACTGGGACTGGTCGCGGGCAAAATGGTTTCTGAGGGCGGAAGTGGCATCGCGCAACATCACCAAAGCCCCGTATTCCCAATTGGGCACGTTATCAAGGAACACCCCTGGAGGGCCAACGTCATTGGTGATATAACCGCCAGGTTTGTAAAGCAAGGTTTCGGCAATATGTGCCAAGGTATTGGTATACACATAACCGACCGGAATATTGTCCGAAGAATGGGTCTCTTTGGCCCGTATCTGTGCTTCGTCAATAATGTTAAACTGACCCGGCTCGCTGCCCCACCAAGCACCTAGAATAATCAGGACAGTCATTACAACGCCAAGGAAAACACCAAATATCCACAGGATACCTCTTGGTTTTTCTTCGTCCAGGAATTCGTTTGCCGCCATTTCTAGTATCCTTTGAAGTGTTTGCGAAAAAACCGGTTATGCCATTGTCTTAAAATATTGGACATAGTAGCAGGTTTTATGATTTTTTTCCGCTATTGAGCATAGCCTCAGCACAAGTTTTGTCACCTATCATTATCTCGGCATCCATCTGTGCAGTCATTTTTTTCTGGCCCTAGGGTGGGCTTGGTCATAAACCGTTGCCAGATGAGTAAAATCCAAATGGGTGTAAATTTGCGTGGTACTGATATTGCTATGCCCCAGCAACTCCTGTACGGCCCGTAAATCTTGGCTAGATTCCAATAGGTGGCTGGCAAATGAATGTCTGAGCATGTGTGGATGGACGTGTGCATCAATACCATGGGTTTTGCACCATAGGTCGAGCCGGAGTTGGATGCTGCGCTGCCCAAGCCGCTGCCCCCGATTGGAAACAAACAGCGCAGTCACCAGCGGTTGGGCCATTTGCAACCGATATGGCAACCATTTTTCGAGGGCGCTGATGGCCTTGCCGCCAATCGGCAAAAGCCGCGATTTGCCGCCTTTGCCACTGACGACCATTAACGAGCGGTCACGCACATCAATGTCCGGCAAATTGAGCCCCGATAATTCACTAAGACGCAAGCCGCAAGAATAAAACAACTCAAACATGGCCAAATCGCGGATAGCCAACATCCCATTACAGTCTCCGTCCAGCAAACCGTTCACTTGGTCAACATCCAATGTATTAGGCAATTTTCTTGCCTGTTTCGGGGCTTTAACCTGTTGCGCTGGATTATTGTCTACAAGGCGATTTTTTAATAGGTAGTTAAAAAAACTGCGGATAGCGGATAATTCCCGTTGCAGGCTTTTGCTGCCCAACCCGCTCCTGTGCCGTGCGGCGATATGGGTACGGATGTCATAAGCCTGTAATCCGCTCCAATCAGTAATGGCTTTTTGCTGGCAATAACCGCCCAATTGCTTCAGGTCGCGCCGATAACTGCTTAAAGTATGAGGCGATACGCGCCTGATCTCGTTAAGTTGCTGCAAATATTCAAGCAGTTGGGCTTCGGCATCCGGTGACATGGGTTATTTCAATAACGTGACCAATCGGGTGGCGATAATTTCGCCCATTTGGGTCAAAAACAAATGCCCCATACTCTGATGGAAGCGGTCTTTTTCGCGGCTGCCAATCCCTAAAATGCCTTCAAACTCAGTGAAAACCATGGGCACAATCGCGCAAGACCTGACGTGTAACGCGGCATCGCCAAACAATTCCCGTGCCTGTTCAGGGGTTGGCATGCCACAACTGGGCTGGTTGCCGGACAGTTCCACCAAAAAAGGCTTAAGCTTATCGCTACCTGGCGTAATAAACAGCCCTGGTAAGTGACCGACCGGTTCGGCCCGGATAATGCGGATCGCCACAAAATCGGTCAAAAAATAGTCGGACAAGACAATTTCCAGATGGTGGATAGCTTGCTCCAAAGTCTCGGCGTTCAACAAAGCCAGTGTCAATTTATGCATCCGGTTAAACGAGGCGTCATTGTCTTTGGCAATATCAATCAGCATTCCTAGCTGATTTTCCAGTTCACGATGCCGGCTTCGGAAAATCTCCAATTGCTTGGCGATCAGCGACACAGCATTGCCACTAGGATGGGGGATACTCAGTTTTTCTAATAAATTCAGGTGGTCATTGAAAAATTCAGGATGCTGCAATAAATAATTTCCCACCTCGTCAGAAGACAGCTCTGTACTGGACAAGGATTCACCCGCAAGGGCAATCCGCCCCTCAAAAACTGATTCGGCAGGGCCGGTCATCAATACTGGATGACCCCGCCCCGCCCACGCTATCTGCAATATACCGCCGGGCAATTCAACCTGTACTTGGTTGTCCAGTAGATTTTGTTCAAAACCGATCACCATGGCGGCACACGCGCCGCTGCCACAGGCCAATGTTTCAGCTGCGCCACGTTCATAAACACGCAATTTAATATGAGATCGGTCAATAATTTGCATAAAACCAATATTGGCCCGTTCGGGGAAAAGGGCATCGCTTTCTAAAGCTTTGCCCAACATTTCCACTGGTGCATTTTTGATGTCATGCACTTGGATAACCGCGTGCGGGTTACCCATAGAAACAGCCCCAAATGCCCGTTCCTGACCATTGATAGTAACCGTATAAAAACGTGACTCCTGTTCGGCAAGCAAAGGTATCTCCGACGGTGCATGGCGTGGCACCCCCATATTGACCGTGACCATACCATCAGGTTCAAAGCTCAGCGTCAGTTGCCCCGAATGGGTGTCAACACATATCTGGTCTTTAAGGCTTAATTGCTTATCGCGTACAAAGCGGGCAAAACAGCGGGCACCATTGCCGCATTGCCCCACTTCACTGCCGTCGGCGTTAAAGATACGGTATTTAAAATCGGCATTGGGGCTCTGTGGCGGTTCAACTAACAGCAGCTGGTCAAACCCCACACCAAAATGGCGGTCAGAAAGTTGGCGGATATGTTCCGTGCTTAACGCAATTTCTTGGTTGATGGCATCAATGACCATAAAATCATTGCCTAGGCCGTGCATTTTAGTGAACAGGATCATTTCTTGAGTCGGCTAATAGCTTTGTTACAAAATGGCGAAAAAACCCAGTTTAATGCAATATCGGTTTTACGGCTTGTTTTTTACCCATATCACTGGTTTAAAGCAGTGTCGGAAATCTCCAGTTTTAGATGTTATATATTGATTATAAAGGTTTATAAACCCGCATCGGCGCGTTGCCGTTGCCGGGTTGCTCAATAGTGAACCCCAGTTTGGCCAGCAGTGCCAACATGCCGGTATTGCCCGCCAGCACTTCCGCCTCAAACAGTGCAACCCCTTTGGCTTTGGCAGTGGCCATTAAAATGACCAGCAACCGGGAACCAATACCTAAGCATTGGCAATCATCCGCCACCACCAAGGCAAATTCCGCTGAGCGACCATCTGGATTAATAATATAACGTCCTACGCCTAGCTCCTTGGGCAAAGAAGCTTCTTCGGTGACCGCCACAAATGCCATTTCCCGGTCATAGTCGATTTGCGTGAAACGCACCAACATATCGGGTGTTAAGGTGTGCAAAGATTGACGGAAGCGGAAATACTTGCTGCGCTCCGAAAGGCGAGCGACGAACCGGCTTTCCATCTCGGCATCTTCTGGGCGTATGGGGCGCAGCGTGATATTGGCGCCGTTGACCAATTGCTGCTGTTGCGCCAGCTCGTGCGGATAGGGGTGGATGGCCATGTGCGCATAACGGCTTAGCTGGTGCGGTTTGTGGGCTTTAATACGCGCATCCACAGCAATCGCCCCCTGCTCATCAACCATCAGCGGGTTAATGTCCAGCTCCAAAATTTCCGGTAACTCGCTCACCATTGCGGACACGTTCAGCAACACATCAATCACTGCCTGCCGGTTAGCTGCAGGCATCTGCCGGAAAGCCTTCAGATATTTTGCCGCCTTGGTTTTGGCGAGCATTTGCTCCGCCATATAGGTATTGAGTGGCGGGATGGCAATGGCGTTATCTTGCAAAATTTCCACCAACGTACCGCCTAGGCCGACACTGATGGCAGGGCCAAATACAGGGTCCCTGACCACGCCCACCATCAATTCACGGGCATTTGACGATTTGAACATAGCCTCCACGGTCATGCCGACGGTGTCGATATCAGGGTATTTTTGCTTGATTGCCGCCTCCATTTCGCTAAAGTGCTGCGAAACCTCCTGCACACTCTGGATATTAAGGCGCACACCGCCAATATCAGATTTATGGCTAAAGGCCGACATATTAATTTTTAGCACCACTGGAAAGCCCAACGTTTCAGCGGCGATCATGGCATCTTTGCCAGAAAAAACCGGCACGGTCAGGTTTACCGGAATATGGAAAGCAGCCAGCACAGCCTTCGCTTCCTGTGCCGTCAATATCTCGCGGCCTTCCGACAACACTCGGCCGATGATCAGCCGCGCACCCTCCACATCGTGTGTTGTGGGTGTACCATCAGGGGAGGGGATTTGTTTAAGCAAGATTTGGTTACGGGTATAGCGGGCCAAAAAAGCAAACGCGTCAACCGCCGTTTCCGGCGTATTGAAATGCGCGATGTTGCTGTCCGCAAACAAATCCCGCCCCGCCTGGACTTTAGCTCCGCCCGTCCAAGCCGCCAGCACCGGTTTGTTGCTGGTTTTGGCGCCATCAATAAGGCATTGTGCCACTTGGCTGGGGTTGGTCATTGCTTGCGGTGTCAGAATCACCAGCACCCCATCAATTTGCCCGTCATCCAGACACACTGCCAAGGCTTGTTGATAACGTTCAGACGTGGCATCACCCAAAATATCAATAGGATTGGCATGTGACCAATGGGGGGGCAACACCGCATCCAAAGCAGCCAAACTGGCCTCGCTTAAGGTAGCCATGGTTATTCCGACATCTTCCGCACGGTCTGTGCTCATTACTCCGGGGCCACCGGCATTTGTGATAATTGCCAAGCGGTCATCTTTAACCACGACGTTATTCGCCAGCACCCGTGCCGCCGCAAACAATTCATCAATGCTATAGGCCCGCACCACACCGGCCCGTTCAATAGCCGCATTAAAAACGTTGTCGCCGCCCACCATAGCCCCGGTATGCGACATGGCAGCCTTGCAGCCCGCTTCATGCCGACCGGACTTGATTAAAATCACTGGCTTTAACCGTGCCGCCGCTTTCAGGCCACTTAAAAAACGGCGGGCATCACGGATACCCTCCACATACATTAAAATGCCCGTGGTGTGGCTATCTGTCGCCAGATAATCCAGCACCTCGCCAAAATCAATATCCGCTGCACCGCCCATCGACACCACAGTAGAAAAGCCAATATCTTGTGCTTTCGCCCAATCCAAAATCGCCGTACAAACGGCACCCGATTGCGACAACAATGCCAATGTGCCGTCTTTAACCACCCCATCGCCAAACGTGGCGTTCAGCAGGCCATCAGGGCGGGCTACCCCCAGGCAATTGGGGCCAATCATACGGATGCCGTACAAATGGGCAATATCTAAAATTTCTTGCTGCAGGCGCTTGCCCGCTTCGCCCAGCTCGCCAAATCCGGCAGTGATGATAATCACCGAATTAACCCCCTTTTCGCCACATTGTCGCATCACATCCGGCACGGTCGGGGCTGGAGTGGCAATCACCACCAAGTCCACATCTTCCGCTATGGACAGCAAATCGGGGTAAGCCTTTAAGCCCAGCAATTGTTCGCGCTTGTTATTGACCGGATACAGCGCACCGGCAAAGCCCGCTTCCTGCATGTTTAGCAGCAACCGATAGCCGACACTTTCCACGCGCTCGGAAGCCCCTACAATAGCAACAGAACGGGGGGTAAAAAAACGGCTTAAATAATGCGGGCCCATAGCAATTCCTCAAGAAAATTTAACCTTCTAAGGTTACCATTTTTGTTGCCTGTGGCGGGTTAAAGTTTGCTGACAATGGCAATGGTTGGATTGTTCCACAAGAATCCTGCTGACCGCAGTGACTTTATGCCACCATTACGAGGTTTCTGGTGTCCCCCAATAGCGTGGCAATGATAGGACAAGGTGCACAATCGGCTTTACTGTCTCGGCTATCGGCCAGATTGGACAAAGCCGTCTCCATGACAAACATGCGTCCGATGCGTTCCCGAATAATAACCAGTTTCTTTAAGGGTTATGGCTTTTGCTTCTCCGGAGTGCAACCCACGGTGCAAGTCCTGCAGCACTATGCTTACCCTCAAACCATTGATTGTCGTGCCGCATTTTTTGCTCCTATGGTTCGGTCAAATGCCCGCTATTCCAGAAATTTCAGCATTACCCGACCTATGTGCCTTGCAGTCCGATCGCATAAATGCCCATTAAAAAGCGCAGATGCAAGTTTTTGCCTTGACGGTCATGACAGCTTCGTGACATCCGCCTTGTTGGCATGAATCTTAAAAACCATAGCCAGTTCCTCGCCATTAGCAAGCGTTAATGGGGTCGGCAAACCATTTAGGTCGGCTTGCAGGCCAATAACCGGCTCGATGCAGACATACTGATGTTTTTTATCGCTCCAGACAGCAAACGCAAGCGAGAGCTTGGCAATGAGTGGGGACACGCTACACCCCACAGTGACACTGTAGAGAGCGGTTGACAATGTGGCGGTTTCTGCCAATGAAACGACTGGGTGACATTGCATGGCATCGTGCGGCAATGAAGCCACAGCTAACCGGGTCGTGCCAATAGTAATAAAGCTGTCTTCCGTGACAGAAAAATAAGGATGAAACCCTGGCCTGACCCAAGCTGCATCAGAGAGTGCACGGAGGGTAGTGTTGACCGTTAGGGTTTTGCCTTGATGGTCTTCCACTTCTTCCCAATCTGATATGACATCAATATGCCCCCAATTGCTTTTGGTGGCCGAGGCAAGGATTTTTCTATGGGGCAATTGGCTGCCACAAGCCGTTATCCTATATTCACCATGCTTGATGCTAAACGGTGGGGACAGTTCCTCAAAATTGGGCAAACAAAGAAACGCGCCGCCACGCAAGCCCCCCCCTGCTTTGTCATGCAGTGGCTCAATAACATTAATGCCGTCCAATTGCCAATGGCTTAGTGTGCCTGTATCGTTGAATTTCATAAGAGGATGCTGTTAATATTATCGATAAAGTATGTATATGCGCTTGCTCTGTTAATCGCGTGCCTTAATCGCCCGATTCAGCAGCCGGGCTAGACGGATTGCTGCTTGCGCCCGCTTTGCCCGCCTCCAACAATGCGCGGTGCTGGGCTAACAACAGCTTCTTTTTGGCGGCATTTTTTTCAGCAAAAATTTGATTGGTTAGTTCACGCAATTTTTGGGCATGTTCCTGTGCTTCATGCAGCTCATGGGCGCGCTGGATTTCTGCCTTGCTGGCCGGTGCTTTTCCGGGAACGGGTTGGGTTTCGATGGCATCAAGGGTGGACGCAAAGGCTGGCGTGCCAGTCAGTGCCAAGACAAATAAAACGGCGGAGAATTGATATAAATGTTTCATAGCATCTTTCTGGTGGTTGGGATGAAAGGCAGGTTCCTTTGCCATGTAAGTGCGGGTTATTGTGCCGTATAAGCAATGCCATTAGCAATTGGTTGGGTTAAAAATGACGCAATCCAGCCACCAGTGATATAGCGGTGCTTCAACTAATCCAGCGAAGCGGCATCAAACATAATTGTACCGTTGTTGAAATTTCCCTCATTTCCTGAATAATAGCGGGATTAGTTGGACGTGCCATAAAATCATCTATAGGCGAGTCCCTTGCCAATCCTAACAACGGTCAAGCTATGAAACCAACATTTACGGTCAGTGCGGTGCAACAGCATTGCAATCAAGACCGCCAAACCAACCTCACTATCTCCATAGAGCAGATTAAACGAGCCGCCAAAGCAGGGGCCGATTTGGTGGTGCTGCCAGAATTGCATTTGGGGCCATATTTTTGCCAAACCCAAGACACTAGCCAATTTGATCAGGCGCAAAGCATCCCCGGGCCAACCACCGACTGTTTACAGGCGGTTGCCAAGATGCACGGCATAGTTATCGTATCCACCATTTTTGAAAAGCGCGCCCCGGGCATTTGCCATAATACAGCGGTGGTTATTGATAAGGATGGCAGCATAGCGGGCAAATACCGAAAAATGCACATTCCTGATGACCCGGGTTTTTCAGAAAAATATTATTTTACGCCGGGCGATTTGGGTTTTAAACCCATCCAAACATCGTTGGGCAAATTAGGTGTTTTAGTTTGTTGGGACCAGTGGTTTCCTGAAGCGGCAAGGTTGATGGCCTTGGCGGGGGCAGAGCTATTAATCTATCCCACTGCCATTGGTTGGGACATGAAAGACACGCCCGAAGAGCGGCAACGCCAGCTAGACGCATGGATAACCATTCAGCGGGCACATGCAGTCGCCAATGGCATTCCCGTTATTGCCTGTAATCGGATAGGTTTTGAAGCGGCCCCCGATGCTTTGCCCGATACTGATAAGGGCATACTGTTTTGGGGCAATAGTTTTATCGCCGGCCCCCAAGGCGAGTTTTTGGAAGTGGCAAATGACAGCGAGGCAAAATTGTTGATGTATAAGCTTGACCGGACAAGGACACAGCAAGTCCGCCAAGTTTGGCCATATTTACGCGACCGGCGAGTAGACCAATATGGCGGATTGACCCAGATATACTTGGATTAGGCAAGTATTAAGGCGCAGGCACGGTTATAAATTATAAGGCTGCCGTGCCTGGCTTTTACAAGGCGTGCTTAAATTTTAAAGTCAGATTTGCTGTGGCCTTGCGCCACCAAGGCTTGCAGCCATTTTGGCGCAATGCCCCGACCCGTCCAAGTCAGCTCGGGATTTTCCGGGTGACGGAATTTAGGGGCTAACTTAACCGCCGCACGCCGCAATTTAGGCTCTTGGCGTTTATTGTCCGCCTCAATAATTTCAGCAGTGGCATTAATGGACGCGGCTAACTCCTTAATTTGGGCGATGACCTCCTTACGCTTATTAGCTTGTTTGTCTTTAATTGCTTTGTCGACTTGTTCCATTAACGCTTTCAATTCATGTTCAGAAAGGTTCTCAATATCAGTCATGTTGCTCCTTAATAAAAAATTACATTATCTAACTATAACATTCTAATTTAAGAATCAAAATGCCGCAAGAGATAATGTTATTGCCCAAGTAGACAAGTATAATCTTTTTTGACAAACTAGCAGGCTTGGCTGTGCAAAAAACACCGATCGAAGCTTTTGCACAGTTGCTAAAAATTAACCCGTCAGCCGTGTCAATGGCAGGCTGGATTCACCGCTAGGCAATCCGCCACAACAAAGCCAAAGTTAGGGCGCACCAGTAAACAGGTGGTTTGCTATCGCCAAACCACCTTAAAATAGCTGTTGCTAAAAAATATTCTATTGATTAATAAGCGTCATTCTGGTTTGTGTATAAAAGGCAATGGCTTAAGGCCACTGTAATTAGGCCCGTTTGGGGTGCGTGCGATCCAGCGAGTCCCTCGCAGTATCGGTCAAATACCATAAGGTTATGCCGTTTATTTTACGCTGTTCAAATAACCGTTTTTTGCTCTTTTTGTCCCGCAAACATCCACCCTAAAAAATAAAGACCACCATTAATTGAACTTCTATATATTATGACTATTAGCAAAATCTTTGACCTGTCCGCCCTTATCTTATTTTGTGGCCTGATATTTTGGCTTTCTAGCCTGGAACAGCTGCCAATTACCAATACCTTTGAAAACCAAGATAAAGTACACCATTTTATTGCCTATTTTGTTATGGGGGTGTTGGCTTGGCGGGCATTTAACCATTTTGACTTATCCCTAAAGCAGCGTATTTGGGCGACCATAGGCTTTTGTAGCTTATACGGCATTTCCGATGAATTACACCAATTGTTTGTGCCCGGACGCGAAACCAGTGCTTTAGATTGGCTTACCGATAATGCCGGTGCGTTAACAGCCATTGTGGGCTTGCAACTTTACTACCGTAAAGCACGCTAGCCAAAATACACGCCCACCCACACTTAACTTAATCCTGCCACGGCAAGTGGCTCATGGTAAGATTCACAAAAATTGTCATTTTAGGAGGTGCTATGAAAGCAGATGTTGGTTTGATCGGTTTGGCGGTGATGGGGCAAAATTTAGCCTTGAACATGAATGACCACGGCTTTAAAGTCGCTGTTTTCAACCGCACCACCACGGTTGTCGATGAGTTTTTGGCGGGTGCCGCCGCCGGTTCTGAAGTGCTGGGCGCCCACTCATTGCCCGAACTGGTGGCCAGCTTACGGGCACCGCGCATTGTCATGCTGATGGTCAAAGCGGGTGAAGTGGTTGACCAATACATTGATCTGCTGTTGCCGTTACTGGCTGCCGGAGATGTCATTGTCGATGGCGGCAATTCCCTGTTCACCGACACCAGCCGCCGCAGCCAAGCCTTGGCGGCACAAAATATCCTGTACATAGGTGCGGGCGTGTCCGGTGGTGAAGAAGGCGCCCGGCATGGCCCGTCGATCATGCCGGGCGGCAATGCCGCAGCCTGGCCCATAGTGCAACCGCTATTGCAAGCCATCAGCGCACACGTCCAGAATGAACCTTGTTGCCAATGGGTCGGCGACAACGGCGCTGGCCATTACGTCAAAATGGTGCATAACGGCATTGAATATGGCGACATGCAATTGATATGCGAAGCTTACCACTTGCTGTCCGAAGGCTTGGGGCTGAACGCAGCCCAGTTGCACAATATCTTCGCTGATTGGAATAGAGGCGTTTTGTGTTCTTATTTGATTGAAATAACCGCCGCGATTTTGGCATATCAAGATACCGACGGACAGCCCTTGGTCAACAAAATTCTGGATACCGCCGGACAAAAAGGCACCGGCAAATGGACGGGCATAAACGCCTTGGATTTAGGCATCCCGCTGACCCTGATTGGCGAATCGGTGTTTGCCCGCTGCTTGTCGGCACAAAAAGATGAACGTATCAAAGCTGAAGCCCTCTTGCCCAAGCGTCCAACCAACATCGTCAACGGCGATCCGCAGGAGCTGATCCAAGCTATTCACGATGCCTTGTATGCCGCTAAAATCATCTCTTACGCGCAAGGTTTCCGGCTGATGCGGGAAGCAGCCAAAGAATACCAGTTATCGCTTAATTACGGCGAGATTGCCCTGATGTGGCGGGGCGGCTGTATTATCCGTAGCCAATTCCTTAACGACATCAAAAAAGCCTATGATGCCAACCCCGATTTGGAAAACTTACTGCTGGCTGATTTTTTTGCCGATGCCATAGCCAAGGCCGATGCGGGCTGGCGCAAAGCGGTGGTGCTGGGGGTTGAGCTGGGCATACCCACGCCTGCTTTTTCCTCGGCACTGGCCTATTATGACGGCTACCGGAGCGGACGCTTGCCCGCCAACCTGCTGCAAGCGCAGCGGGATTATTTTGGCGCACACACCTATGAGCGGGTTGATAAGCCTAGGGGCGAATTTTTCCATACCGATTGGACTGGGCACGGCGGCAAGACCGCCTCCACCACCTATACGGTTTAAGGTGCGGTAACAGCCGTACTATTGCCATTAAGTGATGCTATTAGGGGACTACTATGAAAGCCGAAGCTTGCACCTACGTTATTTTTGGCGCCACGGGAAACCTCTCGCGGATTAAGCTGATGCCTGCCCTCTATCATTTGGAAGCGGCTAACCGCCTGCCTGAGGGTACGCGCATTATGGCAGTGGGCAGACGGCCTTGGGATCAGTCCACCTGGCTTGCCGAAGTTAGGGCCATGTTGGTCAGTAAAATTAAGGCAGATATTGATGAAGCGGTTTTTAGCCGTTTTAGCGCACGGCTTTATTACCACCAAGGCGACATCGGCCAAACGGAATGTTACACCCAGCTGGCGGGGCAATTGGCAAATGGTGAAGGCTTCCCTAAAAACATAGCTTTTTATTTGTCCATCAGCCCGTCCGACTTTGGCGCGGTGATGGGTTTTTTAAGCGATAATCAGCTGTTTGACGAAGATAGCGGCTGGCGGCGGGTTATCATCGAAAAACCATTCGGCTACGACTTAGACAGTGCCCGGGCTCTGCAAAAACGTATCAGCCAATACTTGTCCGAAGAACAGATTTACCGTATTGACCATTACCTAGGCAAGGGCATGGTGCAGAACGTATTGGTGTTCCGCTTTGCCAATGTCATGCTGGAACCTCTGTGGAACCGCAATTATATCGACCATATCCAGATTACCCATTCAGAAAGCATAGGCATTGATAGTCGTGGTGATTATTACAACAGCGCTGGGGCATTGCGCGACATGCTGCAAAGCCACTTGTTGCAACTGCTGACCTTGGTGGCGATGGAACCGCCCATTTCCATGGAAGCCGAGGCATTGCGTGATGAAAAAGTCAAAGTGTTAAAATCCATCCGCCCTATACCCAAAGAAGCCGTCCACGCCCATGCCTTCCGCGGCCAATACGGCAAAGGCCATGTCAATGGCGAAAAAGTGCCCGGCTATCTGGATGAAACCAACATCCCCGCCAATAGCAGCACCGAAACTTACGCCTCCATGAAGCTGTATTTGGACAATTGGCGTTGGCGCGGCGTACCGTTTTATATGCGTACTGGCAAGCGTATGGCGAAAGCGCAATCCAGCATCTCCATTTGCTTCCGCCATCCGCCCTTGCAATTTTTTCACGGCACCGATGTGCGCTGCATGAATCCCAATTGGGTGCTGATGGGCATCCAACCCGAAGAATGTATCCGTATCGAAATGACCGTTAAAGAACCTGGGCTGGAAATGCAAACCCGCATCTGTAGCTTGGATGCCAGCTTCCGCAACCAAGACGAAAAAGCCATTGATGCCTACGAAGACCTGTTGTTGGATGTGTTAAAAGGCGACCGTTCGTTATTTTTGCGTTTTGATGAGGTGGAATACGCTTGGCGAATTGTTGACCCTATCTTGCAAACGTGGGCGATAGAACGCGATTTTATCAGCACCTATCCAGCAGGCTCATGGGGGCCAGAAGATAGCCGTTTGTTTGACAAAGAGAGCCAATTTTGGCGCAGTTCCTTAACACCGGAGTGTAAATAAATGCAACAAACCACCCGCTGGCATATTTTTGCCGATGCCGATGCCGTAGCAACGGCCGTTTGCCAACATATATTGGCGGCGGCAGAACAGGCCATAGCCGAACGCGGCCAATTCAAATGCGTATTGGCCGGGGGCACCACCCCAGAAAAAGTGTACCGCCTGCTGGCGGTTGCCAATGCCGAATGGTCTCATTGGGCCATTTATTTTGGTGACGAACGCTGTCTGCCCACCGACCATGCCGACCGCAACAGCCTAATGGCCTTTCAGGCATTGCTCAACAAAGTGGCCATTCCCGCCAGCCAAATTTACCCCATACCTGCTGAACTCGGCCCGGAACAAGGGGCTGCTCTGTACCGGCCCGTAGTTGCCGAAGCTGTGCCATTTGATATGGTGCTACTGGGCATGGGTGAAGATGGCCACACTGCCAGCCTATTTCTGGGTCACATCCATAATCCCGACGAACTGGCCCACGCCGTTTATAATTCACCCAAACCCCCACCAGAGCGCGTCAGCATCAGTGCCAACGCCTTAAGCAACAGTCGCCAAGTGATCTTTCTGGTCACCGGCACCAACAAGCAAGCCGCTGTCAACGCGTGGCGGGCGGGCGAAGCCTTGCCGGTTGCCTGTATTGCGATGGACAATCCGGTGGACGTGTTTGCTGATAGTGCCGCCTGTGCAACCGCTAGCTAAGCGACGGCAGCCATCCTGCCCGTTCGGCCCTGTATGATAACCCCCCAACCATTTTGTAGCCCATACCCCCCCTATGTCCGAAAATAACCTTTATGATCGTGATTATGCGGTGGAAGCGCTAAAAGTCCCGCCCAACTCCATTCAGGCCGAGCAGTCGGTATTGGGTGGCCTGATGCTGGATAACCAAACCTGGGATTCAGTGTCGGACATCGTCGCGGAAGTTGATTTTTACCGGCGTAGCCACCAACTCATTTTTAGGATCATCGGCAACCTTGCCAGCAAACAAACCCCGTTTGATGTCATCACCATTTCCGAACAACTGAAAGCCATTGGCGAGCTAGAAAACGCCGGTGGTTTGGCCTATCTGGCAGTGATGGCCAAAGACACCCCCAGTGCTGCCAATATTGCCACCTACGCGGCTATTGTCCGTGACCGCTCCGTGCTACGGCAATTGATCCACATAGGCACCGATATTTCTGATTCCGCCTTCAACCGTGAAGGCAGGGAAACCACAGAGCTGATTGAAAATGCCGAACGGCAAGTGTTCCAAATTGCCGAGCAATTGCAGCGCGGTGAAGCATCGGGCTTCAAACCGATTAGGAGTCTATTGGCCAGGGCGGTCGATAAAATCGAACTGATGTTTGAACAAGGCAATGCCATCACCGGGGCCAGCACTGGCTTTTCAGACTTTGATGCCCTGACTTCCGGCCTGCAACCAGCCGATCTGATTATTGTTGCCGGAAGGCCTTCCATGGGCAAAACCACCATTGCCATGAATATGGCAGAAAACGTCGCCATCAAAACCAAACAACCGGTTGCCGTGTTCAGCATGGAAATGCCCGGTGACTCGCTAGCCATGCGTATGATGTCCTCACTGGGCCGTATTGACCAGCATAAAATCCGCAGCGGTCGCCTGGAAGACGACGATTGGCCACGCTTGACTTCCGCAATGAGCCTGTTGGCGGAAACCAAGCTGTTTATTGATGACACCCCGGCACTCACCCCTACCGAAGTGCGTTCAAGGGCACGCCGGTTGATGCGCGAACACGGGCAATTAGGCCTGATCGTATTGGATTACTTGCAGCTGATGCAATCACCCACCAGCGGTGAAAACCGTGTGCAGCAAATATCAGACATTTCGCGCGGTCTAAAAGCATTGGCAAAAGAACTCAATGTGCCCGTGGTGGCCTTGTCACAGCTAAACCGCAATTTGGAACAACGCCCCAACAAGCGTCCGGTGATGTCAGACCTGCGTGAATCGGGTGCCATAGAACAGGATGCCGATTTGATCGTTTTCGTCTACCGTGATGAAGTCTACAACGAAGACAGCCCGGACAAGGGCATTGCCGAGATTATCATCGGTAAGCAACGTAACGGCCCGCTGGGTACCGTGCGGCTAACCTTTTTAGGGCAATATACCCGCTTTGAGAATTTTGCCGGTAACGCCTACAGCAGTGAGGAGTATTAATGATACCGGCAGCTTATGCCGTGCTGGACAGCCAAGCGGCGGCACATAATCTGGCACAAGTCCGGCGGCTAGCCCCCCACGCCAACATTATGGCGGTCATAAAAGCCAACGGTTATGGACACGGCTTGCTCAGGGTTGCTTCGGCACTGCATGAGGCGGATGCCTTTGCCGTAGCACGCGTTGACGAAGGTATACGCCTACGCAAAGCGGGCTACGGGCAGCGAATTGCCGTGCTGGAAGGCTTCACTTGTGGCGAAGAATTAGATGATTTGCTGCATTACCAACTGGATGCAGTCGTCCATGACCCTACCCAGCTGGATATTTTTGCCGCAAGGGCGGAAACCGCACAAATAGCCGTCTGGTTAAAAGTGGACACTGGCATGAACCGCCTAGGCTTTAAACCTCCGCACATTGCCGATGTTTATCAGCGTTTGTGCTGTTGCAGCATTATTAAACAACCGATCAACCTGATGACCCACTTTGCCAATGCCGATGCCACCCACGATGCCATGACCACACGGCAAATCCAGGCATTTAACCAGGCTGTGTACGGTATGCCGGGCGAGCGCAGCATGGCAAATTCAGCGGGCATTTTGGCATGGCCCACCGCATTGACCGATTGGGTAAGGCCGGGGGTGATGCTCTATGGCATATCGCCCTTTGCCGACCAAACCGGTGCCGCCTTAGGGCTAAAGCCCATCATGAGCCTGCATTCTCGGCTGATAGCCGTAAAACCGGTGGCGGCAGGCGAGCCGGTTGGTTATGGCGGCAGCTGGCACTGCCCAAGCCCAACCCTGCTAGGGGTGGTGGCTATTGGCTACGGTGATGGCTATCCACGCTATGCCAAACAAGGGACGCCGGTATTGGTCAATGGTCAGCGCGTGTCCTTGGTCGGGCGGGTATCCATGGACATGATAACCGTTGATTTGCACAGCCAGCCCCATGCCAAGCCCGGCGATGCCGTCACCTTATGGGGCAATGGTCTGCCGGTTGAAGAAATAGCCCAATGGTCAGACACAATCCCCTATACTTTAGTCTGTGGCATAACGCCACGGGTACAAATTATTGACGAACGCAGCTAGCGTATTGTTAGCCAGCCCGCCGCCCGTGCCAATGAACCGCCGCCACTTCCTGCACACACTGGCTGTATTAGGTTTTTCGCCGTGGCTGATGTCGCCAACGCGTTCCCGTTCGACGGCTGAGGCCACCGTGCTGCATTTCACCGATAGCCATGCCCAGCTACTGCCCGTTTATTATCGGGAACCCAGTACCCAACCCTATCGCACCGGGCAAGCTTTCTTGGATTTTTTCGGCATCCCCGCCCATTCACGCAACGCTTACGCCTTTACCGCCATTGATTTTGCCCAAGCTGCAGAGCTGTTCGGCAAAATGGGCGGCTTTGCCCATCTGGCAACCCTCATCAAACAAATCCGTGCCGAACGGGGTGCAGAAAACACCTTGCTGCTGGATGGTGGCGACACCTGGCAAGGTTCAGCAACGGCATTATGGACACAAGGCCAAGACATGATCGCCGCCAGCAATTTATTGGGTGTGGACATCATGACCGGACATTGGGAGTTCACCTATGGCAGCCAGCAGCTACAAACCAACATCGATCAATTCAAAGGCGACTGGCTGGCGCAAAACATCACCCTCAGTGAAGAAGCCCAGTGGGCAGGTAATAGCGAAACCGACGCGGTTTTTAAGCCCTACCAAATCAAAACCATCAACCAAACCCGTATCGCCGTTATCGGTCAAGCCTACCCTTACACTCCGGTAGCCAACCCGAAACGTTTTGTGCCCGATTGGCGCTTTGGCATCCAAGAACAAAACCTGCAACGGCTGGTCAAGCATATTAAGCAAACCAAGGCGGCTGATGCCATCATATTGCTGTCCCATAACGGCTTGGCGATAGACCTAAAACTGGCGGCACGGGTCACCGGATTGGATGTGATACTCGGCGGGCATAGCCATGATGCCCTACCACGCCCCATTGTTGTGGATAATGCACAGGGCAAGACTTGGGTCACCAATGCCGGTAGCCACGGCAAATTTTTGGCGGTGCTGGATGTGCAAGCCGCAAACGGGCGTGTGCAAAATTTGCGCTACCAATTAGTGCCGGTGTTTGCCAACCTGCTGCCACCCGACACCGCCATGCAACAGCTCATCGACCGCATCAGGCAACCCTATCTTAAGCAATTGCAACAACCTCTGGCGGTAGCTGGGCAATTGCTGTACCGGCGCGACACTTACGGCGGCACTTTTGACCAACTGATACTCAATGCCCTACGCACCGTCAACGCTGCCGAAATAGCCCTTTCGCCTGGCTTCCGCTGGGGTACTACCTTATTACCCGGGCAAACTATCACCTACGAAGCGGTCATGAACCATACCGCCATTAGCTACCCTGAAACCTACACCCGCAATCTGACCGGCCAGCAATTACACGCGATATTAGAAGATGTCGCCGACAACCTGTTCAATACCGACCCCTATTACCAGCAAGGCGGTGATATGGTGCGGGTGGGCGGCATAAGCTACCAATGCAATCCCCAAGCCAGCTATGGGCAACGTATTAGCGGCTTGCGCAGGGCAAACGGGCAATTGCTGGATGCCAACAAAGTCTATAAAGTGTCAGGGTGGGCCAGTGTCAGCGACCACCAAACCGGTCCGGCGGTAGCGGATGTAGTCAGTGAATATTTGCGCCAGCAACCCGCCTAATTGTACTATCAGCCCTTGGGGAATCCCGTCGTCGAAACCTTCGGGATGTTGAAGGAACGCATTGGCCAAATGATCACCCACAAACAAAAAATGGTGGACAGTAACTTTGCGTGCAGCTCGCCTTTCGATTTCGTTCAGGGAATATATGCTGTTATGGTCATTTTTTGGCACGGCTGACTACATAAACACCTGCCAACACCAGAAAAGTACCGCCGAGTTGCAGGGCGGTGATGGCTTCGCCCAGCAAAAAATGCGCCAGCACCAGTGTGACTATTGGGCCGGTAGTGCTGATGATAGAGGCTGGGCCGGCACCGATGCGCCGGATACCGGCATTCAGAAAAAACGATGGCAATACGGTTGAAAATACCGCCATAATCAAGGCCAGCCGATAGACTTCGTAGGGCAGGTGCCAAAGGTCCGGCCCGCGCGCCAGCACGAAGTGGCTGAGGGTGACGACGCAAGCCATGCTCATGCTGTAGGCGGTGAACTTGCCAGAGCCAATACTTTGGGTCATGAGGCTGCTGCCCATGACAAAAAACGCAAAAATCACCGAACTGCCCAACACCAGTGCAGAACCTAACCAAACTGCCGACGATTCCCAAGACAGGTGTTCCACAAACACCAACATCATGCCCGCATAGCTGAGGGCCAAGGCAAATGCCACACGTCTGCTGATGCCCCGTTTTTGCCAAAGCGCGGAGAACAGCACCACAAAGGTAGGGTACAGGAACAAGATAACCCGTTCCAAGCCTGCCGATATGTATTGCAAGCCCAAAAAATCCAAAAAACTGGCGAAGTAATAGCCCATCAGGCCTAATAGGCCGACCAGCAGCCACTGCCTTACCGTCAATGGCTTGGCTTGTGCTGTGGCGGCTGTGCTGCGGCTGTGCCATAGCGAGGCTAGCAAGAAAAACGGCAGTGAGAACAGCATCCGTAAAGCAATCAGGCTTAGCGCATCGACGGCGGGGCTGACGCTATAGGCCAGTTTGATTAAAATGGCCTTGGCGGCAAAGCCCAACGCGCCTAGTAGCACCAAGACCAGGCCAATAAGCAGGTTGGATTGTTGGGCGTGGGTGTTAACCATTATTTAGCTTGGTGGTTGGTGAGGCAACTGCAGGGTGCATAGCTGTGATGCCTAGGCTAAAAACTGCTGCACATGAGGGGTTGCAACAAGGCTTTGATGTCGGCCTCTTTGTCGATGATGTCACTGCATAGGCGGAATTGTCCGTGGGCGCGTAGCAGGTTTTGTTGGGCGTAGGTGGTTTTAAAATAGCGGTTGCCATCCAAGTAATCAGTATAGAAGCGGATGCCCAATTCAAACGGGATAAGCCGTATTGAGGGGTATAGGTAGTGGCCGTCCGCCGCCGAAAAGAATGCTCCAGCTTGGGCAAGATAGCCGTCCAGCCAGGCGCTGCAAAGGGCCAGGTCAAATTGGCCGGTGTCAGCGATATGGCAGCATGAACGCAGGCTATCGCCGATGTCGTAATGTACCAGTCCGGGCTTGACAGTGTCCAGGTCGACCAGGCCAATGATGTTGCCGCTGTGCCGGTCAAACAAGAAATTATCCAGCTTGGGGTCACCGTGGATGACGCGCAGCTGCAGTTCGCCGCTGTGTTTGGCCTGCTCCAGTTCATCAGTCATGGCTTGGTGGTGTTCTATAAATTGTTGGCAAAATGCATCGACAGGCGCGGTGCTGTGCGTGGCGATGTGCCAGTAATGGCGCAGATAGTCCGGGGCAATATGGAAGCCGGGCAAGGTGTCATGTAGCGTTTGCACCGGCAAGTCGCTGCATAGGCGGTGAAAATGCGCCAACGCAAAACCAGTTTGCCTGGCATCTTGCAGGTAGCGTGGTTTTTTTAAGCTGTGTCCATTGGCGATGTAACTTAAGGCCCGCCAAAAATTGCCTTGGCTGTCCTGATAAAACGGCTGTCCTGATAGGGTGCTGATGGGTGTGGGCAAGTGCAGCCTGACCGCCCCTGCAGGTTTTTCGGCAATATGTCGTGCCAGCACTGCCAAGTTTTCGGAAATCAGTTCGGGTGCGGGGAAAACTTGCTGGTTAATGCGTTGTAACACTAATGGCTGGTCGGTGGTGCCGACCAGAAAAGTGTCGTTAATCAGGCCGCTACCCAACGGGCTTAGTTGTTGGATGGATTCGGCAAATTGTCGGGCTATGGTGGTCAGGTCGTGCATCTGGGCCGGTTACACTATGATTAATGGCTGGGCTGGGTTTGCTTATGCAGAAGGGCGGCAACCAGTTGGCGCAATGCTTGGCCGCGGTGGCTTAGGGTGTTTTTAAGCTCGGCGGACAGTTCGGCGGCGGTGCAGGCGAGGTTGGGTAGCCAGAATACGGGGTCGTAACCGAAGCCATTGCCACCCTGACAATGCGGCAAAATCTGCCCTTGCCATTCGCCTTGGGCAATCAGCGGGCAAGGGTCATCGGCATGGGCAAGATACACCATTACACAGACAAACCGCGCTGTGCGCTGCGTTTCCGCCACCCCTGCCAAAGCGTATAGCAGTTTGTCCATATTGTCTTGGTCGCTGGCCCCCGCGCCAGCATAGCGGGCGGAAATGACCCCAGGGGCGCCGTGCAAAGCATCTACGATAAGTCCCGAATCATCCGCTATAGTAGGTAGCCCGCAATGGCGGGCGGCGTGACGGGCTTTGAGCAGGGCGTTTTCGACAAAGGTGGAGGCGGGTTCTTCCGCTTCAGTCACGCCAAAGTCAGCTTGCGGCCTGATTTGGAAGCCGCTCAACAGGGCCTGAATTTCCTTAATTTTACCACGATTGTTGCTGGCTAACACCAAGGTGTCTGGAAGAGTTGTCATTGGCTTTGAGGCGCTGGCCTGATTCAATACAGTTTGCTGTTATTCAGTTGGTTTCATTCTTCAATGCCCAGTATGACACGTTGTTTTTCCAACAATTGCTGGATACCTACTCTGGACAGTTCCAGCATGGTGTCCAATTCGTCTTTCCTGAAGGCGTGACCTTCGGCGGTGCCTTGTATTTCGATAAATGCCCCAGCATCGTTCATCACAACGTTCATATCGGTTTCGGCGTTGCTGTCTTCGGCATAGTCCAAATCCAACACCGGCAAGCCTTTATATATACCCACCGACACAGAGGCCACTTGCCCGTAGATGGGGTTGCTTTTGATCTGGTTGCGCTGCTGCATTTTTTTGACCGCCAAGGAGAGGGCGATGAAGCCGCCGGTGATGGCAGCGGTGCGGGTGCCGCCGTCGGCTTGCAGCACATCACAGTCTATGGTGATGGTATGCTCGCCCAATGCCTTCATGTCAACCGCCGCACGCAGCGAGCGGCCAATCAGCCGTTGGATTTCCAGTGTGCGCCCACCTTGTCTGCCGTTGCTGGCTTCGCGGCTCATGCGGCTATGGGTGGAACGCGGCAACATGCCATATTCTGCCGTCACCCAGCCTTCGCCTTTGCCTTTTAAAAAGCGTGGCACGGAGCGGTCGACACTAGCGGTGCATAAGACTCGGGTGTCGCCAAATTCGACCAGCACCGATCCTTCGGCATGTTTGGTGAAGCCGCAGGTGAACTTAATATCGCGCAGTTGGTTTGGATTGCGTCCACTCGGTCTCATGTTAATGTTCCTTCAAAATAAAAAGCATTACAGTATACCTTAACCCGCCGCCATTCTGCGCCAATCATTTTAGAAGTTGATGCACCTGCCGTGGCAATTGGTGATTATTCGGTTATAGTGGTTTATTGTTGAACATTATGTAGGACGACTGGACTATGATTAAGAGCATGACCGCCTTTGCCGCCAACGATGCGGAAATCGGCGACCTGACGTTAAGTTGCGAACTGCGTTCGGTGAATCACCGGTACAGCGAGATCAGTTGCAAGTTGCCTGAGCGGATGCGCCCTGTTGAAGCGGATGTGCGGGCGCTGTTGGCTGAAAAAATCAGCCGGGGCAAGGTGGATTGCAGCATTAGCTGCAAGCGGCAAAACCAAGAAGGTGGTTTTGTGGTCAACCAAGAGGCACTGGCTGCGCTGCTTAAGGCTGCCTCGGTGATTGAACAAAAAATGCACGCCGCTGCGTCCTTTTCGGCGCTGCAGGTGTTGTCGTTCCCGGGCATACAGCAAGAGCCGGATATTGATAAAGAGCTGCTTAAGCAAGCGGTGGTGAAGCTGGTCAAGGCTAGCCTACAGGATTTGTTGGCTACCCGTGAGCGTGAGGGGTTGCAGCTAAAACAGCTGATCACTGAGCGTTGTGGCAAAATGCAAGTTTATGCCGCCGCTGCCCGGGCGCGCTTGCCGGTGGTGTTGGCTTTGCTGAAACAAAAGCTGCGCGACAAAATCACCGATTTGGTTGCCCAACCGGATTTTGACCGCTTGGAGCAAGAGCTGGTGATGTTGACGCAACGCTTGGATATTGCCGAGGAGCTGGATAGGCTGGAAACGCATATCGCTGAGGTGTTGCGGGTGTTGGGGCAAAGCGAGCCGGTGGGCAGGCGCTTGGATTTTTTGATGCAGGAGCTAAACCGCGAGGCGAACACGCTGGGTTCCAAGTCGATGGACAAGGAGATGACGCAAATTGCCATTGAACTGAAGGTGCTGATAGAGCAGATGCGTGAGCAGGTGCAGAATATTGAGTGAAGCCCGGGGCTTTTGTAGCCGTTGCTACGCCAAGTCAAGGTGTTGGGTAACGTCAGTGTTTAAGTTAAGTGACGGTCGCTAGGTGCGTGTCCAATCCACGCCCCTAGCGACCACCAATTATTTAATGCGGTATGTCGGTCAGTGCTTAGTTTGCCGCACCCACCACATGAATGGTGGCCATCATACCGCCGTCTTCATGTTCCAAAATGTGGCAGTGGAACACAAAATCACCGGCAATGGCAAACGGTATCTCCACATCGGTACGGGTAGATTGGCACGCCTTGTTTCTCCAGCTTGCCACCGTACCATCACAACCCGCCGAACCAGACGGCAACGGCACATTGTCTTGTAAAATGCCCCGTGTTGGTACGCCAGAGCCCAGCCCCACCACTTCCCCTTTGGTCAACACCCTAAATTTGGTTTGATGGATATGGAAGTTATGGTCTTCGCCGGTCAAGTTGATAAGCTCCCAATGTTCATAAACCGGCGTATTGCCGCTTCCTAAAGGCAAGCACACTGTTTTTGCCGCATTAGGGAAAGCGGCAACATCTTGGAATGATCCCGGTACGGTATGGCCTTTGTCATCAATCAGCTCAAAACCTAGGCCGAAATTAGTGCTGAGCGGATAGCCGTAAAATATACGGCGTTTCCAGCCAGCCGGTAACGGTTTGCAAGCCGTGTTAGGGGCTACGGCTGCGTTGGCGGCAGTCAGTTGTGTGGCTATCTGGTTGTAATCCAGCCCAGATGCTGCAACCTTAAGGGTAGGGGTTTTTTTAACTGCGCCACCACCTGAAAAAGACACCTGCGCTAAGGTGATGGCGGGCCAGTTGTCACCGGCCGGGCCGGTGGCATAGCCAACGGTTTGGAAAATCGCCTGGCTACCATCGGCCTTGATGGCATTGCCGCCAGCATCCCGGTTGACCACCCAAACCTCAGCCCTGGAGCTTGGCATCATGTGCAGGCTGCTTGCACAAACTGTTGCCGGATTGGCGCTGCTAACGCCCGGACACGTGATAGGACGGAACTTTGCGCCGCCAATGGTTTTCAGGTCACCCAGAGATATGCCGGTCGTGGGCGTGACGCTAATGCCATCAATGGACAACACTTGCAATGCCATACTGTTGGCCGATGCGGCTATGCCATTGTTGCTTTTGGTCAATTGCAGCTCGTAAGTGACGCTCGCCGAGGCATTGGTGATGCGCCAGATTTCACCGGCTGAGTTGACCGTAATCGTGGGGTTGAGTTGCCCGCTCAGGGTAAAGAACCATTGGCTACCATCAGGAGGGGTGCAGCTGCCGGGGGCAGAGGTAGACGTGGCACACAGGGCGGGGTCTTCTTGATCGCTCAATAGTTGGTTGTTGCTGACTTGGGTGTCCTTAAGGATCAAATGCCGAGTGTTGATATTGGCGGGCAGGTTATGAATATAATCTTTAACTTGCCCAATAGTGATGATACCGGATAGCCCTGCCGACACTTGGTTTAAGGCAATGCCGTGGGCATGGGGATGAAACCAAAACAAACCGGACGGATGGCCGGCGGGTATGGGTATCTGGTAATCGATGGTGTCCATACGCACATCGCCATGGATATGGGAGGTCGGGGTAATGTCAGGTGTACCGTTTGCTGAATTAAAGCCTAACACAAAAACGGTGTCGCCAAATATGGGGTTAAGCGCGGTGGATAAGGGCAGGTTGGGTGAAACCAACATGCCGTGGGTATGCAAGTTGGTTGGGTTTTGTACCAAAAAGGCTTCGCCCGGATCGTCTTGATGCTTGGCTTCATTGATCAACGGTAAGCGGTTGACCAAATGCACTTTGAGGGTGTCGCCCGGATTCAGTTGCAGACGTGAACCACCGTAAGGGTTTGGGTTGGCCATGCCGGGCAGGCAGCCATCGCCCGTGCTATTGGTGTATTGGCGTGCGCAAATTTCGTAAGCCCAGCCCGTCACCCCAGGTATGGCACCGATAGGGGCCGGTTTGGCAACCATCAGCAAATCCAGCGTTTTGCTGCTTGCATCACTGGTAAAAACAGGCGGATCGACAAATTCCGCAGCACTCACTATTGGGCTTGCCAAAGCCCAGCCCAGCAGACTGCTTATCACGCGTAAAGTTTTCATTTTTTATCCTTCCCGTAATATTTATGTTAATAAATCATCCGTGAATTCAAGTCCTTAACACCCCTCTCTTGCCAATATGAGTTGAATGCTATCAGTATTATAGATGCAAATGAAAATCATTCCTAAAAAAGTATAAAAAATGCTAACTATTTATGGTAGAGGTGAATTGGGCAAGCAATTTTACTTTGCGGGGCTGTTGACATGGAAAGATGATAATGATTATCATTCACTGTCATTAGTTTATAGGAACATTGCCATGTCACCCAGTCGGCTAGCCGTGGCCTGCCAATAAAAGCCATACGGTGATGCAATAGATCAGCTTTCGGAAAATAGCCTGGGAAATAATATATCCATGGACTGGCTGTTAAAGCGTAACGATACCGCCCCTTTGGGGGTTTGCGAACCGACGATGCCATCTTGAATCAAACCAGCCAAAACCATCCTTGCGCTACGCTCCTTCAACCCAGTCACCCGCTCCGCTTCGCCACGGGGCATTTCACCTTGCAACAAAATTCTATGGAGAATCAAAAACGCCTCTGGTCTCATGCCTTGTTTTTCCGTATAGGACTTTAATCGGCCCGCTAACTGTTCGAATTCAAACAATTCGACCATGAACTTAACCTGGTCAACACACACACCGAGAAACCAGCGCACATAATCTGTCAGTGCTTTTTGCGACAGATTGCCACGACCATCCAAATCACCTTGCCTTGGACTATCGGCATAATCCATCATCCGTTTGTATTCCTGACGGCTATCCAAACCACGGGCAAGCCCCCTGGAGATTGACCATAAACCGGATGCCCCAATACCCGCCTTGAACCCCATGGCATGGCTCATCAAGCGACTGACCCGACCATTGCCATCGGGAAACGGATGAATATAAGCAAGTCGGTGATGTGCGGCTGCCATAGCAAGAATACGGCCACCTTTGCCCATATTCGCAAAGCAATAGCGCCGCTCAAAATGGCGCATAAAATCCCAGACACATTCACTACTGGGTGGCAAATGTCGACCTACAGCGACATCATGTCCTATAAGCGACCGGAAAATACCTGGTGTCATTTTAAAAGCTTGTGGGCCATTATTGATCCAAAGCATCTCATCAGCGGCATCCTTGTAAAATTCCGCGTGCAGCCATTGCAAAAAATCTGCTGATGCCGGTTCAGGCAAGGCATCTTTCGCATACAAGTCATCAACTAAAGCTTGTACGCGAATGTGCGCCCTAGCTTCAATTTGTAAATTCCGTCTAGATTGATCGTTGTCAAATTCATTTGCCAGCGCGCGCTCAATGTCACGGGGTTTGGTGTTATGGCCTTCAATCAAGTTTGAGTAATAGCAATTCATCATCCGGACCATCTCTGCCAAACTGGCTGCTGCATGGGCATGAAGCCTTGCCCCTAGCTGCTCTGTTAGTGCTGTCAATTCAGCTATTAAATCAACAACATCAAGCGGCGGATTATCCAGTAAACAAGGCTCAATGCGATAAGGTGTTTCAGTCATTATGGTCATGCCGATACTTAATTAGCATAATAGGTTGTTTTATTGGACTTGATTATACGCTAACGGATAAAAGTGCCGATCTTGACACCGATTATTTATTTTAAGCTATCATTAAGATTTTAAATATAATTTTAAGCAACTTAGTGATAAGTTTTGCCGATTAGTTTACAGACTGCCCCAACTATTCTATGCGAATCTGTTGACACAGATAGATGATAATGATTATCATTCGCTATCATTAATTTACGAGGGACACTGCCATGCCACTCAATCGGCTAGCCACACTATCCGCTGTGCTGTGTGTGTTACTTATGGCCTGCGGGCCTTTAACGGCTGTTGCCGATGTTGATCCTTTCGAATTTCAGGTGTATGGCTACCAGACGACAGGCAAAGGCCATCTTGACCCGCAATTGCTGTCGAGTTACATCGTGGCGGGACATAAAGAAGGCGACGGCGGCAGCTCGCCTACCTTTGCCAGCCAAAGCATGATGCGCTACGCGCTGGAAATGGAATACGGGCTGACTACCAGAACGGATTTTGCCTACTATCTCAATCTGGCGCGTCCTGATGGGGGGGATTTGCAATATGCCGGATCAAAGTTCCGTTTTCGCGGGCGCTTTGCCGAGGCAGGGCAATTGCCAATTGATATCGGCTGGTACAGTGAAATTGAATGGTGGAGTTCCAAGTTCAATGACGACCAACTGGAATCAGAATTTATGCTGACCCTGCAAAAATCGGTCGGTAACTGGACTTATATTGTCAATGCGCCGGATATTGATAAAGTGGTTGTCGGTGCTAACCACAAGGAGGTTTTCGAGATCGGTTGGCGGGGGGAGGCAAGCTACCAGCTGTCGGAGCGTTCGCGGGTAGGGCTACAATTCTACGGTGGTGTTAATAGGGTGGATAACGCCACCCCGCTGCCTCAACAACAACACTATGTGATCCCCACCCTGCACACGCCGTTGTTTAACACCATACCCGCCTCTTTTGGCCTTGGTTTCGGTTTGACCGAAGGGTCTGACTTAGTTTTCCTTAAGGCCAATCTGAGTTTTGGTGGCAAGGTCGATAAGAAAATATACGATTAACTGATGTTGCTTACGATAACTGGGCATAACGCGGCAGTGGGCGTAGGGGCGGGCAACACAGCGCGTTGGCTAAGCGTGTCGTGTCACGTTGGCTGAGCGTAGTTGAAGCCGTGCCCAGCTAACATGCTATTGTTTGCCTAGCCGCCTTGCCCAAATGCAATGCCCCTCAACTTCGCCCAGGGAACGTGCAGGGCCTCGACAAGCCATTGCAACGTTTTGCCCTTTGCGTGGCATTAGCAAAAATCACGACCGATTGTTGGGCTACCAAAATTTGAAGGGATTGCTGGGTTTGGCGGGCGTTTCTTCAGGCGCTAGCGGCGGTTCTGGTTCTGGCTCCAGCACAATCGGTGCCGGTTCTGCTTTAGCGAACAATTTTTTCATGAAGCCGAGCGCTGGATTGTCGGCGACGGGTTCTGCAATTTCCGTATCGTATTTTTCTTCAACTATCGGCAGTGGCGGCTCTATTTCAACGGGCTGCTTGTTTTTAAATATGTTTTTCATAAAGCCCAGCGGATCACTTGGTACGGGATGTCCTGCCACATCAGCGTTTTGCAGGGTAAGTGTGTCTGGTTCAGGTTCTGTCTCTGCCACTGCTTCAATCGGCTCAACCGCTGCGGGCTTGTTTTTGCCAAACAAGTTTTTCATGAACCCCAACGGGTTATGTTCTTCGGCCTGTCCGGCGTGCTGCTGTTCTTCCGGTTCCAGTGCAACCGCTAATTCCTCATTCGTTGCAACAGGCTCTGGCACTTGTGCCGGTTCTGTCTCGGCAAGTGATTCTTCAACTTCTCTGATTTCTTCAACCGCTGCGGGCTTGTTTTTGCCAAACAAGTTTTTCATAAAGCCTAACGGGTTATGTTCTTCGGCCTGTCCGGCGTGCTGCTGTTCTTCCGGTTCCGCTATAACCACCGCTTCCACATCCGCCACAACAAGCTCAGGTTCTGCCTCGGCAAGTGATTCTTCAACCTCTGAGATTTCTTCAACCGGTACAGGCTTGTTTTTGCCGAACAGGTTTTTCATAAAGCCCAAGGGGTTGTGTGCTTCGGCTTGTCCAGCAGGTTCTTCTACAGGCGGCTCTAATACTATGTTGGGCATAGTTGACACGACTGGCTCTTCTGCAGGGTCAGTTTTGGTACTGTCATCAGGCAAGACCGGAGAAGCTAGCAGTGCTTGAGAGGACACCGCTCCGTTATTATGCGTGGCAAATTTTGCCACTGCATCATGGCGCGTTACCGGTAGGGCATTATTGGCCTGATCTTGCCAACGGGCAATTTCGCTCTCTTGGGCGGTTAAAGCTTCTTGTAACTGCTTGTTTTGGCTTTTGTAGTTTTCCAACTCCGCCAGCTGTTGCTCCAGTTCTTGCAAGCGCTGTGCATCCGCTGCATGAGATTGGGCAAAATGCTCCAACGAAGCTTCGGTCTGTTGTTCTAACTGTTGATATAACTCATTTTGTTCAGTCAATTTTTGCTGTAACAGAGCGATATGGCCCAAGTAGTCATTTTGCTTGGCCACCAGTGCTTCTATTTGTCCGGAATGCTCGCCCAGCATGGCTTGCAGGGGCATGACCTGTGCTTCCAAGGCGGCCCGTTTTGCCGCTTCGCTTTGGCAATCGTTTTGCCACGCAGTTTTGGCTTGGCTTTCCGCCCGCAAGCTGGCAACCAACTGATTGACTGCCCGTCCGTGTTGTTCCCACAGGGCTTCCGCTTGCACGTCATCTGTCACTGGTACGGGGCGTTCACCCATATCGAAGCTGATTGACAACGATTGTATGACACCGGCCACTTGGTTATTGCGCTGGAGCAGCAGTGTCTGCAGCAGTTGTGCCGATTGCCGTGCCTGATCAGCATCGGCTTGGGCTTGTAACAACTGCTCTTGAGTGGTTGCCACGTTTTGCTGGGCAATTTGCAATTGCCCGCTGGCATCGTCCAAGGCTTGTTGTCGTTGGACAATAAGCTTTTTTAGGCTTCTGGCCCTAATAGCGCCCAGCATGGCGGTCAATAACCAGACAATACCGGCAATAGTGGCTGCATACGCCGGGTTTGCCAGTGTTAAAGCAAGCCAATCAGCTACGAGCGGCTGCCAAGCCTGTAAAAAAAGTTCCATGAAAGTTCCTCATCAAGAGCGCGTGGAAGCGCAACACATTGGTAATATTTTATTGTTGCGGGAAAGGCTTTGGCCCAGACCATCAAGGCTAAAGCCTTTCCCGCAACAGTACGGGTATGGGCTGCCGCCGCACTGACCACATGACAGTATTGGCGGTTTTGGCAAGTCCGGCAAAGTCCTTAACAATATAACCGATTGTGGCGCTTAAGTCTGCATAGATAGCAGCAGGTGATAGGGTGTTTTGACTGCAACTGCCCACAATGCACCAATTTTGTGCGATTGCCATCCAATAAGGGCTTTTTTCGTGCATCGCCACTTGGTGCTATTGATTCACTCAAATGCACGACATCTTCCTTAATCCATACATTTGTTTGTTTTTTAGTGGGTTACTATTTTTTTACGGGAAAATAATAAAATGGCACACTAACTGCAATAATCTTTGCAAGATGTTAGTTTTCTGTGTCGTGTTAAACCTTGTAGTGTTTGTTGCCGTTTGTAAGGTGGTTGCGCTTTATCCAGGATAAGGATAAAGCGCTTTTTTTTTGATTGCAGAAAACAGCTTTAGCCACATTGGGCTTATTGCCAGTGTGCCATACCATCCCTGCCAATGCCCATTTCGTTTCCACTCTTTACTTCGGAAGGAGGCTCCTACCATGAAAACCAATGGCGATCCACAACCACTAGACCAGTATTACCAACAAGTACAGGATATTATCCTGAACCGTCAAGATTGGGTCAGCGGTTTGCTGCCCGCCAGCACCGCCGTCACTGTCCACGGCAACTATACCGATGCGTGGGTACGCGATAATGTTTACAGTATTTTGGCGGCATGGGGTTTGGCGCTGGCCTATCGCCGCAGCGGTGTAGACCCTGGCAAAACCTACCTGCTGGAGCAAAGCACCGTTAAGCTAATGCGCGGTTTGTTGACGGCCATGATGCGCCAAGCCCCAAAAGTAGAAAAATTCAAGCACACGCAAAACCCATTGGATGCCTTGCACGCCAAATACGACACCAAATCCGGTGCGGTGGTGGTGGGCGATAATGAATGGGGGCATTTGCAACTGGATGCCACCTCGCTGTTTTTATTGATGCTGGCGCAAATGACGGCATCGGGTTTACGGATTATTTTTACTCTTAATGAAGTCAATTTTGTCCAAAACTTAGTCCATTACATCAGCCGTGCCTACCGGACACCGGATTACGGTATATGGGAGCGCGGCAATAAAATCAACCACGGCATAGCCGAACTTAATGCCAGTTCCATGGGTATGGCAAAGGCCGCATTGGAAGCCCTGTCCGGCTTCAACTTGTTTGGCAAAGACGGCGGGCAAGCCTCGGTTATCCATGTCATTAGCGACGATATTGCCCGTACCCGTATCGCCCTAGAATCATTGTTGCCTAGGGAGTCGATGTCCAAAGAAACCGATTCGGCCCTGCTGTCCATCACGGGCTTCCCCGCTTTTGCCATTGACAACCCGACTATCCGCACCAACACGGAAACACTGATTTGCGAAAAACTGCAGGGCCGCTACGGTTGCAAACGCTTTTTGCTCGATGGCCACCAAACCACCCTAGAGGATAGCCGCCGCCTGCATTATGACCCGCAGGAGTTGAAGCAATTCCAAGCCATTGAATGTGAATGGCCGCTGTTTTTCACTTATCTGCTGCTTAATAAGTTATGTGCTGGCGATATCGAAGCCGCTGCCATGTATCGGGAAAAACTGCAAGGGCTACTGGTCAGGCAGAACGGGCAGTATTTGTTGCCGGAGCTGTATAAAGTGGCAAAAGAGGACATTGCCGCCGAAAAAGCCCGACCGCAAAGCCAAAACCGCATCCCTAACGAGAATGTACCGCTGGTGTGGGCGCAAAGCCTGTTTATTTTGGGCTGCTTGATTCAAGATGGCTTGCTGGCTATTGCCGATATCGACCCGTTGGGGCGGCACAAAGCGGCTAGCCAGCCATTCGACAAGCTGCAAGTGGCCTTGTTGGCACAGGATGAGGCGGTGCAAGCGGATTTGTTGGCGGCTGGCATCAGCGCCCAAACCTTGGCGGAAATTTCGCCCATCCAAGTCAGGGAGGCTATGGAGCTTGCCGCCGCTTATACCCACGTTGGGCGCAATGACCGCATTGGCCTGACCGGTCGGCCGTTGCGGCAATTGCGTACCTTGGCAACCTCCAAGCTGTATATCTTGTCCGGCGAAAAATTGGTGTTTGCCCCGCAATGCCTCAGCCAAAAAGGCTTTTATCTGGCAATGGACAACCGCTTACTGATCCAGCGCTTGCGCTTGGAGTTCTCCTATATCGCCAAACATTGGGACAGGACGGGCAACCCGCTGGTGGTGATGAATATCCGGCAAAATATGCTCGATAGCCAAAACCGTGCCGTATTAATTAGCTTTATCAAAGAATTACAGTCTGGCAGCTGTCAGGCGATAGCCGTGGAACTGGGTTTTTTGGGCGATTTTATTGCCACTTCCAGCTACGAAAAAATCAATTACCTGCACGACTTCCAATTTTCAACCGCCACTTGGGAAGAAGTGGAACGGCCTTGCCAAGCGGTGTTACCTGATAGCGGGCAGCCCGCAACACCACTGCCAGCAGCCTTGCTGACAGAATGGGAGATTGGCGGCGACGTGGGCTTGTTGGCAGCACTCAACAGCAACGGCAATCTGTTTGCACACATGGAAGCACTCAGTTTGTTGGCCAGCCGTCATGGTTTGGATTTTGTCACCCCGTTGCGGGCAGGCGGCGATAAAGCCTGTACCGTCCGCGATTTGCTGGAAGAAGTTTATGCGCGGGCAGGCGACCAACACGCCTGGTATGTGGTCAGGCGTTGTGCCGGGTTACTGGGCAAATATGACATTAATCTGGAACAGGCCGCCACCGAATTGTTGGTGCGCCAGCATAACTTGACCTTGGGGCGGGTTTACAGCGGCAAAGCCACCATGAAACGCCCTGCCGATTCTTCAGAAATATTGCAGACCATTAACGCGTTCAACAACGATGCCAGCGAGCGTATCATCATCCAAGAACTGGTGTTGTATTTGGGCATGTTGGTCAAAGCCCACCCTGAATTGTTCACCGACATGTACACGGTCAGGGTCGGGCATATCTTGCAACTGCTGATTGTCCGTCAGCAGCGCGAGAGCCAGTGCAATTCTTTAGGGCAGGCGTTTAACGAACTGTTGTCATTGCCGCCTTACGAGTTGTCGGTAAAATTGCGGGAAACGTTGGAAGACTACAGCAATACCGAAGACCAATTGGGTGTGGCGGAATCCTTGCATTTCGAGGGTGATTGCCGCGCATTGGGACAGATACGCTTCCCGGCCAGCAGCAACCCTAAAGACCGTGGCGAAGGCAATGGCTGGTATGAATGGCGCGAGCAAAAAGGCAGTGTCGGGCGCGAAGACAAGGCTTTTTTCACCAGTGTATGGACTATCCTGCACCATTGCAAAGGCTTGGTGATCGGCGATAAACTGAACAGCAAAAACTGTTTGGACAGCGACATCATCCTTTCGCAAAACACTCCCGGTGAACAAAGCTTTAAGCTGCATGTCAACCACTTACTGAACAAAATCCAGTCGCCGGTTTATCGGCAACTGCATGTGGAAGCGTTAAAGGCCATTGCTTCGGTTATTGACAGTCACCCGTTACACATTGATGATATGCTGGTGGTCGATATATTGATTGGCCACGCAGTAAGAATCAGCTGGTTACAAGCGCATCCCGACCATCATGACCAGTACGGCGATTATAAGACGCTCGCTTGGCAAGCGTTTTACCAACAACCTCCGCACCATGTGGCTAACGCAATGCTCGATGCTTTGGTACACTTGCTTGACCATCATTAAATAAAGCCTCAACAGGAGGGTAGCATGATCTTAGCCGGTGATATTGGCGGCACCAAAACAGTTTTGGCGCTGTATAGCAGGCAAGCGGACAACAGCTTACAGGAAGTGCTTGAACAGACTTTTTCCAGCCAGGAATTTACCCGCTTTGACGACATTCTGGATGTTTTTTTACCCGAAGGCACAAGCCTGTCTTCGGCTTGCTTGGGGGTGGCCGGGCCGGTGGTCAACGGGCGTTGCCAAACCACCAATTTGCCGTGGTTGTTGGACACCACCGCCCTACAAAGCAAACTGGGCACCGACCGTGTAAAACTGCTGAACGACCTGGAAGCAATGGCCTTGGGTATGTTGCATTTGCCAGACAGTGACCTGATTGAACTGAACCCGCTGGCACAAAAGCAATCCGGCAATATTGCCGTGATCGCCGCCGGCACCGGCTTGGGCGAGGCCATTTTGTACTGGGATGGCAGCCGCCACCAACCTATGGCCACTGAAGGCGGACATTGCGACTTAGCGGCACAAAACGACCAACAAGACCGCCTATTGGCCTATTTGCGCCCGTTATTCCCCGGGCATGTCAGCTGTGAGCGCGTTATCTCAGGCAATGGCTTTAGCCAGTTGTACGATTTTGTCTGTGCCGAAGGTGTGGCACCAGCGTGTCCCGCCGTGCCCCAAGCAGACCAAGAAGGTATCGACCGTAACGCCATTATCTCGCGCTTGGGCGTACAAGGCGAAGACGAGGCTTGTGTTACCGCCGTCCGGCTATTTGTTGAACTGTACGGGGCTGAAGCGGGCAATTTGGCCTTGAAATGTCTGGCAACCGGCGGCGTGTTTATCGGTGGCGGCATAGCCCCAAAAATATTGCCGGTTTTGCAGGATGGCAGATTCTTAGAAGCATTTAAAAGCAAAGGCCGTTTTTATGGCTTGCTGGAGACCCTATCCGTTAAAGTGGCAAGCAATCCCAGAACCCCATTATTGGGGGCGGGGCATTATTTTGATGGCGTTTGACTGTCCAGCTTTGAAACCTTGTGGCTCTTATGCGGCTAAGCGGAATACAGGGCAACCGTGCCACGAAAGCCCAATTCTGCTTTGCTTCATTGAGGCCACCACGCTGTTTAAAGTCAGCTACAAGCTAGCTTTTTCCGAAATGATCGGGATATGTTTGGAAAAAGCGCCCGCCATCCGCTCACCTATCAAAAACACCCCGCATTAATACTCTCGTAACTGATGTTACGCAGCACGTTGGCTGAGCGTAGCCGAAGCTCTGCCCCGCCTATCGCCCGATGGCTTGCTTGACCACTTGTCTAAAAACAGACGGCCCTTTGCGTAAACATCTCCTGGTAATATTTCTATTGAAAATCGCCGCTTAATCTTCTATGCTCATAACAAAGGCCATCAATAAAATCAATGCCTTTAACTCCGCACTCCAAAAAATAGCTAATAACGATAAAAAATTATGAGGAGCTTTTATGAAGATTGGGATACCCAAAGAAGTACACGAAGGTGAAAAACGCGTGGCAACCACCCCCGAGGCGGCTGCACAATTGATTAAGCTAGGCTTTTCGGTTAGCATCGAAAGCGGCGCGGGCGCAGCGGCGGACTTGTCTGACCAAGCCTACCAAGATGCTGGCGTTAGCATCGTGGCGGACACCGCGACGCTTTGGCAACAATCGGACATCGTGCTGAAAGTCCGCGCCCCCGAACAGCATCCTACCCTAGGTGTCGATGAATGCGATTTGTTGCGCGAACAGGGCTGTTTGATCAGCTTTATCTGGCCCGCACAAAATGCCGGACTGATGGACAAGCTGGCGGCAAAAAATGCCACCGTGCTGGCAATGGACAGCGTGCCGCGCATGTCGCGGGCGCAAAAATTGGATGCCCTAAGCTCCATGGCCAATATTGCCGGTTACCGCGCCATTGTTGAGGCGGCGCAGCATTTCGGGCGCTTTTTCACCGGTCAGATCACTGCTGCCGGTAAAATTCCCCCCGCCAAAGTATTGGTGATTGGCGCGGGTGTAGCCGGTTTGGCAGCGATTGGTGCAGCCAAAAGCATGGGGGCGATTGTGCGGTCGTTTGACACGCGGCCTGAGGTGAAAGAACAGATTGAAAGCATGGATGCCGAATTTTTGATGCTCGACTTCAAGGAAGAAGGCAGCGGCACGGGCGGTTATGCCAAAACCATGTCGCCGGAGTTTATCGCCGCCGAAATGGCCTTGTTTGCCCAACAAGCCAAAGAAGTGGATATTATCGTCACCACCGCGCTGATTCCCGGCAAACCCGCGCCCAAATTGATCACCGCCGAGATGGTGCAATCCATGAAGCCCGGTAGTGTGATTGTCGATTTGGCAGCTGAACAAGGCGGCAATTGTGAATTGACCGAAAAAGATCAAGTGGTGGTCAAACACAACGTGACCCTGATCGGCTACACTAATTTGCCCAGCCGTCTTGCCAACCAGTCCAGCCAATTGTATGCGACCAACTTGCGGCACTTGCTGACCGAACTTTGCCCCACTAAGGACGGTGTCATCAATGTTAATTTTGATGATGAAGTGCTGCGCGGCGCAACCGTCATTAAAGAAGGCAAAATCACCTGGCCACCGCCGCCGCCTACTTTGTCAGCCGCGCCCGCAGCCAAACCCGCCGCGCCGGTATTGGCAACAGAGCAGCCACCATCCGCTTTTGCCACTGCACTGCAACAACTGCTGCCGCCCCTGATTGGGGTGGCGGCTTTGTTTGCCCTAGGCACGGTCGCCCCCGCTTCATTTATGGCGCATTTCACCGTGTTCGTACTGGCCTGTTTTGTCGGCTATCAGGTTATCTGGAACGTTTCACCCTCGCTGCATACGCCGTTAATGAGCGTCACCAATGCCATCAGCGGCATCATTGTGATTGGTGCCTTGGTGCAAGTGTCGGCAACCGACACATTGGTTGTCGGCCTTGCCGGGATTTCCATATTAATAGCTTCAGTCAATATCGTCGGCGGCTTTTTAGTCACCCGGCGCATGTTGGAAATGTTCAGAAAATAACAGGAGACGATCATGCCCCAAAGTTTAGCTACCATGGCATACATTGTTGCCACCATCCTGTTCATTCTTAGCCTAAGCGGCCTGAGCAACCAAGAAACCGCCAGAAGAGGCAATTATTACGGCATGTTGGGGATGGCCATTGCCATTATCGCCACCACCCTAAGCGGTGCGGTGTCCAGCACGGCTTATCCTATCTTAATCGTGGCCATTTTGTTGGGCGGTTCAGTTGGCGCAGTATTGGCGCAAAAGGTCGCCATGACCCAAATGCCCGAACTGGTCGCGATTATGCACAGCTTGGTCGGAATGGCGGCAGTGCTGATTGGCTTCGCCAATTTTATGGATGATGCCTCCTCATTAAGCGGTGTGGAAAAAACCATCCATGAGGTTGAAATATATATTGGCATCCTGATCGGCGCGGTGACTTTTTCCGGTTCGGTGATTGCTTATTGCAAACTGAGCGAAAAAATCAGCGGCAAGCCTTTGTTGTTGCCGGGCCGGCATTTCTTTAACCTGTTGCTGCTGGTTGCCGCTATTGGCTTAGGCTGGCTGTTCCTGCACCAATGTGCAAGCGGCGAAGGCTGTTTGCCGCAGTTAATGCTTAACCACGGCGGCGCGTTGCCACTGTTGATTATGACCGTGATCGCCCTGACCTTTGGCGTGCACATGGTGATGGCTATCGGTGGCGCGGATATGCCGGTGGTGGTGTCCATGCTCAACAGCTATTCCGGTTGGGCGGCGGCGGCAACCGGCTTTATGCTCAGCAATGATTTGTTGATCGTCACTGGCGCATTGGTCGGCAGTAGCGGCGCTATCCTGAGCTATATCATGTGCCGCGCCATGAACCGGCATTTTCTCAGTGTCATTGCCGGAGGTTTTGGCACGGGTGGCGGTGGTGCAGCGGCAGAGGTGGTCGGCGACGTGCAGCCCATCAATGCCGAAGAAACCGCGCAATTGTTGCTGGCAGCCAAAAACATCATGATTATCCCCGGTTACGGCATGGCAGTCGCCCAAGCCCAACACACCGTTTATGAACTGACCAAATTACTGCGCGAAAAGGGCAAAAAAGTCGGTTTTGGCATCCATCCGGTGGCAGGTCGGATGCCTGGACACATGAACGTGTTATTGGCAGAAGCCAAAGTGCCTTATGACATTGTTTATGAAATGGATGAAATCAACGACGACTGGGGCAATGTTGATGTGTCCATCATCATCGGCGCCAATGATATTGTTAATCCATCGGCATTGGATGATCCGAACAGCCCAATTGCCGGAATGCCCGTACTGGAATGCTGGAAAGGCGAAAGCACCATAGTCATGAAGCGCAGTATGGCTTCCGGTTATGCGGGGGTCGGCAATCCGTTGTTTGTCATGGACAACACGCGCATGTTGTTTGGTGATGCCAATGCCATGTTGCAGGAAGTTTTGAAGGTTTTGAAGGCTTAGGCGATAAGGACGGCCATCATTCCTTCCTTGTGGGATATATTGTCAACATACGGTGCAATACGGCTTTGTGTATTGCACCGTATAAAAGAAATAAGAATACGCAATGGAAACAAGAAATGTAGTTGTAACTTATTTAAGTACTTATCCAAAACTAAACAGGAATTTGTAAAAAATCCTAACATTATGTTTTTTATGTATTTTATTCGGATAAATGCTCTAGCAGAGGCATTGAGAGGCATTGAAATGCCTGTTGATTTATGGATAAGCACTTATCATGATTGATCATCAATTCGGTTTTTAAGGTATGAAAAAAACTTTCTGACGTAGCCTCATGCTTTGCTGGAAGCTTTTTTTTAACAAATCCCGAGACTTTCCGAGCCTCGATCTTTATACCATAGCACGCCTTCAGCTGGTTTTTGTTTCCAAATAGCCATGATTAAGACACAGCCAGCCTTCAGATGCAGCGTTTTAACGTTACTGCCAAGCCCGTTGGCTGTTTCGGCAAGATTCATTGGTCAGTTTAACTGGGTATCCTCTAAATTCCGCTGTATAGCTTTTGGGGTTTTCTCGGCTCATTTGGGCTGGCACGACTTGCACAATATTTTAAATCCGGTGTCCGGTTTAGTGTAGCCACATCATAACTATTTATTGACAGCTTTATATGACAGCTAACCCGACAATTTGGCGGCATCTTTGCACAAAATCGATGCTGATTTGTGTCTTTACAGGCTTCAGTTCCGGCTTGCCATTGTATGTGTTGATCAGCCTGATTCCGGCTTGGCTACGCTCCGAAGGGGTTGACTTAAAGGCGATAGGTTTGTTCGCGCTGATTCAGTTGCCGTTCACATGGAAATTTATTTGGGCGCCGGTGTTTGACCGTTACGCGCTGCCGTTAGGCCGACGTCGGGGCTGGTTGTTGTTGAGCCAAGTGTTGTTATTGGCCAGTTTGGCACTGTTTGGCTTTATGCCCGCCACCCTTAACGTTTCGCTGGTGGCCGGTTTGGCACTGGTGGTGGCATTTTTCAGTGCCTCGCAAGATATTGTCTTGGATGCCTATCGGCGCGAATTGCTGCAAGAAAATGAATTGGGGCTAGGCAATGCTGTACACGTCAATGCCTACAAAGTGGCGGGGCTGGTGCCGGGGTCACTGTCCTTGGTGTTGGCGGATTTTTTGCCGTGGCCCAGTGTGTTTTTTATTACAGCGCTCTTTATGTTGCCGGGCATGATAATGACTGTACTTATCACTGAGCCGCCCAATAACAGTGGCCTTCCTAAGACCTTGCGGTCGGCGGTGCTGGAGCCTTGGCACGAGTTTATCAACCGCCGTGGTTGGTTATCGGCGTTGACCATTTTGGCGTTCATCTTTTTTTATAAATTGGGTGACAGCATGGCAACCTCCTTGGCAACCCCGTTTTATCTGGATATGGGCTTCAGCAAAACTGAGATTGGCTTGGTTGCCAAAAATGCAGGCTTGTGGCCCAGTGTGGCGGGTGGCTTGCTGGGCGGTGTGTGGATGCTAAGGCTAGGCATTAACCGTGCGCTGTGGTTGTTTGGCGGAGTGCAGATGCTGGCTATTTTAGGCTTTGCTTGGCTGGCTTGGGTGGGCCATAGCTTGCTTGGGTTGGCAGTGGTGATTGCGGTGGAGGCTTTGGGCGTCGGTTTAGGGACGGCGGCTTTCGTGGCGTTTATCGCGCATAACACCCATCCGCTTTATACTGCCACGCAATTTGCCTTATTCACTAGCCTTGCCGCTGTGCCGCGCACCTTTGCCAATGCGGCAACGGGCTACATAGTGGCCTCCGTTGGCTGGGTCAATTTTTTTCTGTTCTGCTTTGCCGCTGCCTTGCCAGGCATGTTGCTGTTGTTTAAGGTGGCGCCTTGGCAGGATGCCCGAAAACCATCTGGGTGACGTAAATGGCAGTATTGCTATAAATCATAATCCATAATCAGCGGCGCATGGTCAGAAAAGCGCTGGTTTTTGTAAATCTCTGCGGATTGCACTTTGTCTTTGAGCGAAGCGCTGATGATTTGGTAATCTATCCGCCAACCGACGTTTTTTGCCCACGCTTGCCCGCGGTTTGACCACCAGGTGTATTGGTCGGCTTCTGGATTGACCAAGCGGAAAGCATCAAACCAGTGTCCGCTGTCAAACAAACCGCTTAGCCACGCCCGTTCTTCCGGTAAAAAACCAGAATTCTTTTGGTTGCTGCGCCAGTTTTTTAAATCAATTTCTTTGTGGGCAATGTTCCAGTCACCACAAATGACATAGTCCCTGCCGTTTTCGGCGCATGATTGCAAATAGGGGGCCAGCCGTTCCATGACGGCAAACTTGACCGCTTGGCGTTCTGCCGAGGACGAGCCGGACGGCAAATACAGGGAAATGACACTGAGTTTGCCCAAGCGGACTTCCAAATAACGGCCTTCGGCATCAAATTCTGGCCAGCCGATGCCGTGCAACACGGTGTCCGGTTGTTGTCTGCAATACACGGCCACACCGCTATAGCCTTTTTTTTCGGCATCATGGTAATAACAATAATAGCCTTCTGGATTGAACAGGGCGGGCTCCAGTTGATGGATTTGTGCCTTGGTTTCTTGGATGCAAACCAAGTCGGCATTTTGCTGGTCGAGCCATGCAAAAAAACCTTTTTTTTCCGCAGAACGGATGCCATTGGTGTTGACGGTAATGATGCGCATTGATGAGTGTTGCCATTTTCTAATAAAAACCGTATTATACGGAGTTTTTTAATAATCAGGCAGCCCGCAATGGGTAATGTGAAAGCGATATGAAACCAGAAATTCATCCAAATTATAAGCAAATTACCGTAACCTGTGGTTGCGGCAATACTTTCGTGACCGGTTCTGTGATAGCTAAAGACTTACAGATCGAGGTATGTTCCTCCTGCCATCCTTTCTACACAGGCAAACAACGTGTGGTTGACACCGCCGGCCGTGTTGATAAATTCCGCAAACGTTACGGAAAATAAAGAAATTTGTTGCCGCAAAAGCTTGGGTTATCTAGGCCGGTTAAGGGCAATACTTAAGCCAGTCCCTATTTTCTTGGGATTTTTCCCGGAATGCCCTGCAGCAGCAATGCTAAGATAGCTGTGGGGCGGATAATCTGCTTTTTGCGGCATTAAAAAGGGGGCATAATGCCCCTTTTTTAATGCCAGTGGTTTATGTCAGTAACAACGGCAAGCTTGTGGCCGGTCACTTTACAAGGGCTTGTCCCGACAACATTAAAAGATAATGAGTTGTACCAGTTTAAATGGGGAGTTTAGATGGCAAAAACAGAGAACATCTATTTAGTGGGCTTGATGGGCGCAGGGAAAACCACAATAGGCAGGCAATTGGCCAAAACCCTGAAAGTGCCTTTTTATGATAGTGACAAAGCCATTGAAGAAAGGACCGGGGTAGATATACCCACTATTTTTGAATTTGAAGGGGAGGAAGGCTTCAGGGATCGCGAGCAAAAAATGATCAGGCAATTGACAGAAATGCAAGGCATCGTGCTGGCTACCGGCGGCGGTGCCATTTTGCGGGAAGAAAACCGTAGCCTATTGAAGAAAAATGGCTTTATTGTCTATTTGCAATGTTCCGTTGAGCGGATATTGGAACGTACCCGCCGCGACACGCAACGACCTTTGTTACAGACGGAAAACCCTAAAGAACGCATTGGGACTTTGTTTACCCAACGCGAACCGTTATATCTGGCCTGTGCTGATTTTAAGATTGACACGGGTGTGTTGCAAAGCAAGCAGGTGGTTGATGAAATCTTGGCCGCTTATCAGTTGTTTAAGGATTGAGCGATGCAGACACTGACCGTAGAGCTAGGCGACCGAAGCTACCCGATTTATATTGGTCAAGATTTGTTAGGCCAAGCCGCCTTGCTGCAACAGCATATTCGGGCCAAACAAGTGTTGGTGGTCAGCAATGAAACAGTGGCTCCCCTTTATTTGCCAACACTATTGCAAAACTTGTCCGGCTACACGGTGGAGACGGTGATTTTGCCGGACGGTGAGCAGTATAAAAATTTGCAGTGGCTGAACAGCATTTTTGACCGGTTATTGGCCAGTAAGTTTAGCCGCAATGCCACATTAATTGCCTTAGGTGGCGGCGTGGTTGGCGATATGGGCGGTTTTGCAGCGGCCTGTTATCAGCGTGGCATTGTCTTTATACAAATACCCACCACCTTGCTTGCCCAGGTTGACTCGTCAGTGGGTGGCAAGACCGGCGTAAACCACGCCCTCGGCAAAAATATGATCGGTGCCTTTTATCAGCCACAGTGTGTCATTGCCGACGCGGCGGTGTTGGATACGTTGGACGACCGGCAATTGGCGGCAGGGTTGGCGGAAGTCATTAAGTACGGGTTAATTGCTGATGCCGGATTTTTTGCTTGGCTAGAAGCCAATATGGCTGCCTTGCTGGCTAGGAATAAGGCCGCGTTAGCGTATGCCATTGAGCAATCTTGCCGCAATAAAGCCCGCATTGTTGCCGAAGACGAAACCGAAACGGGGTTAAGGGCCACCCTAAATTTGGGCCATACCTTTGGCCACGCCATTGAAACCGGTATGGGTTATGGTGAATACCTGCACGGCGAAGCGGTGGCTATTGGTATATGCCAAGCGGCGGACTTATCCAGCAGGTTAGGGTGGTTAAGCCAACAAGAGGTATCAAGGATTATTGCCCTGCTTAAGCAAGCCGGCTTGCCTGTTACGCCGCCAGCGGACTTAAAAGCCCGGCAATTTATTGAGCTTATGTCCGTTGATAAAAAAAATGTCGATGGCGACATCCGGCTGATATTGCTGCGTGGCATTGGCGACGCGACTTTACCGACTGCCGTGGAACGGGCTTTGTTGACAGAAACGCTAGAACAATACGGTAGAGAATGACGTTTGGTTTTCCGCTTTTCAAGCCCAGCCCCGCTGTTTCGTCTGTGCGTGGTGATTTTTCGACACTGATGCAGGTGTGGGTGCCTCAGCAGGAATTGCTGCAACATCTGGCCACTAATTTACAGCAGCCGATAGTTGTTTGTGGGCCAACCGGCATTGGCAAGAGCAGCTTGTTGGCAAGCTGGCAAGCACAACAGCCTAGGGTTTGTCGGTTCTGCTTGTTAAACTGCACGGTAGAGCTGAAATTAGAGGCGGTATTGGATGCCATTGATCAGACCCTTAAGCCAACCGGTCATAGCGTTGCTGATGAAGTGGGTACAGGCAAAAAACTGGTGCTTATTTTGGACGATGCTGGGGAGCTAAATTCCGGTCTTGCCCATGAGATTATTGAATTCGCAGCCAACAAACCCTTGCTGAGCGTTGTTTTTGTGTTGAGCCACGATGAATTGTACGTCAAGAACTTGACCGACAATGTTATGGACTGTTGTTATCTGATAGAAATACCGCCGCTGACCGAGCAACAATGCGGCGAATTAGTAGGCAGCTTAGTGACCAAGCGGCGGCGGGGCTGGTCGACCCCTGTTGTTGATGATCGCTATATTGCCGATGTTTATCGGCAGACCCACGGTATCCCAGGGCGCGTGGTGGCGCTGTTCCCCACCATAAACCCACCTAAGCAGTTTGATCATTCTTGGTGGCAACTGGGCGCGGCCATTATTTTGTTGGTGGCTATCACGCTGGCTTTGCAATGGTTCAGCCAACAGCCCAATGGGTTGCAGATAGTGTTGCCATTTATGAAAACCGCGCAACAGCCGCCATCTTCTGTGCCTGCCCCAGCCCCGCAACAGCCTTGATGGAACATGTATAAGACCATTGATCTTTTCGCCGGTATTGGCGGTATCCGTCTGGGCTTTCAGGCACACGGTTGCCAGAATGTGTTTTCTTCCGAATGGGACAAAGACGCGCAAAAAATGTATGCCGCCAATTTTGGCGAAACACCGCATGGCGACATTAACGGGATTGCGGTGCAAGCTATTCCCGACCACGATATTTTATTGGCGGGGTTTCCGTGCCAACCGTTCAGCATTGCCGGTAAGGGCTTGGGGTTTGCCGATACCCGAGGCACGTTGTTTTTTAATATCGAAGCTATTCTACAAGCAAAAAAGCCCCGCGCCTTCTTGCTGGAAAATGTCCGGCGCTTGACCACCCATGATAAGGGGCTGACTTTCTCCGTTATTTTGGACAAGCTGCAGGGCTTAGGTTATACGGTTTACCATAAGATCATCAACTCCTTGGACTTTGGCTTGCCGCAAAAACGCGAACGGATTTACATGGTGGGTTTTTTACAGCCTATAGGCTTTACCTTTCCCGCACCCTTAGGCCATTACCAACCACTGGCCGAGGTGTTGGAAAATGAGGATGACGTGCCGGACAGCTACTTTGTATCCGAACACATCAAGGCGCAACGTTTTGCCTTGGTAAAAGGCACACCGCCTTATCCGTCGATTTGGCATCAGAATATTGGCGGCAATATTTCCGCCTTGCCTTATTCGTGCGCCCTACGCGCTGGCGGCAGCTACAATTATTTGGTCGTCAATGGCGTGCGGCGCCTAACGTCACGCGAAATGTTGCGCTTACAGGGTTTTCCAGAAGACTTTATAATCAATTTGCCGTATTCGGGGGTGCGTAAGGTGGCCGGTAATTCGGTGTCCGTGCCGGTGATTAAAGCCATTGCCGGTGAAATGCTGATGGCCTTGCAAAGGCAAGCAACCATTAGGGCGGCAGGTGCAACAACTACCACCCTACCGCCTTGTTATCCCCCTTCAGCGGCTTAACCCCATAACCGCATGTCTTATAATGAGTTACCCAACGCATGACAACTTTAACCAATGACACTTTCATTCGGACGCTATTAAGGCAACCAGTTGACCGGACTCCGGTATGGATGATGCGCCAAGCGGGCCGTTATTTGCCCGAATACCGGCACATCCGCGAGCAGGCGGGCAGTTTTATGGCCTTGTGCACCAACCCAGAACTGGCCTGTGAAGTGACTTTGCAGCCTTTGCGCCGGTTTGCTTTTGATGCGGCCATTTTGTTCTCCGATATTTTGACCATTCCCGATGCGATGGGCTTGGGTTTGTATTTTACTGAGGGTGAAGGGCCAAAATTTAAGCATCCGTTGCAAACCGCAGCGGATATAGAAAAGTTACCCCAGCCTGATCCGGCAGTGGAATTGCGCTATGTGATTGATACCGTCAGTCTGATTAGAAAAAACTTGCAGGGTAGTGTGCCATTGATCGGCTTTTCCGGCAGTCCGTGGACGCTGGCGACCTATATGGTTGAAGGCGGCAGCAGCAAAAATTTCCAGAAAGTAAAGGGCCTGATGTACGGACAGCCGCAGTTGATGCACCTCTTGCTGGATAAGCTGGCACGGGCGGTGGCAGATTATTTGAACGCGCAGATCATGGCGGGTGCCCAAGCAGTGATGCTGTTTGACACCTGGGGCGGTTTGTTGACCACTGAAGATTACAGCGATTTCTCCTTACGCTACGCCAAGCAAGTACGCGCCCTGCTAAAAACCGATTACCAAGGCCAACGCATTCCTTGTATTTTGTTCACCAAAGGCGGCGGGCAATGGCTAGAAAATATGGCGGATGCCGGTTACGATGCCTTAGGTTTGGATTGGCAAACTGACATCCGGCAAGCGCGGCATAGGGTCGGTGATAAAGTGGCCCTGCAAGGCAATTTGGATCCGGTCGCGCTGTATGCATCGCCCGAGGTGATTGGCGAAAAAGTTAAATCGATATTGCATCACTATGGCACGGGCAGTGGCCATGTGTTTAACTTAGGGCATGGCATTCTGCCTGACATCAATCCCGAACATGTTAAAGCCATGGTGGATGCTGTCCACCAATATAGTCCGGACTATCATCATCCACTTGCATAGGAGCTGTTGCCGTATGAAAAACGTGATAAAAAAATTAGTGTTATGTGGGCTGGCAGTGATGTCGCTGGACAGTTTGGCAACCCCCGTCAATATCAATACTGCCGACGCCAAAACCATCGCTGACGCGCTCAATGGTGTTGGCATAAAAAAAGCCGAAGCGATTGTTAGCTATCGGAAAGAGCACGGGCCGTTCAAAACGCCGGAAGATTTGGTCAATGTTTCCGGTATCGGTGCAAAAACAGTGCAAAAAATTAAGGCCGATATTTTATTGGAAGAAGCCAAGGTTGCGCCCGCCCCTGCTGCAAGCACAGCCAAGCAAGCCAAACCCTAATCAATAACTCCCCATCTGAAAACCCCACTCAAAAAGAGAGTCGTAAATGAACCCCACTAAGCCCCATGTTGTTGTTATTGGCTCAGGACTCGGTGGCCTGTCTGCCGCTATCGCTTTGGCGACCGAAGGTTTTACTGTCGATCTATTGGAAAAAAACGATAAGGTTGGCGGCAAATTGAATGTTTTGGAAAAACAAGGTTTCAGTTTTGATTTGGGGCCATCTATCCTGACCATGCCGCATATTTTCCGCAAACTGTTCGAGGATGCCGGAAAAAATATGGATGATTACATCGCTATCCAGTCTGTTGAGCCGCATTGGCGCAATTTTTTTGAAGACGGCAGCACCTTGGACTTAAGTGCTGATCCGCTAGTGATGAAACACGAGTTGGACACATTAGGCCCCGACACCGCGCGGCAATTCGGGGAGTTCCTTGCTTATTCAAAACAGCTCTGCGAAGCCACCGAAGCGGGTTATTTTGCCCACGGCTTGGATTCTTTCTGGGAATTGCTGGGTCATTACGGTGTGGTCAAAAGCCTGCAAGCGTTTGATGTGTTCCGCTCAATGGATCAGGGGGTGCGGCGTTTCATTAAAGACCCGAAACTGGTTGATGTGCTCAATTACTTTATCAAATATGTGGGGTCTTCCCCGTATGATGCCCCTGCATTGATGAACCTGCTGCCTTATATCCAGTTTGGTTATGGCCTCTGGTATGTTAAGGGGGGCATGTACGGTATCGCCCAAGGTTTGCAAAAGTTGGCTTTGGAACTGGGTGTTGCTGTTCAGGTCAATGCCGAAGTGGCGGAAATCCAGCATAGCAACGGACAGGCATCGGCAGTGCGCTTAGTGGATGGTCGTGTGCTGGCTGCGGATATTGTGGTTTCCAATATGGAGGTTATTCCGGCTTATCAAAATTTGCTGCAAGGCCAAGAAAAGGAAATCAGCCGCCTGCAAAAATTTGCCCCGAGTTGCTCCGGTCTGGTGCTGCATTTGGGCGTGGACAGGCTATATGACCAATTGGCGCACCATAATTTCTTTTATTCCGACCATCCCCGCGAGCATTTTAAAGCCATTTTCCACGACCATAAGCTGTCCGAAGACCCCACCATTTATTTGGTCGCCCCTTGCAAAAGTGACCCTAGCCAGGCACCGGAAGGTACGGAGATCATTAAAATATTGCCGCATATCCCGCATCTTGACCCGGAACGCCCGTTAACCGCACAAGATTACGCTGATTTGCGCGAGCGGGTTTTGCTCAAGCTGGAACGCATGGGCTTGACCGATTTACGCAAACATATCATTTGTGAGGAAAGCTGGACACCGATTGATATTCAAGCGAATTATTATTCTAACCAAGGCTCCATTTATGGCGTGGCGGCGGACCGCTTCAAAAACTTGGGTTTCAAAAACAGTCAACGCAGCAAGGTGCTCAAAAACTTGTATTTTGTTGGCGGCAGTGTCAATCCAGGGGGCGGGATGCCGATGGTGACGTTGTCCGGGCAATTGGTGCGCGATAAGATTTTAGCGGATTTGGCAAAGCATTAGCCGTTTAGTAGGTAAAAAACATCAAAAATCAAATAGTAACGGCATCAAAGCTTTCAGTTGCCAACCACAGTTCCGATATTGTCGGATTAACATACATTTATCCCGTATTGTCCAGAAGGGCGGGCGGTTTGTCCTTAGGCATCAACTTCAATACCAATAGTGCCTGTAATTGGCGCTGTGTGTATTGCCAGGTCAATAACTTGACGCTGGGCGCAGCACCGGCCATTGATTTTGCCTTGCTTGAACAGGAATTAAGGTATTTTCTTAATGACCTGCTGCATGGCGATTTTTACGACCGCTTTGGGGTCGAAGCGGACAGGCGTGTCATTAAGGATATTGCCATTGCCGGTGATGGCGAACCGACCACCTTAAAACAGTTTGCCGAGGCTATCGAGCTGATTGGCAGCATTGCCACGGATATGGGCGTGTTCCCTAACAGTGACTTTGTATTGATCACCAATGGTAGCCTGATGCACCAAGCCAAGGTGCAACAGGGCCTGGAAGCCCTAAACCGCTATGGCGGGCAAGTGTGGTATAAGTTTGACAGCGCCACTGAAGCAGGCCGACGAAGGTTTAACAACGCCAGTTTAAGTTGCCAGGCCAGTTATACAAACCTGCTGGTTTCGGCCCGCTTATGCACCACCAAAGTGCAAACCTGCTTGTTTGATTTTGACCGGCAAGGGCTTACGGAGCAAGAAAAAACCGCTTATTTGGAGCTGTTGCGCAAAATCAAGGCCGATAGTGCGGCACAACAGATCGCGATAACGCAGATCATGTTGTATACGGTTGCTAGGCAATCCAAACAGCCCGAGGCAGACCGTATCAGCGCATTACCGGCTGCTGTGTTGCACGCGCTGGCTGATGAGATACGTGCGCTTGGTTTTGATGTGTCGGTGAGCATTTGACGGCTATTATTTATGTTTTTGAAATTATGGCTTGTTAGCTGATAATACAAAAGATTATAATAATGGGTTCATACACTGTGCGAATGTGGCGAAATTGGTAGACGCGCTGGATTTAGGTTCCAGTAGGTAACCCTGTGGGAGTTCGAGTCTCCCCATTCGTACCATCCTTATTCAATAAAGCAGTTATCACTGCTTTTTCATACTGTTTGGGGCCATCCGCAGGCATCCAAAATTCTTTGTAATTAATTGAGGTGGAAAAATGCAAGTTTCTGTCGAAAAGACATCGGAATTAAGCCGCAAAATGACTGTTGTTGTCCCTGAAGAAGTCGTTCAGGCAAAAATGGCAGAAAAACTGAAGTCTTTGGCGCGTGAAGTTAAAATCGATGGCTTTCGTAAAGGCAAAGTGCCGCAAAATCTGTTAAAAAAAATGTACGGCGACAGAGTGCGCGGCGAAGTGGCCAGTGACTTGATCGAAACCACTTACTTCGAAGCATTGCAAAATGAGAATTTAAACCCTGCCGGTTTCCCTTCCATCGACTCGCTTGATGAAAGCCAAGGCTTTAAATACACCGCTGTATTTGAGGTTTATCCTGAAATTTCTTTGGCTGGGTTGGAGCAGTTGCAGGTATCCCGCCCAATAGCCCAAGTTGAAGAGTCCGATGTTGACGCAATGATTGAAAAATTGCGTGAACAAAGGAAACAATGGGTGGAAGTGGCACGCCCTGCACAATTGAATGACTTGGTGACCATTTCATTTTCAGGCATTTGTGAAGAAGAAAATTTTACCGATGGACAGGTAGATAATTACCCTGTTGAAATTGGTTCCAAAAAGATGATTGCTGGCTTTGAAGATAATCTGGTTGGGCTTGAAGCGGGTGCCAGCAAAACTTTTGAACTGACGTTCCCCGAAGGTTACGGCAACGCCAACTTGGCTGGAAAAACGGCGCAATTCACTGTTGATATGGTTAAGGTTGAAGAACCCCAGTTGCCGGAAATTGACGAAGCATTTATCAAGTTGTACGGTATCGAAGAGAATGGCGACGCTGAAGCATTAAGTTTTGAAGAATTCCGCCAAGATGTCCGGGCTAACATGGAGCGTGAGCTGGAACAGGTTTTGCATAATAAATTGAAAGATTCGGCTATGGAAGCCTTATATCAAAAAATTGCATTAACTGTACCGAACACTCTGGTGGATAAGGAAATAGATAATTTGATGAAGCCTTATCAGGAAACCGCCAAACGCCAAAAAGTTAATATGGAAGAGATGAACTTGCCGCGCGATATGTTCGAAGCACAAGCCAAGCGCCGTGTTTCCTTGGGCTTGCTGTTAGGTGAAATTATCAAGCAAAATAACATCACTTTAGATGCCGACCAAGTGCGGGCCAAGGTGGTGCAGATGTCCAAAAGTTATGAGCGTCCCGAAGATGTCATCGCATGGTACTATAACGACCCTAAGAATCTTAACGATGTCCAGCAACTGGTTTTGGAAGACCAAACCTTGGCTTGGCTGCTCGCCCAAGCGACTGTCACCGATGAGCCGGTCAAATTTAGCGATATAATGGAACAGCCACGTTAATTGAAGGAATCCTGATGTACAGACCACAAAATCATGGGCAATCGCCTTTCGAACCCCAGGCTGCAGGCGGCTTGGTGCCTATTGTCATCGAGCAGACCGCCCGTGGCGAAAGGTCATTTGACATTTATTCCCGACTGTTAAAAGAACGGGTGATCTTTCTGGTCGGTCAAGTTGAGGATTACATGGCCAACTTGGTGGTTGCCCAGTTGTTGTTTCTGGAATCTGAAAACCCTGATAAAGACATCCATCTTTATATCAATTCGCCAGGCGGTTCAGTCACGGCCGGTATGTCCATTTACGACACCATGCAATTCATCAAGCCCGATGTCAGCACTATGTGCATTGGTCAAGCCGCCAGCATGGGGGCTTTGTTGCTCACCGGTGGCGCACACGGAAAACGTTTTTGCCTGCCCCATTCAAGGATGATGATCCATCAGCCACTGGGTGGCTATCAAGGCCAGGCATCTGATATTGATATCCATGCCCGCGAAATTTTATTGATCAGGGACAAGCTTAACAAAGTGCTGTCGCAGCACACCGGACAGCCTATTGAGAAAGTGCAACAGGACACCGACCGGGATAATTTTTTAAGTGCCCAAGATGCGGTCAGTTATGGGCTGATTGATAAGGTTTTGACTAGCCGCAGTTCACTGGTGGAGCCGTAGTTGCTTTCGGTAAACAGAGTTGACGGCGGTAAATTTTGTGTTTTCAGCGCGGGCAACAGGCTGTTGCCCCGCGAGTGCAGGGGCTTATAATGAGTGATAAAAGCGACGATAAATTGATGTATTGTTCCTTTTGCGGCAAAAGCCAGCACGAAGTACGCAAGCTTATCGCAGGGCCATCGGTTTTTGTCTGTGATGAATGCGTTGAATTGTGCAACGACATCATCAAGGACGAACTGCAAGAAGAAGCCGCTTCATTTGGTGCCAATGAGTTGCCTAAGCCCAAACAGCTTAAGGAAGAGCTGGACAGCTATGTGGTGGGTCAGGAGCGGGCCAAAAAAATCTTGGCGGTGGCGGTTTACAACCATTACAAACGTCTGCGTAGCAGGGGCAAAAAGGATGTGGTGGAATTGGCCAAGAGCAATATTTTGCTGATCGGCCCCACTGGCTCCGGCAAAACCTTATTGGCGGAGACGCTTGCCAGATTGCTGAATGTGCCGTTCACCATTGCCGATGCCACCACGCTGACCGAGGCCGGTTATGTGGGCGAGGATGTTGAAAATATCATCCAAAAAATCCTGCAAAAATGCGATTACGATGTCGAAAAGGCCGAAACAGGCATTGTCTACATTGACGAGATCGACAAAATTTCCCGAAAATCCGACAACCCTTCCATTACCCGTGACGTATCCGGCGAAGGTGTCCAGCAAGCTTTGCTGAAATTGATTGAAGGTACGGTGGCATCAGTGCCGCCACAAGGTGGCCGTAAACACCCACAGCAAGAATTTTTACAAGTGAACACCGCCAACATTTTATTTATTGTCGGGGGCGCGTTCGCGGGTTTGGATAAAGTCATCAAAGCCCGTTCAGAAAAAGGCGGCATTGGTTTTTCGGCACAAGTCAAATCCAAAGAAGAAGACAAAAATGTAGGGCAATTGTTTTCTGAAGTGGAAGCGGAAGATTTGATCAAGTACGGATTGATACCCGAATTTGTCGGACGCTTGCCTATTGTCGCCACCCTTGATGAGTTGGACGAGGCGGCCTTGGTGCAAATATTGACCGAACCTAAAAACGCCTTGATCAAGCAATATAAGCATTTGTTTGAAATGGAAGGCGCGGAGCTGGAATTTAGGGATGATGCCCTAGGTGCTATTGCCCGCAAATCCATGCAGCGCAAAACCGGTGCCCGAGGGCTTAGGACTATCGTTGAAAATGTTTTGTTGGATACCATGTACGAATTACCTTCATCCGAAGGCATCAATAAAGTAGTCGTTGATGAAAGTGTCATTAACGGACATTCCGACCCCATTTTGGTGTATGGTGCGGACAAGAAAAAAACATCCGCCGAATCAAAAGCCTTATAAATAACGGCTGCCCCGCACCTACAAACCCGTGTAGGTGCGGGCTATGCCCGCGATCAGCAGACTTTTCAGCCGTCCGTTATGTCACCAGCCAATTTTTCAATCATCGCCTTGTAAATATCTATGGAATTCATTTCGCAAATTGTCGGCTTATTGCAAATTGACGCGCTTATCCAACAATATGGCACTTTGACTTATGCCATCCTGTTTATGATTATTTTTATTGAAACAGGTTTGGTGGTCATGCCCTTGTTGCCGGGTGATTCGCTGTTGTTTGCGGCAGGTGCTGTGGCAGCCACCACCGATGTACTGGACCCATGGTTGCTGATTTCGCTATTGATTGTAGCCGCTTTGCTGGGCGATAACCTTAACTATTTTGTCGGTAAATATTTTAGTGCCCAGATAAAAAAACACGAACGGATTTTGTTTTTTAAGCGCGAATATTTACTGGAAACGGAAGCGTTCTACGCCAAACATGGCGGTAAAACAGTGATTATGGCACGTTTCATCCCCATTATACGCACCATTGCCCCCTTTGTGGCGGGGGCGGGCAGCATGGCTTATGGACGCTATATTTTATTCTGTATCGCTGGCGCCATACTTTGGGTGCCATCACTGACCTTATTGGGTTATTTCTTCGGCAACTTGCCTTTCGTCAAACATAACTTTGAACTGGTTATCTTTGGCATCATTGGCATATCATTAATGCCAATGTTTATCCATTTTATCAAAAATAAGCTGTCCGCTGGCAAGCCTGTCCAGTAAGCGCGGTTGTTTTGGATATTGGCATGGTTTAGCGGGCAGCCGCTATTTTTGCGAAAGCTTGTTTAGGGGCATCCCAGCCCCTATGGCTAGCGGGGGACTAAAAATCTTCGCTGCTCTTCGTTCCGCTGCCAAGATTTTTAGCGTTAGCCCTGTTTTTACTTGCCCACTACCGAAATCGTGCTTGAGCTACTGTTTCCGGCAGAGAATATGCCATAATCGCCAGCAAAGCTAACCGTTTACTGAGCGAAGCCGCCTGTTCCCGGCACAAAGCCCCCGCGTTCCCGCAAGCCCACGTATTCCCTTTGCTGGTCTACACGTTCCCTGAGCGAAGCCGAAGGGCAGCAACCACCCAACACAACAAACACCATGGCCGACCACTACGACGACTACAGCCGCGAAGAACTGCTGCGTGAATTACGCCTGCGTGACCGCCGCCCGCGCTTTGGCCTGGTCTGGGAACGCAAAGAAATAGACCACGAAAAAGCCATCAACGATGACTTTGTTGCACTGGATTATGACCCTAACTTATCCTGCGGCAGCGCCCCCTACCAGAACCTGATTATCGAAGGCGACAACTTCGATGCCTTGCGTTACTTGCGCATGACCCACCCGGGCAAAATCAAATGTATCTACATAGACCCGCCTTACAACACCGGCAACCGCGACTTTATCTACAACGACCGTTTTGTTGACAAGGAAGACAGCTACCGCCATTCCAAATGGCTGGAGTTCATGTACCGGCGCTTGCAGCTGGCGCGGGATTTGTTGGCTGAGGATGGGGTGATTTTTGTTTCGATTGATGATGGCGAAGCGTGTCATTTAAAACTTTTCATGGATAACGTATTTGGGTTATCTCAATTTATAGGGCAGTTTGTCTGGAAAAGTAGGCAAAATCAAGACAATCGAACAAAAAATGGTGCATCAATTGACCATGAATATGTTTTTGCTTATGGCGTGTCACTGCGTGGCGTAGATCGTGACCATGAGCAATTTAAGAACCCTGACAATGATTGCAAGGGGGGCGTGGGTAAGCGGGAATATGGTTGGGTTAGCTAACGAGAATGCACGACCAAATTTGCATTATGACTTGATACATCCTGAGACTGGCATTAACTATGGCAAACCAAAACAAGGGTGGCGATTTGATAAGAGTCGCATGGCATCGCTGATTGCTGAAGAAAGAATTCTTTGACCGGAAAAATAACAGGGAGGCCAAGAGTTAAGGTGTTTCTTAAGGAAATGAAATCTGAATTTACTGGATACTCCTCAATCAATTGTTGGCAACCAACTTTTTACCTATCATGGCACCCGAGAGCTTGAAGATATTTTTGAAACCAAGGCTTTTGATTTTCCAAAACCTTCGGACTTGGTTTTGGAATTAATCCTGCAAGGATCACCTAATAAGGATGATATCATCCTAGACTTTTTCGCAGGCAGCGGCACCACCCATGCCGTGCAAAAGCTCAATGCCGAAGACGGCGGCAAGCGCCGTTTTATCCTCGTGTCCAGCATCGAAGCCAGTGAAGAACAACCCGACAAAAACCTCTGCCGCGATGTCTGTGCCGAACGGGTCAGGCAGGTGATGGGCGGCTACAGCAACAAAAAAGGCGAGGCCGTACGGCTTGGGCGGCAGTTTTGCCTACTTGCGTAGCCGCCGCTATCCCACCGAAACCTTGTTCAACAGCATCCAACACCCGCCCTCTGCCTGATTCACAGCACCAGCCTGTCACCTTACCAAGCCGACACGCCCCACCAACAACTGGCACTGGACAACAGCACTGTATGGTATCTGCCCAAAATTAACCCCGACGTGCTGGCAAGCCTAAACAACCTACCAGACACCACCCTGTCAACAGCGAAGAGATTCTGGAAAAAATCAGCGCGGGACATAAGCTCTACGGCAAGCCGCTGATGCTGACCCTACAAGATGACGGCCGTTTTTGGCTGATGCGCTACATTGAGGCAAAGCAAAAAATTGAACCAGACCAAGTGTTTCGGGTTGAAAATATGGCGCAATACTGATCTGGCGTGTCTTGCATGTGTGTCTTGCAGGTGTCTATGGAGAAATCGCCCTTTGGGCCATATCAGCTGACAGTTGGTTACCCGCCGCACTGTCCGTCAATTCACTATCGACTGCTGGTAATTGACCGTAAAATCGTGCAAATTCTCAAGCACTTTAGGCAAATAAGCGCTGTCTGCCGGTTTAAAGGCATCAATGCCCACCCGTGACAAGTAAAACACTTGGTCGGGCATAAAGTGTCCGGTTGCCCGCAATTCGCCCTTAAAGCCGTAACGTCCGCGCAATAGCCAGGCATGGGAAAACAGCCTGCCATCGGCAAAGTCAGGGAAATCCAGTTCAATCAAATCAAGCTTGGGCAGGTCGTCGGCAAGCTCGGCAACACTATCGGCAGGGCCAATCCGCACCCCTAGCTTACCGGTATGGCTGAGCAACTCAGGCTTGATTTGTTGCCATCGTGCCAGGCTGACGCAAATATCGCCCTTGTCCAATGCGGCGCCATCGCTGATAAAATTCCAGTTGTCGTCAGTGACTGTTTTGTTTTTAATGAGTTGCATAAACCTGCTCCTTAAATGGGTCGATGCCCACGCGTTGTACCATAGCCAAGAAAGATTCTTCTTCTTGGCGTTGCTCGACATAGACCGCCAAAATAGTGGTGATTGCTTGGGTCACTTCATCCTTAGCCACGGCAGGCCCTAGGCGTTCACCAATGGCGGCCTCGTTTTCGGAAGAACCGCCCAAAGTGATTTGGTACCACTCAGTGCCTTTTTTATCGACCCCCAGAATACCGATATGCCCGACACTTTGGTGGGCACAGCCGTTCATGCAGCCGGAAATGTTGATTTTTACATCACCAATGTCATGCAGGTAGTCCATGTTATCCAGTGCTGCGTTGATTTCTTTGGTGATGCCAATTGAACCGGCATTGGCAAGTGAACAAAAATCCAGTCCGGGGCAGCAAATAATGTCGGTGGCGGTGCCGATGTTGGCGGTTGCCAAGTGTAAAGCGTCCAGTTGTTGCCACAAGGCAAACAGATCAGCTTGTTTGACATCGGCAAAAACCAAGTTCTGGCGGTGTGTGCTGCGTACTTCGCCAAAGCTGTAACGTTCCGCCAAATCGGCAATAGCCTCCAGTTGGCTGTCAGTCAGGTCGCCCGGTGGCACATCCGGTGCTTTTACAGACAGGTATACGGCACGGTAGCCGGGTATTTTGTGGTCGGTGGTGTTGTGTTTGTACCAAGTGGCAAAGGCAGGGTGTTGCGCTTGCTGCTGGGCAAGGCTGCTGTCTTGTGGTGCGCTGGGGTCGTAATCCGGTGCGGTAAAATGCCCTTTTATCTCGCTGATACGCTGTTCGTCCAATTCCATGCCGTCTTTGATCAGCTGCCATTCCGCTTCGACCATTTCAGTAAAGCTGTCAAGGCCGGTTTCTTTCACCAATATTTTGATACGGGCCTTGTATTTGTTGTCGCGCCTGCCAAACAGATTATAAATCCTGAGAATGGCCTCCAGATACGACAGCAGGTGTTTTTTCTCCAAATAGGGGCGCATCACTTGTCCGATAACCGGTGTCCGGCCTAGGCCACCGCCGACTAAAATGCTAAAACCAATGTCGCCCGCGTCATTTTTGACCAGATGCACACCAATGTCATGGAATTGGGTGGCGGCACGGTCATTGGCTGCACCACTGACGGCAATTTTAAATTTCCTGGGCAAATAATCAAACTCAGGGTGCAAGGTAGTCCATTGGCGGATCAGCTCGCAATAGGGGCGTGGGTCTTCAATTTCGTCGATACAGACACCGGCAAGGGGGTCGGTGGTGGTGTTGCGCATACAGTTGCCGCTGGTTTGTATGGCGTGCATCTGAACGGTGGCCAATTCTGCCAGAATATCGGGCACTTGCTCCAACTTGGGCCAATTGAATTGGACATTTTGCCTTGTGGTCAAATGGCAATAGCTTTTATCATAGGTGCGGGCGATATGCGCCAGTTTGCGCAACTGTTGGGCACTGAGCAAGCCATAAGGCACGGCGACCCGCAACATGGGCGCGTGGATTTGGACATACAGGCCGTTGCGTAGGCGCAAAGCGCGGAATTGGTCTTCCGTCAGCTCGCCGTTCAAGTATTGTTCGGTTTGTCGTCTGAACTGGGCTACCCGTTGATCAACAAGGGTTTGGTCTATAAGGTTATACTGGTACATGCAGAAGTGTGTGTGTTTTTTTAGGGCCAATAATATCGATGCTCAATCATATACTCAGCTACTTAAAATGACAAAATTTATTAGTTGGGATACTATTGTTCGTTTGAATTTTTCATAACAGTTTTTTTAACTATTAAAAGGTTTAGGGGGATATTGTGGTTCGTTTTCTGTTTGTATTGTTATTGGCCGTGCTAGCGCCGGGCGTAGCAATGGCCGAAGGGCTTGAAACACTGGATATGACCGGGACAGAGCGGGGTATTTTCACCGTGCTGATTTTTGTCATTGCCTATGCGTTTGTGATGACTGAAGAATTTACCCACATGCGTAAATCCAAGCCGGTGATTTTGGCGGCGGGTATTATCTGGGCACATGCTTCTATCTTGGCATCGCAAAAAGGCGTGCCAACCGAACAAATGCATGAGGCGTTCGAGCATGACCTGAAAGAATATGCCGAACTGATGCTGTTTTTGTTGGTGGCCATGACCTACATCAACAGTATGGCTGAGCGCAATGTGTTTGAGGCGCTGCGTTCTTGGTTGGTCAGAAGGCAGTTTGGCTACCGCCAATTGTTTTTGATCACTGGCATCATCACATTCTTCTTGTCTGCGGTCGCCGACAACCTGACCGCCGCGCTATTGGTGGGTGCAGTTGTATTGGCAGTGGGCGCCGACAATGAAAAATTTGTCAGCATCGGTTTTGTCAACTTGGTGGTTGCCGCCAATGCGGGCGGTGCATTCTGTCCGTTCGGCGACATCACCACTTTGATGGTTTGGCAAGCGGGTTATGCCGAATTCTTTGATTTCTTCAAATTGTTCATACCTTCCGTAGCCAACTACGCCATTCCGGCGGCGATCATGTATTTTGCCGTGCCTAATGAGCAGCCCAAAGAAACCAGTGAAGAAGCCGTGCAATTAAAGCCCGGCGCCATTCAAATCTGTGTGATGTTTCTGTTGACTATCGCCACTGCGGTCAGCTTTAAGCAAGCCCTGCATTTGCCGCCTTTCATGGGTATGATGGTGGGCTTGTCGGCGTTGATGCTGTTTGGCTATTACATCAAGAAAAACCATACCCCAGCTGGCGAAGAAGGTTTTGATATTTTCGCCCGGGTCATGCATGCGGAATGGGACACGTTGTTGTTCTTCTTTGGTGTGGTGTTTGCCGTGGGCGGTTTGGGTTACATTGGCTATTTGGAATTATTGTCCGGTGCCATGTACGACGGCTTAGGCGCCACTACCGCCAACATCATGGTCGGTTTGATTTCTGCCATTGTTGACAATATCCCCGTCATGTTCGCGGTTTTGAACATGGGCTTGGATATGGACTTGTACCAATGGTTGTTGGTGACCTTGACTGCCGGTGTGGGTGGTTCGTTATTGTCGGTGGGTTCTGCGGCGGGTGTGGCTTTAATGGGCCAATCCAACCACAAATACACCTTCTTTAGCCATTTGAAATGGACTCCCGCTATTGCTGCCGGTTATGCAGGCAGTATTTTTGTCCATTACCTCATTAATGGTTGATAGGCGCGGCGGCGGTTTTGACCGCCTAGGCGAGTAACACAATCAGGGCTGATGGCATATTGCCATCAGCCCTTTTTTTGGGCGTTTTTTTGCCGACAGCAATAGGGCTTGTAAGAAGCTTGGCGGAATGCCGGGCAACAGTGTTCTGTGGTAAAAACAATCCAGGCCTATCCGGTGCGGGTTTCGTATAATAAGCACAACCGATTACTGATAACACCGCCCCCCATGCCCTTCGTCATCCAATGGACCACACACTGCGCCGGCCCAGAAAACCTGTTGACACTCAACACCCCCGCTGGCGATTTGCTGGTGACCATGAGCAACAACACCATCACCCGTGCCGATTGGCTCATCAGCCCAACTGATGCAAGCACGGCATTAGCCCCAACAGCCAACCATCCGCTGCAACAATTATTGTCAAGCTATTGGCAAAACCCACACACAATCTTTACCATCACCTTACTGGAACAAGGCAGCAGCTATCGACGCAAGGTTTGGCAGCAACTCAGCGCCACCGCCCTTGGTGAAACCCTCAGTTACGCCGCCCTAGCCAGCCAGATAGGCTCCGCCGCCCGCCCCGTCGGCAATGCTTGCCGGGACAACCCCTACCCGTTGTTCATCCCCTGCCATCGCGTCGTTGCCGCTCACGGCCCAGGTGGCTATTGCGGGCAAACAACGGGTGCCTTAATGGCCATAAAAGCCCGCCTACTGGCTTATGAAGCAAGCTTTAATCTAGCTATAAGCAGCAAAGCATGAGCGCCGCCACCGACCTGATCGACCAATTCCTTGATGCGCTATGGATGGAACAGGGGCTAAGCCAAAACACCCTGTCCGCCTATGGCAGCGACCTCAGGATTTTTGCCCAGTGGCTCAACACCCGCTCCCTGCCCGAAGCCGATTACGCCACCTTGGTCGAATTTCTGGGCAGCCGTGTCAAAACAGGCATCAGCAGCCGTTCCTCCGCCCGCCTATTGTCATGCTTGCGTAGTTTTTATGGCTACCTGATCCGCGAAAACCTTATCAAGATTGACCCCACCGCCCTGATAGAATCGCCAAAACTCGGCAAGCCCCTGCCCATATCTCTGTCAGAGCAAGACGTGGAATTATTGCTGGACGCGCCGGAACAATCCCATCATTTGGGCATCCGCGACAAAACCATGCTAGAAATGCTCTATGCCACCGGATTGCGCGTGTCAGAACTGGTCAACCTGCAATTTTCCCAGGTCAGTGTCCGCCAAGGCTTAGTCAGAATCACCGGCAAAGGCAATAAAGAACGCTTGGTGCCGGTGGGTGAAGAAGCTATAGCGTGGTTGGAACGCTACCTCAGCCAAGCCCGTGGCATCATCTTGGGCGAACGGCACAGCGATTACTTGTTTGTCACCCGCAGGGGCGGCGCCATGACCCGCCAAGCATTTTGGCACATCATCAAACGCTACGCCAAAAAGGCCGGTATTACCAAAAACCTGTCGCCGCACACCCTACGGCACGCTTTCGCCACCCACCTGCTCAACCACGGTGCGGACTTGCGCGTAGTACAATTGCTGTTGGGCCATGCCGACCTGTCCAGCACCCAAATTTACACCCACATTGCCCGCGAACGCCTAAAAGATTTACACTCACAATTTCACCCACGAGGCTAATCATGACCCCACTCATCCACCCCACCGCTTATATCGCCCCTGACGTGACCTTGGGCGAACACACCACCGTCGGGCCGTTTGCCGTGCTAGAATCCGGCGCTGTACTGGGCGACCATTGCCAAGTCGGCGCCCATGCGGTTGTCCATAGCCACGTCATTATGGGCAACGGCAACATCCTGCATCCCCATGCGGTATTGGGTGGCCTGCCGCAAGACACTGGCTTTAAGCCAGAAACCCCGTCATCGTTGCGTATTGGTGACAACAACGTTTTTAGGGAAGGCTTCACCGCACACCGCGCCTCTAAAGAACACGGCGAAACCCGTATTGGCTCGGGTTGTTTTTTTATGAACAACAGCCACGTCGCCCATGATTGCATAGTGGGTAACCAAACCATCTTTGCCAACAATGTCGCCATTGGCGGTCATGTCGAAGTAGGTGACAAAGTGTTTATGGGCGGGGCCGTGGTGGCCCACCAATTTTGCCGGATCGGTTCGTTTGCCATTGTGCAAGGCACCACCGGCCTTAACATGGATGTCATCCCCTTCATGCTGATTGGCGGCCGTCCCGCCAAACATTACCGCTTGAACACCATCGGCCTCAGACGGGCAGGGGTTATCGGCGAACGTTACAATATTTTACAAGCAGCATTCCGCTTGTTGAAAAAACGCAAAAGTTTGGATGGCCTTGAAGAAACCGAAGAGCTTAAATTATTGAAAGACTGGCTGGCGGTAAAATCCAAACGCGGCTTGCATGGTTTTATTGAATTGGCGGACTGATATATGCCGGACACCGACCACAACCCGCCACCCATCCCTGCCATTGGCGTGGCTGCCGTCGTTTTTGACCCGCAAGGCAAAGTCTTGTTGATCAAACGCGGACAACCACCTGCAGCAGGTTGGTGGTCCATACCCGGCGGCAAACAACAAGCCAATGAAAGCTTGGCTGAAGCGTGCCGCCGCGAAGTTAGGGAAGAAACGGGGCTGGCTGTCGAGTTGGCGGGCATAATCGCCGTGGTGGAGCGGCGCAGCGAAGGCTTCCATTATGTCATCATCGACTTTCTGGCCCGCCTGACCGATGCTAACCACCTTGACTTGATTGCCGCCACCGATGTTACCGAATCGGCCTGGGTGGCCTTGGCGCAATTGGCGCATTACCCGCTAGTGCCGGGGCTGGCCGAGATTATCCAACGGGCTAGCCAATTGGGCATGGACGGGCAGGCAGGCTTGCAAGATGCAGATGGTGCTGCCACTGATTATGTTTTGTCGTGAGCATGCCGACTATAAGCCAAGCCTTGGCTTTATATCGGATACACGCAATCGGTAGGCCGCATAGTGCCAGCGTATTGTGCCGCTGTTACGGTTATCGTGCGGCCACTTTTGTGTATTATTTGCTTAGCAATGTACTATTAAGGTCCGAACCAAATTGTTAATGCTCTTTTAGACAGTATGTTAGCTCGTTGTTCTATGTATGTAGCATTCCAATTTTGAATATGACTGCTTCGTAATGAAAAATAATCATAAGTTAATCTGAACGGCGATCTATCAAAACCATCTGGAATGAATGCTTGTTTGTTTGAAAAAGATATATTACCTAATGCAGCATTAGCACTAGTGCCTGTTAATGTTAGATTGCCAATGTTATGAATATATTTATCGTGATCGTTTTTCCAATTAGCACCCAACATTTGTTGCCAGCCACTGTTTAGGGTTTGTGGCATAATATGTTCAATTGAACAGTTTGTAGTATTACCGTAAATTTGATTGCCATGTTTTTCAAGACGCTCTAACATATATCTACAGCTGCTTAAGTTATAAACAGGTATAGTAATAAAGCAAGTTTCGAACTCAGTATCATCAGGGAATCGTTTATTGTCTTTTAAGACAGAAAAGGCATTCTTAATGCTCTGAAGATAGTTAGTTCCATTGATTGGGTCAGCTTGACCATAAAGATCAGCGAAAATTTTATTTAAGCTATTGGAAGGCAAGCCACAAATGGTACGCCGGAAAATGTAGTTTTCAACTAAGCAGACTATTGTGTCAAAATCACCTGCATTTATTACGTCAGCACTATAATCATCATAAACTTTCAGTAAAAATGGATAACATGCTCTCACATCGAGTTGAGAAATGCGTTTAAAAGCATTCTTTAAATTGGGGTCAGGCTCTTGATCAAGTGCTATATTTATATAGTACGTTGAATACTTATAAATATTTATTACTAATTGTTGTGTACCCTTACCATGGGCATAGTGCTTGAAATCTTTGTAGACAGCATTAATCTTTGAAATATATCCCGTTTCTACGGTCAAATAATCACGAACAAAAGAATTAAAGCTTTTCTCATAATGGTTTCCAAAGCTGCTTTCCATAGGAAGCCAATAATTATTATATAGCAAAATCTGGTTAGCCGCTTGCTGCCCCATCAACACAAAATTTCTGATTAGGTCGGCTTGTGTTAAATCTAATCCTGTACTATTCAGGCTTTCAAAAATAAGTTGCGGATTATCATTGTTATCCAGCATTACATTAACTATATGTAAATCAGTTAAGCCTTTATAAATATGGATAACATTTTGAATTGTTATCCATCCACCAAAATTATCATAATTAATTTTAATATTTGATTGGCCATTTCCAATATATGGAACATTAGTAATAATATTATTTAATAGGCAAATTAAATCATAGCTATCAGACCCAGTTAGTGTCAGCTTGTACTGTGTTGGATTTAAGCCAGCATTTAGTAAGTAATTGTTTATTAAGTATTGTTCATTGAATCCTAAATTGTTTAAATTAACACGATTTTGATTGTCTTGATTTCTGTAAAAACCCACCAAGGCTGCAACTAGTAAAGTAACTGTCGTTAGCCGTTGTTGACCATCAATTACTCTATACTGAATCAATCCAGTTGTATTCATACCTTGCGGAAGATACACTACAGAACCGATAAAATGTTGTGATGGATTTGGAGTGTGTCCAATTCTTATAATATCTTCAAATAGGGTTTTGCAGTGATCCGTTCGCCAGCTATAGGGACGCTGAAAGATGGGCATGGTAAATTGTTGATAACCGCCAAATAATTGAACTAAAGGTGTTGCTGTTGCTTGCATAAAGGTATCCTTGTAAATTTAAATGACTGACAACGTTGTTAATGTGTTTATATTAGGCATCACCCCAACCGTTCCAAAGCTGCATCAATCCCCTGCAAAGCCTCCAAAGCGGGCATGGCAATGGA